>JARGFS010000021.1 GCA_029211095.1 bacterium | reverse complement strand
CCATCTGGGAATGGACCGCAACACCGCCTGAGTCAATGTTTGCGACTTTTATCTCCGGAGTCCGTCGACTTAAAAATGGCAACACTCTCATTACCGATGGACCGTCCGGTGAGTTGCTGGAGGTCACACCATCCAAAGAACTGGTTTGGCGCTATGTTGTCCCGGTGCGGTCCATAGGTCCGTACATTCAAGGCGCTCTCCCTACCGGGAATCAGGTCTTCAAAGCTTTCCACTTTGATCCAGAATATTCTGCTTTTAGCGGGCATGATCTTACACCGGTTTCAGCTATTGAACTAAACCCGGTCACGATAGCCGAGGCCGGCCCGATACCAGAGTCTCCGAGAGGCAATGACTCAGTTATCGCCATTACCGCTTTTGCAACTGCCGATCTCGGGCTGAACTCTATCGATGCCGTAGTTGACACCGGTGCCGGTTTTGTTCACTTCCCTATGTTTGATGACGGACTAAACTCCGACGGTCTGGCCGGAGACGGTCAGTATGGAGTGCTGATCGGAGCACACGAGGATGGAAAGAGAATAGAATATTACTTTGAAGCCGTAGATGACACGGCGGCAGTTATCTTTGATCCCCCGAATCCGGTTCTATCAGTTTACAGATTCACCGTTGGCTATTCCTGTGGTAATATCGATGGATCAACTACGGCCGGAAACCCGACTGATATAAGTGATTTGACTTACCTGGTGGATTTTCTTTTTGCCGGAGGCTCTCCCCCAGTTGACCTGACCGCGGCCAATATTGACGGACAGAGCAGCGGCGGGCTCCCGGTGGATATATCCGATCTCACCTATCTTGTCGCCTTCGTTTTTGGAGGTGGTCCGGCTCCTGTCTGCGAACAGTCGGAGATATAAGGTCACAAAGGGTACTTATGGCATTTGAAACGCAACATGTACGTGTCAGGAACATTCGCGGTGTCAGTCCGTTTAGAAACGCTATGACGCACTTTAGGAATTTCCACAAGGCAGTACTTTGGATACTCAGCTTCCTGATTACCATTGCTGCAATTGGGGATTTGAGAGCACAGCAAACAGTTGGTCTATTCAAGAACGCGCCGGGTTCCGATGAAAGCTACACGCTCGTTCGGGCCATGAATTCACCGTCTACCTTTATAATTGACCAGTACGGGCGCGAACTTCACTCATGGACCGATTCCACCTATGCCTATTGGGGCACCCCCTATCTTCGTGAAAACGGGAATCTTGTTCACATGGCTTTCACGCTGCCACCTATTACGGCGCACATTGTTGAGTTTGATTGGGACGGCAATATGGTCTGGGACTGGCAGTCTACCGATTCCAGTTTCATTCAACACCATGATATCGAGCCGCTTCCAAACGGCAATCTCCTGATTCTGGGCCGAGACAAGCGAACCAAGAGTCAGTTTGCCGAGGCCGGTCGTGATACTTCCGGTGTTACAGATTCAATTATCTATGGTGAGAAGGTGATAGAAGTTCATCCGATTGGAGCCTCAGGCGGAGTCAAGGTTTGGGAATGGACAGTTCTTGATCACCTGATACAGGATTTTGATCCTCTAAAATCGAATTTTGGCATTGTCGAAAACCACCCGGAGCTGGTTGACGTAAACTTTGGTCCCAGGGAAGCCAGCTGGCTGCACGGTAACAGTGTGGAATACAGTGCCAAATATGACCAGGTCATTCTGAGCCTCAGGAATCTCAACGAACTGTGGGTTCTGGATCACACGACGACTTCAGTAGAATCATCCGGCCACACCGGCGGTGATCGGGGAATGGGTGGGGATATTCTATATCGCTGGGGCAATCCACAATCTTATCGAGCCGGAGACTCGACAAATCAGCAATTCTCCTGGCAGCATCACGCCCAAATCATTGGCGAGGGACTGCCGGGAGCGGGAAATCTGATAGCTTTTAATAACGGTAATTTGTGGCTTTATTCCTCCATTGTAGAGATAGAATCACCGGCAGACGCCCTGGGCAATTTCCCAATTCCATCACCGGGCACCGCCCATACGCCCACTTCGTCAACCTGGACTTATACCGACACTCCCCCGTCCAATTTCTATGCCTACTTCATTTCCAGTTGTCAGCGTTTGGCCAACGGAAATACTTTTATGTGTCAAGGCCCTTTGGGGGAATTCAGGGAAGTCAACGCGGCCGGGGATATCGTATGGAAATACCAAAATCCGATCGGAAGATTCGGGGCAACGGTGCAAGGTGAACCATTCGTAGGGACATCCTGCTTTCGTGCTTTCAGGTATGCACCCGACTATCCGGCTTTTGATGGTCGTTCTCTGATCCCAACCCATTCTCTTGAAGTCTACCCGACAACTATTTCGGGGAGTAAAACAGTTCCGATGATTCCCTCTGAAATTGACCAGGTTAAGATAACGGCCAACATCACCGCCTCGGCCGGGCTTGCTTCGGCTACAGCCCTGGTTGACACCGGTGACGGCATGTTCCCGATTATGATGACCGATGACGGAACCAATGGTGATGAAGTGGCCATGGATTCCTGGTTCACGGCAACTCTACCGCAAGTCACTCCATTGACATCCGTCTCCTATTATATTGAAACGGTCGATGATACCGCCGCCACTGTTAACGATCCACCCAATCCACCGGAAACGGTTTACAGGTTTGTCATTGGATATGCCTGCGGGAATATTGATGGTCTCGTTGAAGCTGGAAACCCTACCGACATTTCGGACTTGACCTATCTTGTCGATTTCCTTTTTGCGGGTGGTGCAGCACCTATCGGCATGGATGCGGCTAATGTCGATGGGCAATCAAGCGGAGGACTTCCGGTTGATATCGGCGACCTGACGTACCTGGTCGACTTTCTCTTTCAGGGCGGCCTTTTCCCATCCTGCCAGTAAACCTGAATTACATGCTAAGCAAAAGGGCAGATATTGAAACGCATGTGTAGCTAAGGTAGAATTCGTGACGCGGTCCGAAGGAATAAACCTGACTTTGTCAGTGGTGCCGGAGGTTGGAGTGGCTAAACCGCATTAACTGGTCAGCCACCTCTTTCAGGTTTAAGAATGAATATCATTGCATTAACCAGCTATGCTGGTGCCGGAGGCCGGACTCGAACCGGCACGCCCCTTACGGAGCAAGGGATTTTAAGTCCCTGGTGTCTACCAATTCCACCACTCCGGCACATGTAACAGATACGCTTAGACAGTGACTAAGTTAGCCGCTTTCATGCGATTGCGCAAGACCGTTTTGAGACCCAGCCCATTTGTGAATACAATTCAATCGAGTGAGCTGTCAGACCATGGCTGTCAGCCAGGTCCCCCGCCGGTAGTGTCGTGTGGGGCAGACGCCCTCGTCTGCCCCACATTCTGCTGATGACGAGAGAACGGCAGTCCGGAAGTCCTGCCACGCACAAGACCTGGGGAATAAACACCCTTCGACAAGCTCAGGGTGACTTGATACGTCTATTCTTGTCCCCTGCCAAAAAACCCCGCCAGAACCGCGTACCAGAAGAAACCGGCCCAGCTCCCCAACGCATAACTGGTGAAGGTAACCTTAGTACCGTGCTGGTAGGTAAGGGTAAAGCCAAACCAGCTGGACCAGAGCAAGCCTGACAGGTAAGCGCCCAATCCAGCGCAGACCGCCCCACCTGCCCAAAATAAAAACTTCCTGCCTATTGCCACCGGCTTTGATTCTGTGACCGGTTTGGGCAGCAAACCGCCCCTGAAGATCATCAACAGGAGGGCTATCCCTCCAAAAAGAGAACTAACATGCTGGAACAAACGACAGAACGGTTCTGTCCTGCCCAGAATTGAAATCGGCTGCATCAGAAAATCTACCCTGGCCACCATAAATCCTCCGGGGTGGGTGAAGGAATCCCATGCAAAATGGCTGAGGGCGCCAAGCAAAACTGAGAGCACCAATACCAGACTATCTCGGACACCAGTCAGCCTGAATTCAGAGGCGGCCAACCCGGAAAGTGGCACTCTAACTATTTCCGGTAACATGTTAATAACAGGACGCTTAAAGTAGGCATGAAAGCCCCATACGAACAGAATACCCAGAGGTATGCAGAGCAAAAACAGCCCGGTCCAGGTATGGCTTAGATACCTGAACTCGGTCGTCCCGGTCAGAAAGTAAGGCAGATCAGGGGACATCGCCCCGGCCATCAGTCCGCCCAGCGAGAAATGTCGCGGCCAGAACTTCTTTAGCGGCATAACAATAGCCGGGTGTGAGGTCGTAAATGGCATATTGCTTATATACGGGAATAATAGATCAGTTCAATCAAAAACAACTCTGGGAGTCAGCCGGAATATCAGGCTATTTGCCTTTTGTTCAGCAGGTCAGGTTCCGGAGTTTGTTTGCGAACCCGAAACCCGACATCTCTCAAACAGCGCCCGGAGGAGCCGGGAGGCCAAACTTATGTCTTGACAAGTGTAAGAATTACCATAACTTACCGATTACTTGAGAGTGAGTTCTGAACTTTTTTAGTCTATGAAGGTGGTGAGAGACCCTGACTGGAGTAGTAGTACGCGACGATGAATCATTTGAAAGAGCGCTCAGGCGCTTCAATAAATTCTGTGAAAAAACCGGAATTCTTTCGGATATAAAGAAGCATCAACATTTCGAGAAACCCTCGGAAGCGAGGAAGCGTAAACTTGCCGCCGCCCGCCGTAAGGCCCGCCGCGCGAGATTGCATCCCCGGAGAACCAAATAGAACGTATGTCTCTTTTAGATAAAATTGACAACGACCTGATTACGGCCCTCAAGAACGGTGAAAAAGAGAAATCAACCGTGCTTCGGGGCCTTAAATCTGAGTTGAAGTACAAGCTGATTGACAAAAAGGACGACCTGTCCCCGGAAGAAATCATGGCGGTTTTGTCCAGCGCGGCCAAAAAACGGCGCGAGTCGATTGAGCAGTTCCGAACTGCCGAACGGACTGACCTGGCTGACAAAGAGCAGCGCGAGCTCGACGTGATTGTGGCCTATCTCCCCCAGCAACTGACGGAGGAGGAACTCAGACCGATGGTTGCCGAAGCTATTGCCGAGTCGGGCATCGATTCACCCAAAAAGATTGGTCTGGTGATGAAGGTCTTGATGCCCAGGACCAAAGGTCGGGCCGATGGCAAACTGGTGAATCGGCTGGTAAACGAGGCCCTGAGTAAATAACGGCCAATTTTCTTCTTGCTTCGCATCTTAGTTAAAACTTGCAAATGAATTTGAGGACTCTCTATATTTTCTACGTAAGAAGTGTAAACAAAATCTGGAGAGTATTATATGAATTGGATTGATGGCGTCCTTGTCGTGTTGCTTCTGGCTTCGGTGGTGGTTGGGTCCAAGAAAGGACTAATTCGGGAACTTATGGCTTTTGTCGTATTTTTCACATCCGTTGTCCTGGCGGTCAACTATATCGACAATTTCGCTGTCTGGGTATACAACCAGTTGGGCGGCTCTCCCTTAATTTCGGCCATCCTCGCCTTTGTAATCCTGTTGGCTGGCTCTTATGCCGCCTTCAAAGTGGCCGGAATGCTTTTCTACAAGGCCGCTAACATAAAGCAGACCGGTAAACGAGACCAGATGGGCGGAGCCTTGGTCGGTTTTCTCAGGGGCTGGGTAGCGGTCGGCTTCCTGACATTCCTTGTTTTCCTGTTGCCCATGCCAAACTCTTTTTATACTTCGTTTGAAGCCTCATTTTTTGGACCGGCTATGGCCAAAACTATCCCGCTCATGTACGAAGGAACCACTCCCCTCCATCCCCAGAGTCCGAATTTCATCAATAAAATTGAAAAGACCCTTCTGGTCGGCCCTTCCAATAGCAGTAGCGGGATTGTCAGTGAAGAACGCGCCCAGGTGTACGAAGTCCTCTATCGTTTGGAAAAGTACTTCTCGGTCGGAGTTGGACAAAGCTAACATTTGAATTTCAAACGGTACTGCGTATATTGAAACCGGTCTGTGGGACCGGTTTTTTTATTCAGAGAGATTTAGGAAATGATTGATCAACATACGCTGGAAACGCTGGAGTATCCCAAAGTCATAGAGGTCCTGCGAGGCAAGTGCCTCACCCCCTATGGCAACGAGGAGATTGAAAGAATCCGGCCGCAATTCAAGCGGGAGATAATAGAGCTGAAACTGACCGAAGTCTCTGAGCTCAAAGATATCCTTAGTTTTGGCATTCCCTTTCCATTGGTCAGACTGGAAGACAGCCGGGAACAGTTGAACTTGTCAGCTACCGCCGGAGCGATTCTGGAACCAAAAGAGATCCTGAAACTCATGGAACTCCTGCTCTCTTCGGCATCGCTGAGTGAATATGACAAAGAATCACGGGAGAAGTTCCCACATATAGCCGAATACCTTGAGGCCTTGAGGGCTTTCCCCGAATTAGTCACCGAGATAAGAAAGACAATAGATGAAAACGGCGAAGTTCGGGACAACGCCTCGCCCGCACTCAAGCGCATCCGGGCCGAACAGGCCGACAGTCGTCAACGGATTCTGAGTAGACTTCGCAAAATTCTGGCCGACAAAAAGAAGCAGGCCGGGTGGCAGGATGATGTCGTCACCATCCGGAATGGCCGCTATGTTATCCCGATCCCATCCGGACAGTTCAAAGATGAAGCGGGCATTCTCCATGATCGCAGTCAATCCGGAGCGACTCTCTATGTTGAGCCGCAGGAGACAGTGGAGCTTAACAACAAAATAAATCAGCTTTTTCAGGAAGAGCGGATTGAGATTTTCAGAATTCTTCAGGCGCTCACGGCGGAGATAGGTTTGCGCAGCGCCGCCCTTCTGGAGAACTGCCGACTAATCGGACAGCTTGATCGTTTGCATGCCTCGGCCCTCTTCTCCATTGAGATAGGGGGGCATAAACCGCAGATGACGGACGAAGCCCGCTTTGATCTCAAGGAGCTTCGCCACCCGCTGCTGATAAGGCAGCTGCAGGGGGTCAAGAATGTAATTCCAAATGATATTGGGCTCGATAGCGCCCGTCAGATAGTGCTGATAACCGGTCCCAACACCGGAGGTAAGACTATCTCCCTGAAAGCGGTAGGACTCTCCCTTTTGATGATCCAAAGTGGTCTTCACATTTCTGCGGATCGTCTCTCCACTGTGGGCCCGTTTGAGCAGATTTTTGCTGACATCGGGGATGAGCAGTCGATTGAGCTCTCTCTCTCCACTTATTCTTCGCACATTAGAAATATCATTCATGGTCTCAAGGCGCTAACCAACAAGACGCTCCTCCTGTTTGATGAAATCGGCGTTGGCACCGATCCCCAGGAAGGCTCATCGCTGGCTCAGTCAATCATCCTTTATGCGGCCAGAAACGGCGCCAAGATGCTGGTCACTACTCATTATTCTCAGCTCAAAACATTGGCGACTGAACATCCCGAGATTGAAAACGCCTCGCTGGAATTTGACCGTGACACTCTCTCCCCTACTTATCGCCTTCAAATGGGCATGCCCGGTTCCTCCTATGCGGTGGAGATTGCCGGTCGCCTGGGAATGCCGGAAGAAATCTGTGAAGCCGCCTCGACCCTGCTCGGCAGCTCCGAGCGATCACTGACCGCCCTGATTGCCAGTCTTGAAGCGGAACTGGTCCAGGTCCGAGCTGAACGTGAAAAACTAACCGAACGATCATCAAAAGTTGAAGAGCTTCAAAACTATTACGAAACTGAAAATGAAAAGCTCCGCAAACAGATTGATGAGGAGAAAGAGAAAGGACTGCTTGACACCCAACTCTTTCTCGATGAAACCAGAAAAGAGATTGAGAGATTAGTCTCTGACATTCGGGAAAGCCAGGCCTCCAAAGAATCCCTGCAGCAGTTTCATGGTCGGCTAAAACAGCGGAGTGACGAAGTCAAAAAGCGGCTGACACGTCCCAGTAAAGAGCCCGAATCAAACAGTTCCTATTCGGCCGGTGACGCGGTGGAAATTCTCTCTCTGAACCAACGGGGCGAGATTGAAGATTTGATCGGCAAAGATAAGGCGAGGGTGCGGGTTGGATCAATGTTAACGACCGTGGAGATTCGGAATCTCAGAAAGGTTTCCGCTGGCGCAAAACCGACCACGCACGTTAAGACTTCACTGCTAAATGTCGAAGCGAGCGAATCCAACCAGATTCACCTGCGAGGGATGACGGTTGACGAAGCGATGGAGAACTTAGAGCGGTTTTTGGACCGGGCCGTGATAAGCGGACTACAACTGGTCTATGTGGTTCATGGTAAAGGGACCGGAAAACTCCGCCGCATGCTGACTGAGTATTTGAAAAGCCATACCGAAGTCAAGGATCTTCGCCTGGGAAATTGGAACGAAGGCGGCGCCGGAGTCACGGTGGTAAAATTAAAGAAGTAGCCTTATGATTCCACAAGAGACAATCGAACAGATTCGCCAGACCACAGATATTGTGGCCCTCATCGGGGAGTATCTGCGCCTTAAAAAGAGAGGGCGCAACCATCTGGCCATCTGCCCCTTCCATACGGAGAAGACCCCCTCCTTCTCAGTCTCCGAAGACAAACAGATTTATCACTGCTTCGGCTGTGGCAAAGGAGGGAACGCGTTTACTTTCCTCATGGAGCATGAGCGGATGAGTTTTGTAGAAGCTGTCCGTCACCTGGCCCGCAAGGCCGGGATTACGATTCGAGAAGAGGCCGGATCGGATCAACGGCGCGAATCACTGGAGCGAATAGCTTTTGCCAACCATCTCGCCGTAGACTATTTCCACGATCTTCTGTTCCAGGCTAAATATAAATCCGTGCTCCAGGACTATCTGATTAAGAGACGCAAGATGACCGATGAATCTATCAAGTGCTTCAAACTGGGATTGGCCGGTCAAAGCTGGGATGGCTATCTCTCTCTGGCCAACTCCAAGGGGCTCAATCCGGATGACCTGGTGACCGCCGGACTCGTCCTGAAATCGGAGTCCAAAGGGAATTACTTTGACCGATTTCGTGAACGGTTGATGATCCCCATATTCAGTCTTAGTCAGAAACCGATCGCGTTCGGCGGCCGCACCCTCAAAAAAGGGGAACCGGCCAAATATATAAACTCTCCGGAAACTCCTTTGTACACCAAGAGCATGGTCCTCTATGGGCTCAACGTGGCGCGCGATTGGATACGAAGAGAAAACGAAGTCTATGTGGTCGAAGGATACTTTGATGTCATCTCGCTCTGGCAGGCTGGAATCCGAAATGTCGTGGCTTCTTCTGGAACCGCTTTTACTTCGCATCAGGCCCGCCTGCTCGCCCGTTTTGCTGAGAAGGCCTACCTCTTTTTTGATGCCGACTCGGCCGGTCGCAACGCGGCCATAAAATCGGTTGATCATCTCTATGACGCCGGACTGGATGTCATGGTTATTGATGCGCCTCCTGGCGAAGATCCCGACACCGTGGCGCAATCAAAAGGGAAAGATGGCCTATTGGAACTTCGCGAGAAGGCACTGGACTTTATCGAATTTCGCGTTAAGGGGATAGACACAAGTGCGGCCGGAATAATAGGCAAAGAGAAATTGATCAAAGAGTTTAGTACGGTTGGGAATAAGATTGCCGACCCAACCCGGAGGTCGCTCTTCTTTGAGCGCGCAGAAGAACTCCTGAAAGTAAAAACGGAACTGTTCCGCATGGCCAACCCCGCTTCCGGCTCCCCCCCGGTGACCTCGCCCGGGGCGGCCCGAAAATACGATCCGGTGGAATTTGGTTTTCTCTCTCTTCTTCTCAATGGAGCCGGTGGTATTGATCGTATATTTGAAAAAATTTCCCCCGAAGATATTGACTCCAAACAGCTGTCCCGGTTGTACAGCGCTATCATTACCCAGTACCGTGACACCGGCGCAATTGATGTTAAGCGGCTTATTGACAGTCTGACCGACACCGAGTTCATCTCGCTGATTACCGAAGTCGCCTCCAATGAATGGGAACCGGAATCCAAAGACTCAGAACTGGTCCTGATGGCTTCGCGATTAACCGAAAAGAAGACGCGCAAGATTGTAGCCCGGCTCAAATCGGAGATGTACGAGGCTGAGAAGTCCGGCAATGACCAGCGAGCCAATGAGATTCTGGACCAGATCAGGAGTTACAAAATCTGATGCTCAGGAAACTTCGTATAACAAACCTGGCCCTGCTGGAAAATGATGAGATTGAGTTTGGAGCGGGTCTGTCCGTTCTGACCGGAGAGACAGGCGGAGGAAAATCTGTGGTTGTCACCGCTCTTGCCTTGCTCCTGGGGGCTCGCGCCGAACGGGAGTTTATCCGTCACGGCGCTGACCAGACTATCATTCAGGGAGAATTCAGCGCGGAGCTATTCCCCCCGGCAACTGTTCAGCAGCATGGTCTGAAAAAAGATCAACCGTTGATTGTGGAAAGAGCTTTTTCCCGAGATGGTTCCGGACGGGTTAAGATAAACGGCGCCAAAGGAACAGTGACCGAATTGCGGAACCTGTCGGCAGGTATCGGAGAGATACTCGGCCAGCATGCCTCTCAGGCTTTGCTGGATGAAACCAATCACCTCGCCTTTCTGGATCGCTTTGGCGACCTCACTTCTCTATGTGACCAAGTCGGCTTGGCCTACCGCGCTTGGCGGAAAGTGGCCGATGAGTTGGCCCGCACCACCAGACGCAAGGAGCAACTCAAAGCTGAACGAGAGTTGTTACTTTTCCAGCAAAAGGAAATATCCTCAGCCACGATTCAACCCGGACAGGAACTTGAGCTTACTCAGGTGATAAAGAAACTGAATGGAGCCCGGCAATTACTCAGTTCAGCCCAAATGGTCAAAGAGGCTATAAACGATGACGAAGCTGGCATAAGCGGTAAGATTGCGCTCCTCCATCAGGAGTTTGAGCGGATGCGCCAGATGGATGAATCTCTGGGAGAACAGGTCCAGTTGGTCAACGAGCTTGCCTACCAGCTTGAAGAACTCAGCCGCTTCACCGAGCGGTATGGTACCTCAATTGAAGATGACCCCCAACGCATTGTTGAGATCAATGAGCGGCTGGACGAACTGTACAATCTCAAACAGAAATACGGCGGCTCCGAAGAAGCTATCCTTGAGTTCCTATCCAAAACGGAACAACGGCTGAAAGAACTGCCAGATGTCGATCAGCTGCTTGAAAGTATCCGGAAGGAGACCGAGACACTATTTGAGAAGTATGTTGGCCACGCCGTAAAACTATCCAAAAAGAGAAAAGAAGCTGCCAAAAAACTCAAGAAAGCGGTAGTTGGGGAACTCAAAGCGCTGGCTATTCAGAATGGTGATTTTGAGTTTGAACTGATTTATGAAGAAGAGAAATCGGGGGCGGAATTAAATGGCACCAGGGTCAAGCCGAACGAACACGGTCTGGAAAACGGCCGGATCATGTTTACCGCCAACCCGGGCGAGCCGCTCAAACCGCTGGTCAAGACTGCCTCAGGGGGTGAGATTTCCCGACTCCTTCTCGCACTGAAGTCCGCTGAAGCGGCCCAGGGAAATGGTTCCGGAGGTCTGCTGGTCTTTGACGAAGTTGATGTCGGTATTGGCGGACAGACCGGCACTGAGGTTGGCAAAAAACTAAAAGCGCTCTCGGTAAACAACCAGTTGCTGGTGGTCACTCATCTGCACCAGATTGCCCGTTTTGCCGATCACCACTATGTGGCTGATAAGACGGAGGAAACCGATGGCCGAACCAGGATCATGGTTCAGAAACTCGACTCGGGCGCTATTGTTAAAGAACTTGACCGCATGGTCGCCCTGCCGGATTGACAACTCCCCCACCTCCAATTTCCGCTTATTTCTTACCTGCTAATCCGTTAGTTTTAGCTTGTATAAAGCTGCCCCAGAATCCAAATTTCCTGCAAATCTTGCTGAATATTATTGAAATTGGCCGGTATGGTAATTAGAAACAAGCAAAGTTTGGGCGAGGCTATGGATCGGACCCTGGTTTTGAAAATCCGTACTGGTGATAAGAGAGCTCTCGGCCAACTGGTAGAACGCCACAAAAAATTGGCCTATCAGGTGGCCCTGGGACTGGTCGGCAACAAGGATGATGCCTATGACATCTCTCAGGAGGCGTTCCTCCGGGTATACCGGTCGGCTGACAAATTCGATGACAGCCAGCCATTCCTCCCCTGGTTTTACACTATCGTCACCAACCTTAGCCGAACCTGGCTGAAGCGGCGATCAAAGCGTGAGAACAAGATGGTCGATGTAGATGACAGTTCCTACCTCATGGTTGCCGAAGGTACCCCGGAGTCGGCGCTGGTGAGAAAAGAGACTATAGATCGGTTGAGAGCCGCCTTGAAGAAGCTCTCCTTTGACGACCGGGAGATTATTACGCTCCAGCATTTCCGGGGTATGTCCTATGACGAAATAGCCGAACTCCTGGGAATTCCAAAAGGGACGGTCATGTCTCGCCTGTATTATGCGAGGAAGAAACTGGCTGAGTCGATGAGGAGCTACTATGAATAAGCGCTTCCGGGAAATGATCGCCGGATATGTCGACGATGAATTGACTAACGCGGAACGAACTGAATTCGAGCAGAAACTGGCTGCCAACCCAGAGTTGCGCGCCGAACTGGAAGAGTTCCGGAAACTCAAGGAGGTCACCTCTGTTATGAGCTACGCTGATTTGCCGCTTGAAGTCTGGGAAAACTATTGGCAGTCGCTGTACCGAAAACTGGAACGCGGGTTCGGCTGGATTTTCTTCTCTATTGGCGCTATGATTCTACTCGGATTCGGAGCCTGGGAACTGTTTCATCAGGTATTCACCGACCCTGCCTCTCCCTGGTATATTAAGATCGGCCTGCCAATTCTCCTGCTGGGACTTGTGATTTTAGTTGTCTCATTGGGCCGGGAGCGGTTGTTTGCTTATCGAAAGGACCGCTATAAGGAGGTTATTCGATGATCGTCACATCATGTGAGAACATTTCCCATAAAAAAGTAGTCAAGACCCTTGGGCTGGTAAAGGGGAACACTATCCGGGCCCGTCACCTTGGTCGGGATATCGCCGCCGGGTTGCGCAACCTGATTGGCGGCGAGATTGTTGAGTATACAAAATTGATCGCCGAGTCGCGCGAGCAGTCCATTGACCGCATGATTACCGAAGCGGAAGAAATGGGAGCCAACGCTATTATCATGGTCAGATTCTCGACTTCGGAACTAATGAAAGGGGCCGCCGAGCTACTCGCTTACGGCACAGCGGTGATAGTTGAGGATCGTTGACAAAGAGATAACTTGACGAGGACGAACGGTTCCCATTGTTTGTCCTCATGACCAATGACGAAATCAATAGCAACAACAGTAATCGCGCCTGGTATTCTCCTACCGGGCCGTTTGCGTTTCTGGTGGCCAGCTACCTCTACGGTCTGCTTCTGTTTGCCTTCTTACGGCTGATCTTCCTGATTCAATTAAAGGACTTTTCGGCTGATCTGTCAGTATCATTGGTCTTGAATTCATTTCTTATCGGAATCCGATTTGATACGGTCATCCTCCTGCTGGCGCTAACGCCAATTATACTGATCCTGCCTCTTGTGAGAATGAATCAGAAGGGGGTGCGGGTTGGCATGGTTTCCTATCTCACCACCGCCTACGTGGTATTGATAATCCTCTCTTTGATTGACATGCGGTTTTTTACCTACTTTGAATCACGCCTGAACTACCTGGCCTATGAGCATCTGGGCGAAGGAAACTTGGTCTGGGACCTGGCTTTGGTCGATGCTGGCGCGTTCTGGTCGCTTGTCGGCTGGTTCTTGCTCAGCCTGCTTTCCTTTTTCGTCTTCAGGTTTTTCTACCAAGCTTTCCAGACCAAACCGGCTGGCACCTGGACCAGGCGCTTAGTTCTCTACCTGCTGTTAATTCTCGTCGCCGGAATTGGCATTAGAGGCCGGATAGACCTTGCCCCCCTGAGTTGGAGTGCCGCCTATTTTTCGACCAATGATTTTGCCAACCAGATGGCCCTCAATCCAACCTATACGCTGGGGAAATCGTACTTTGAAAGTAACCATGACCCCCGCCTCGTCTATCTATCCGAGTCCGATCGCTTCCCTTTTGTCCCGTTCGATTCTGCCCTGTCAAAGACAAGAGCTACCCTCTATCAAACCGGCGACATCTGGCTTCAACCGGACAGTTCCCTTCTGCGCCTGACCGTGCAGCCGCAAGTTCCTCGGGACCGGCAGCCCAATGTTGTTATTTTCCTCATGGAGAGTTGGGCCGGACGATACACCGGCGCGCTGGGAGACAGGAGACATCTGACTCCGCATTTCGACAGTCTGGCCGCGCATGGACTGCTGTTTCACAACTGCTATGCCAACGGGATGCGAACCAATTACGGCATCGCGGCAACTCTGTGCTCTTTTCCGGCGCTGCCCGGAAGGTCGATCATGAAACGATACAAGGCAAACCAGCCGTTCGTATCCCTTCCGAGAATCTTATCCGAACGTGGATATCAAAATTGCTTTATGTACGGCGGAGATCTTCAGTTTGACAATATGGAAGGATTCTTGCGGGTGCAGGGATACTCCCGGTTTCGCGGTCAGGATAACTTCCCTTTTGCGGAGCGCTTCTCCAAATGGGGTATTCCGGACCACCGCCTCTTTGATCTGGCGCTGGAACAGATTGACTCTTTGGATCAGCCTTTCAACCTCACCCTGATGACTCTTTCTAATCATGAACCGTTTGAGCTGCCGGACTCTTCGCTGGAACGTTATGACTGTCAGACCGACAGTTGTCGGGAACTCAACAGTCAGATTTATGCCGACTATGCAATCGGCAGGTTCATGGAGGATGCCAGAGAGATGGAGTTTTTTGACAATACGATTTTCCTCTTCATCTCCGACCACACCCGCCTCCGCACCGGAAACTATTATATTGACCCGCCCCTGCACCGAATACCCTGGCTGATTTATGCCCCGGCCCTGATCGGTGACTCAGCCCAGACTATTGACAAGTATTGCGGCCAGGTTGATTTTCTCCCTACGCTCATGCACCTGCTCGGTGGAGATTACCAACAGGCCAGTTGGGGGCGCAATCTGTTCCGTCTGGATGACAGCGACAATGGCTACGCGATCATGAGTGTCTTTGAGCGAATTGGTCTTCTAAACGAAGATTACTTTTACCTGGAGCATATCGGGATTGGCTCTTCACTCATTCCGACTGAGAGTCTGGACCGACCGGGTCAGCACATAATCAAAGATCAGCCGAAACAGCTGCGTGCTCTCCAGAAAAAACTCCGGTCACTGATGCAGGCAGCTGATCAACTCTCCACCCCGGGCGCACTGGACTGATCCATCGGAACGTAATCAATTCAGCATTCTTATTCCAGACTTCCGATACTGCTCTCAACTTCGCTCAGTATTTCGCCCGATTTGACCAGTGCCTTCATAGCATTATGATCCGGGTAGAGCGGCCGATCAATATCTAAAAACTCGACATAACGACGGACCACTTCCTTAGCCTTTGCTACACCTTGGCCAAAACTGTACTCACGGAAATCGAGCGCCTGGGCAGCGGCCATGAACTCGATCCCAAGAATGCCATAGGCGTTGTCCAGAATCTGGTTGTTCTTAAGCGCCGTGTTCATTCCCATCGAGACAAAATCTTCCTGATCGGCAGCCGCCGGGATGGACTGAATCGAGGCCGGCGCCGAGAGAATCCGCTGCTCCACAATTTGCGCATCAGCCGTATACTGGCTCAACATCAGGCCGGAGAACATGCCCGCTCCTTTGGTAAGAAACGGCGGCAGACCAACACTGAGAGCGGGGTTGTTCAATCTATTCATTCGCCGCTCCGACATTACCGAAACCATGCAGATCGCCGTTCCGGCCAAATCCATCGGCAGCGATACCGGGGTCCCCTGGAAGTTCGCCCCTGACAATTGCAAATCTTCTTCGGGGAAAAAGACCGGGTTGTCTCCAACGCCGTTTAGTTCAATCTCCACCTGTTCCCGGGCGTATTTGAGCGCATCATGAGCGGCCCCGATCACCTGCGGTGTTGAACGCATTGAATAAGCGTCCTGCACCTTGCATTGCTCTTTTCCTTCGGCCAGGTCTCCACCGGCCACCAGACGCTCAATCGCTTTCGCGCTCCGGATCGCGCCCGCAAAGCCACGCACCTCATGCAACCGGGCTGAGTATGGCTTCATATTCGCTTTCAGCGCTTCCAGTGACATAGCGGCCGCAATCTCAGCCTGCTTCAGCCAGTTGTTGGCATCATACAGGAAGATCGCGCTCATCGCAGTCAGAAGATTCGAGCCGTTGATAGTCGCCAAACCATCCCGTGCGTGCAGTCCGGGGATTTCAATCCCCGCCTTCTCAAGGGCGGCCTTTCCATCAAGCCGCTCTCCCTCATAGAACGCTTCCCCTTCCCCCATCATGAGCAGCGCTATCTGAGACATAGGAGCCAGATCACCGCAGGCCCCAACAGAGCCTTTCTCGCAGACAACCGGGGTGACTTTTTTGTTCAGCATTTCCACCAGCGTCTGGGTAATCTGAAGTCTTACGCCCGAATTTCCGTGTGCGTGCACATTGATCCGACCGGCCATAGCTCCGCGGACATGCTCAATCGGGCAGGGTTCGCCGATTCCGGCCGAGTGATTGTAGATCAGGTATTTCTGGAACTCCTTTACCTGGTCATCATCCAGAACAACTTCGGAGAACTCACCAATTCCGGTATTAATGCCATACATAATCTCACCGGCTGAGATTTTCTTGTCCACCATCGCGCGGCATTTCTCAATTCTCATAATCGCCTCCTGGCAGAGTTCCACCCTGGCCCCCTCCCGGGCAATTTTCACCAGATTCTCTATCGTCAGACCGGAGCCGTTCAGTATTATCGCCATCAAAGTATCCTCACATACTATTAGTTTCTCAGGGAAGTAAATTCGTAACACCGCAGGAGCGGCGCTCAATAAAAAAGAGTGGCTAAACCGACTATGAGTCCTGGAGACCGGAAGCCGAAGTAGGCGTATAGCGGGTCATAACTTTGGCTGACCCCTTGACATACGCTCTTGCAGACATTATTTCTGTTCTCATCTTAAACATATAATAGACCTCGACAAAAAAGATAATACTCTGACTCAGATTGTCAATAGAGCAGTTCAACCCCCTCCTGATACATGCTCGTTTGGCACCATCTTGTTTTCTAAAAAGTAGTGTGTCGAGTAATCAATTTTGACTATTTTGAGCCATGAACAATTCCGGAAATTCCAAATCTATTTTTGCTGCGACCGAGTTTGTCGCCTTTGATACCGAGACAACCGGCATCTGGGCTCCCGGCCATAAGATCGTGGAAATAGCCGGGGTCAAGTTCTCGATTGAGAAGGGTTTGATCGGTACTTTTCAGGAATTGATCAATCCGGGACGGGCCATGTCACCGGAAGTTATCGCTGTTCATGGGATCACCGACGATATGCTCGTCGGTCGAGACAAGGCGGACCAGGTCCTGCGCCGCTTTGAACAATTCTGTGCGCCCGATGCAGTAATGATCGCCCACAATGCCGGGTTTGATATCTCCTTTGTCGCCTGTGAACTTGAGCGGCTGGGGCGCAAGTTCAGTCCCAACCGGGTACTCGACACCATTGATATCTTCCGCAAGTTTTTTCCCGGAGAGGAGTTTTATTCCCTGCTCTCGCTGGCGAAAAGCTTTTCCATAGCCGAGTCACAGGAGCATAGAGCGCTGCAAGATGCCGAACTGGTGCGCAGGTTATTCATGGTCGCACTGGACAAAATGCCCTCCTTTGGAAGCTGGGAGGAGATCGAATCCCTCTTGCAGGTAGCCCGAATGGACAGCTGGCAATCGGCAACAACCGATGTCCCCGCTGAATTTGAACCAATTCTGGGCGCAATTCAGGCCGAGACAAAAATAGAAATGACCTACTCCTCTCCCACTGTATCAGATTCCACCCGCACGATCAAACCGATTCAGATATTCAGGCATGGCCGGCATCTCTACCTGATGGCCTACTGCTTCCTGGTAAATGATGAACGAACATTCCGGCTGGACAGGATAGGAGAGTTCAAACTGCTGAATGAGTAATTGGATCTGTTTTGCAGGGCAGGTTCCCTCCGAACCTGTTAGTAAGACATGGCAGCATCACAGGGATGCTGCCCTACGAGTTCGGACAGTATTGAGTTGAAGAGAAATGAACAACGATAAGCCCGACAGAAAAACGACTCTCTATATTGGTATCATCTACTACACCCTGCTCGCAGCCTACCTCTTGGCTTCGCTCTGGCCGGAGCAACGACTATGGGGGCTGAACTTGCTGGCGTACCATTCTTTCTGGTTCAAAGCAACCCTCCTTGCAATCAGCGCCCTCCTGCCGCCCGTCTTACTGTGGCAAAGCAGCCAACGAGCTCAACCAGGCAATACCACCGGGGAGAAAGAGTACTATCTGCTGACCGTTGTTGCATTCTCTCTCGCCTCCCTTTTTTGCTTTGTTTTCTTTCACACCAGGACGCATTTTCTCGGCGATGGTTACACCCTGCTTGGATCGCTCATCGGCAATCAGGCTGTATTCGTGAAAGCGAGAAACTATGGGGAGTCTGTTCTTCATGTCTGGGTCTATGATCTTCTCAACAATACGCCAGAGAAGAATGCCCTCCTTAGTTACCAGATAATTTCCATTGTGGCCGGTTCGATCTTCCTCGCTATCGCGGCGGTTATCTCATCGCTACTCGCTCACCAAAAAAGATCACGTATACTACTGTTTTCAGGTCTGATCAGTTCCGGCTATCTCCTGCTGTACTTTGGATATGTTGAGAACTACGCGCTGTTTCTGACTTCGGTTTTTATTTATTGCGCGATCGGACTCCTGACTCTGAAACAGCCCAAAACCAGATGGATAGTTTTGATCCCGCAGGGACTGATGATATTTTTTCATATTTTTGGACTGCTCTTCCTCCCGGCCACTCTTATTCTACTCTTGTCACCCACGGGCATAGCCAAAAGAGCCGCCCGATGGAAAACCAAAACCAAATTGCTGATTGTGTCTGCTGTCGGGGTCGCCGCTTTCATATCCTTGCAGATTCTGGCCGCTTCAAACCTCACCCTGGAACTGGCTTTGGTTCCTCTGACTCAAACCCGGTTCACGGTCGAACAGTACACCCTCTTTTCGCTGCCACATCTTCTCGATTTTGCCAACCTGCTTCTTCTGCTTCTCCCCGCTCTTCCTATTCTTCTGCTCCTGCTTTATCGGAATCGTACAGCTGTCCTGCCGGAAAAAGTCGGGACTGCCTGGATGCTGGCCGCATCGCTGATTCCGATAGCCGCAATTTTTCTTCTTGATCCCAAACTCGGGATGCCGCGTGACTGGGACCTCTTTGCTTTTGCAGGTGTTCCGTTAACGCTCTTTCTATTTTACACTTTGCTGTCAATGAAACACCCAACCCGCACTCTCAAGCTCGGCCTGGTGCTCTCGGTAAGTCTTGGATTTGTCATGCTTACGGCACGAGTTGCCGCCTTGAATTCAGAGAGCATCGGTGTCAGCCATTTCAAGAACTATTTATATCTGGATAAAATCAAGAACCGGAACGCCTGGGTTACCCTGAATAATTTCTATATGGACCACGCTGATTCTACGAGTGCGATTATCGCATCTTCTCAAAGAGACTCCTTGTTTCCTGAAATTGCATTGTTGGATACTTACCTGCTTCTTTATCAAAAGCAAGACGCTCGGTCAGCGGAAGCAGGAGCCAAAGGAATAATCTCTATGGATCCCCTGTACTCAGATGCCTACTCACTGCTCGGTCTTACGCTCGCCAATAGAGGACAGAATGACAGCGCCATCTATTACTTGAATGTCGCCTGCACCATGAATCCGTATAGACCAGATTATCACAACCAACTGGCGATGGGTTATCAATACCAGGGAAATTTGGACTTGGCAAAGGAACATTTCTTTAGAAGTCTCGAGCTTGATTCATCCAACTTCCAGACTCCCTATAGACTGGCACAACTCTATAAGAATGAGCTTAGTGTTGAAGAGTACGAGTTCTACCTGACGATGGCTGCATACAAATCGAATGCCCCGCCGATGATATTGAAGGAACTTGCTGAGTACTATGTCTGGTCTGACCAGTTCAACTTGGCCACTCAGCTAATCTCTGAATCAATTGAACTAAGGCGTGACACGGCATTTATTGAGATGTTGGTAAAGAGCTACCCTGCTTTTGACCCCTAAAAAAAGAGCCCTGCTTGCGCAAGGCTCTACGATATCTGGTAAGGAACGGGTCCCCGGATTTGGAATAGACAGCAGCCGCATCATTAAGTGAACAGATTGCCTAAGGTATTGCCTTGACAGCAATGATTGTTTGGTACATATTTTCAATGCGATTGAAAGCAGAGGAATCGAATGTGAGTCATTGAACAGAGTCGGCGACAGGGCACGGGCTCATCGCCGTCTAGTTCCGGTTATTATCGAAGTTGACTAAAGAAGAGAATGGAAGAATCCTAAGATTCTAAGGGAGATAATTTGAAGAGACTAACTGCAAGCATAATTGCCTGTCTCCTACTGATCGGATGTGGTGACGACGAAAACCCAATCAGCTCAACCCCAGACGCAAAAGCCAGTTTAGCCCTAAGAGCTGACGACCTTGAGATAAAGATAACTGACTCTACGAGTACTTTTTTATATGGCGTCTCCTTCACGGCTATCAACGTAGGAAGGGCGGCCGCCAAGCTGGACTCATTTGTAGTTGAGTATGTGAAGAGTGATTCGCTTGTCGGCCAGTTCTATCAGCACACAGGCTTTTGGGTACAACACTTTCATAATGGCGAGTATCCGTCTATTGTCGACCCCAAGATTCCATGCCGTGACAGCACGACCAGTAACTTCTACTTCGCCTCACCGGACACAATAGTCAGCATTGAATTCAAAGACCCAGCTTTCAGCGATGTTCCTTGCAGTCCCTAACCCCATTACTCAATGTTTTTGTTACTGTATTTATCTATGGACAAAACAAAAGTTAACAAAGCCGACGACAACGACTATAATAAGAGGCCAGCAACGTCTAACGTCACCGACCTATTATTTGGTGGAGCTAAGGGGGATCGAACCCCTGACCTCTTGACTGCCAGTCAAGCGCTCTCCCAGCTGAGCTATAGCCCCATAGGGTTCATTATTGTAATTACTATGTCGGCCACTGTCAACTGTTAAGTTAGCTCTCCAGCCTGTTTTTACGACTCAAACAGAAAGGTATCCCTATGAGTGCCACACCGATAGCTATCAAAGCCACCCGGTTATAGGCCGCCACAAACGCTACCGTCTCTTCATATCTCCCAAGATAATACTCCTGAAACCAGGCAAACAGGCCGGTCGCCAGAGCGATCCCAAAAGACATACCGACATTGCGAGCCGTACCAAGAATGCCCGATGCTACCGCCCGCTGCTCCGCCGAAACCGAGCCCATCAGAGCCGATGAATTAGGCGTATTGAATATCCCAATCCCCACCCCCAGCACCAGCAGCGAAGATGCAATATAAGTGGTACTGCTCTCCGGCTGAAAGCGGCTGATCAAAAACAGACCGATCGACAAAATGATCGTACCCACAGTTGTCAGCAGACGAAAGCCGATCCGATCCGAAACTCTCCCCGCCAGTGGCGCCATAAACATCATCGTGACCGGGAGGATCATCAGGAAAAAACCGACCGACTGCGGTTCAAACTTTTTTATATGCTCCAAATAAAACGGCCCAATCACCAGCGTTCCGGACATGGCAATGAACATCGTGGTCATGGCGATGATCGATGTCCGGAACTGCTTGATTCGGAAAATCTCCATCCCGATCAAAGCCGTCTCCGGTCGTGACTCAAACCGGAAAAACAGGAGCGCTGAAATTACTGCCACAAGTGCGATCAGCCACATAATCGGATCGGACAGCGCGAAATCATTCAACAATGAGAGGAACAGCATGCCGCACAACATGGCCAGCGCCAGACTGATTGCTCCGCCATAATGCATCTTCTTTTGCACCACCGACAGCGGCATCTGGCCAAAGTATCTTTGCACCAACCAGAACCCGACAACGCCAATTGGTATATTTATTACAAAAATCGAAGGCCAGGACCAGAACGAGAGAAGAAAACCACCCAGGGGGGGACCGGTCATCAGACCGACCGCCACCATCATAACCATCATTCCAATCGCCTGCCCCCTCTCTTTGCTGGGAAAGACCTGGGTTATCATCCCCGGCCCAATCGCCGCAAACATGGCCGCGCCGATGGCTTGAACAACCCGGCCCACCAAAAGAATTGGGAGATTAGCCGCCGAAACACAGGTTATGGAGCCTGCTGTGAAAAAGAGAAAGCCAAAAGAATAGGCAAAGCGGTATCCTTTCCGACCACCCCAGGCCCCAAACACCATCATCAATGAGACTAAAGTAAGCGAATAGGCAAGCACAACCCAGGCAACCCGGTCAATTGGCGCGTTCAGTTCTCCGGCGATAGTCGGCAGGGCTACGTTCAGAATCGACCCGTCCAGGGTCGCCATAAATGTCCCGATAGCGCCAATAGCAAAAAGCTTATGCCTCTGCTTTTTTAGTTCCGGTTCGGACTGGCTGTCGCTCAATTGTTGTTTTTCTGCCATAAGTCGTTGTCATAAAAAAGATTGACAAATTCAGAGGAGAACCATAACGTTTTCCATTAGTGTCGTCAATCATAATTTTGTTAGCAAAAGACTAAACAGTTTGAGCTTATGGCCGTCACATGTATGCACAGAATGAAGGGGTATGATTAAACCTGTACCGGAACCGGGAGCCGGTAAACCGGATTCGACGGAACCGAGCAAGCTTAATCCTGGCTCCAAGGAGTTGGACTCCAATGGATTGGCGACCGATAAAGTGGACACCAAGACCCTGGTCTCCAGATTTGTGGAAGGAAATGATCAGGCCTTCGCGGAACTGATTGCTCGCTTTAGAAGGAGAATCTATGGAATTGCATCCAGAATCCTCGGAAATCATCTGGATGCCGATGAAGTTGTACAAGAGACCTTTGTTCGCATATATAAGAGGAGAAAAGAACTACAAAAGATAAGCTATTTTTCGACATTCCTGACCAGGGTTGCTACCAACTATTCAATCGACCTGCTTCGCAAGCGAAAAAATAGTAGCTCGGTTGGAGACGATACAACCTCATTGCCTGGAGATATCCAGCTGGATCTCGCCAGAAAAGTAGAAACTCCCGGTCAGGTACTCGACAATAAGCGCACTATGGACAGAATCAGAGGAGCTTTGGAGAAACTGCCGCCCAAACAGAAGGCGACAATTGTGCTCCACGATGTCGAAGGATACACCAAGGAGGAGATAGCTTCCATCTTTGACTGTCCCCAGGCAACGGTTCGTTCCAACCTGCACATTGCGCGTGCGAAATTGAGAAAGATTTTGAAGTCCCGATTGTAATAACAGGAGTAAAAATGACGTGCCGCCATACACTGTCACTCCTTGATGACTTCCTGGATGGATCCCTTCCGGATTCAGATGTTATTGCGCTGAACAGACATCTGGACCAATGTGAGTCCTGTCGACAAGAGATTCACCAGGCAAAAGCAGTCAAGGAAAACCTTGAGAAACTCCCGGCTCAGGAGCCGGGTGAAGAATACTTTGAGGAAGCCTCGCGGCTCATCCTCGCCCGGACAGGTCACTTAAACAGGATTGAAAACGCACGATCCTTCCCGGCCTACGATAAATCAGCTGCCTATCAGCTCAGTGAGGCCAAAACCGCATTCCTGCGGTCGGCCGTTTCATTTATCATTGCCCTGTTTGTACTTTCTTCCGCCGTCTACATTGATACTCAGGCCCCCGGCCAGTTGACCGAGAATCAACGTCCCCAATCAAAGCTCTACGTTTCAGTTGATTTAACAGAGCTGCAAAATGCCGATAATGAGATTATTGTTACCGTCGCCGAGCAGAACAAGATTGCTCGAGGCATGTTATTGATGGGGCCTCCCGGAAGCCTGGGACGCGGTCCTACTCTTAACCAAATTTTACAGTCATTGGAATGATTGATTCTTAACCGGAGAGAAAATTGAAAAAGACGCTCTTATACCTCACCGCCGCCTTAGTTCTGATACTGCTGGCCAATTGCAGCCAGGGAGTAAAGAAGGTCAAACTTAGCTACAAGTATGTGCCCGGTTTACACCTGGAGTATGAACAGCATATGACCCGGGCAATCAAAGTCCTGGCCAAAGACAGTATTATCAAGGATTATGACAGGTCCCTGGTAGTCCGCGTTGTTCAGGAAGTCAAGTCTGTCACCGAAGATCAGATTGCGACTATCTATGAAGAAGATCACTGGAGCTTTGAGGCCCCCTCAAAGGAGGACAGCCTCAAGATTGATACTATGACCGAAACCCACTCGTTCACCGTCTCGGTTAGCCCCAACGGAAAACTGCACGATGTAGACTTTGGGGAGGATGCCAGTATCACCAGCGCTTCGTACAATAGAACTTATTGGGAGCAGGGCATGCCGGAATTCCCGGATGACGAAGTTGGTCCCGGTCACAGCTGGACCCAGACCAATAAAGTTGTCCTTCCCGATGAAACGCTTGAAGCTTCAACCACTTTCAAGGTCAAATCGCTGGTTCGCGAAGCTGGCTACGACTGTGCCGTGATAGAATTCGACGGTGACATGGTGATTCCGCTGGTTCCTGACCCGGCCGACAGTACGCAACGGACCGGACTGGATCGGATCAAATCTACCGGAATGATATACTTTGCCTACCGTGAAGGGATTGTCGTCCTCCAGCGGGAGCGCTGGGTAGTGGATGGTACCCGCCAAAAAATGGAAAAAGGGGAAATGCTCCACTACCAGATCGCTGTGGAATCCGATTCCGAGTACATCCTGAAAAAGATGCAGAGAAAGTAAGAACGATCAAACATCTGTTAAGCAAGAGGCCGGGAGATAACTTCCGGCCTTTTCTTCTGTCTCAGCAGCAAGTTGTAGTTTACAAAGGGCTGAAAGCGAAATAGATTTTGGAAATGAGTTTCAGCCGGATAATTATTCTGATCATTGACGCTTGCGGCGTAGGAGAACTCCCCGATGCCGCAGCCTATGGAGACCAGGGCTCAGCTACCCTTCCAAATCTATCACAAGCGGTAGGCGGACTGAGCATGCCTGTCTGTCACAAGCTCGGCTTGGGCAATATTGCTGAGATCGTAGGTATTCCACCGGTAAGGACAGCTCGGGCCAGCTATGGGAAGATGGCCGAAATATCCCCGGGAAAAGACTCCACCAGTGGCCATTGGGAGATTGCCGGTATTCAACTCAAGACCCCCTTTCCACTCTTCCCTGACGGATTCCCGGAGGAATTGGTCAGCACATTTGAAAAAACGGCCAACGTGACTACAATCGGAAATATAGCCGCCAGTGGTACCGAGATAATAAATCAGCTTGGAAGTGAACATCTTGAGACCGGTAAACTGATCCTGTATACGTCGGCTGATTCGGTCTTCCAGCTGGCCGCCCATGAAGAGGTTGTTCCCCTTGAGGAGCAATACCGGGTCTGTCAGGTTGCCCGCGATCTCCTGACCGGAGAGTACGCTGTCGGTCGGGTTATTGCTCGTCCGTTTGTAGGTTCTGACGGCGATTTCCGGCGAACTTCGGGTCGGCGAGATTTCTCCCTGGAGCCTCTATCGGAGAGCATTCTCGATATTCTGGTTGCCAATGACCACGCCACTCTTTCAATAGGTAAAATTTTTGATCTTTTCGCCGGACGTGGTATCAGCAGAGCGATCAAGACCAGTTCCAACCGGGAGGGGATGGAGCAGCTTTGCCAGGCGGTGACTGACAGCCCCGAGTATGCCATGATCTTTGCCAACTTAGTGGATTTTGATCAGCTCTGGGGGCACCGGAATGACGAAACAAATTTCGCTCGAGCCCTGCAGGAATTTGATCAACAGTTGTCCTCTTTCCTGCCTCTAATGTCGAACGAAGACCTGCTGATTATCAGTGCCGATCATGGCTGCGATCCGACCATCAAGAATTCCACCGACCATAGCCGCGAATATGTCCCGCTGCTGGCCTACTCGCCAAGAATCAAAACCGGGGTAAACCTGGGAGTTCGTACGAGCTTTTCTGACATAGCCGTCACCATCGCCGAAAACTTTGAACTTAAGCACAATCTTCCGGGCACTTCATTTTTGAAGCAGCTACAAGGAGAGATGAAGTGAACCAACCACTCACGAACTTAAATCGAACAATTGACCACGCCGCCCTTCACTCTGAGTTCTCAGAGAAAGAGATTGTGCAATTGTGCCGGGAGGCGCGTGAGCATAGTTTCTATTCGGTCGCGGTAAACCCAATCTGGACCAAACGGGCAAAATCGGAACTCAAGGATTCCGAGGTTAAGATTCTTACCGTTTCAGGATTCCCCTTGGGAGCCTCACGCACCGACGTTAAGGTAATCGAAGCGGTCAAGGGAGTCTCGGATGGGGCTGACGAGATTGATATGGTGGCCAATATCGGCTGGCTTGCATCCGGGCAATTTGACCAAGCAGAGGAAGAGATCAGGATTATACGGGAGAATCTCCCTTACAATGTATTGTTAAAGGTCATAATTGAGGCCGGAAAATTGAGCGAAAAACAGCAACGAGAAGCGACCCGCTGCGTTGTCAAGGCAGGAGCTCAATTTGTGAAAACCTGTACCGGTTTTTTTGGCGGTGCAACCGTGGATCAAGTGAGCATCCTCGCCGACTCAGCCGCCGGTGAAATTGAAGTCAAAGCATCCGGGGGAATACGAACTCTGGAGCAATGCCGCCAATTGCTGGCGGCCGGTGCCTCGCGATTGGGAAGTTCTTCTTCAGTTGCCATTATGAGCGAATTGCATACGGAACATTCCGACAAAAGATAATCTCGCTCCCCGGTTAGTGATTGATTTTGAATTGAGGATTCATATCTTGCTTACAGGAAGAAGAGATGGATATAAAGAATCAGCGTGAGAAGCGGCCGTTTATTGGCATGACTTTCAAATGCTGTAATATTTATAGCCGGATATATCTCAATAAAAAGAGAACGGCCTTTGTAGGTTGGTGCCCCAGGTGTGCGGCTAAAACCGAAGTTAAGGTCTCACCATCAGGATCACGCTCTCGCTTTTTTGAAGCGGAATAGAACAGAAGCAATGGCATTACTTAAGGCAAAAATAGTAGTTGTCCCCTTGGGCGAAGTAGACTTCATGATTGTCAACCGCCTCGCTGCAGATATCGGACCGGTTTTTAATCGCTCCATTGATATTCTCAAAGGGATGAAAATGCCGACCGAAGCGCACAATGTGATCCGCAATCAATACTATGCTTCGGTCCTGCTTTCAAAACTGGAACGTACCAAAGCCAACAGCCGCGAAAAAGTGCTCGGAGTCTGCGAAGAGGACCTCTATCTGCCGGATGAGACTTTTGTCTTGGGCAACTCAGACCCTCTGGCCGGAACCGCGGTTGTCTCTCTTTTTCAGATCAGACAGGTCTTTTATGGGCTTCCCGAAGATGACGCCAAAGTCTACCCTCGCCTGTACAAAGAAGCCGTCCATCAACTGGCTCACATTTTTGAACTGTCTGAGTGTCGCAATCCCAAGTGCGTCAATTACTACAGCCAGGTTATGCTGGATATTGACACCAAGAGTAACCGTTTTTGCGATATCTGCAGGCGCCGCCTCACCACCCTGGTCTAACAGATTATGACCCTTGAGCAGATAATTGACCAACTCCAAAACGACCGTTCTTTTTCCCAGAACATAGTTCACTGGCAGTCAATCGAACCAAAAGCTGCCCGGTACGAGGAGTTCCCTGAAGAGTTATCTTCAAAGCTGGTTGAAGCAATTCAGTCGCAAGGGATCAAGCAGCTTTATACCCATCAATCCGATGCTGTCAAAGCGGTCCTCAAAAATAAAGATGTTGTCATCGTCACCCCGACCGCTTCCGGTAAGACCTTATGCTACAATCTCCCCGTTCTCAATCAGATCATGGAACAGCCGGATACTCGCGCCCTCTACCTCTTCCCCACCAAAGCTCTCTCGCAGGATCAGATGAATGAACTGTACGGACTGATCCAGACACTCGATGTTGATATCAAGACATACACATTCGATGGCGACACTCCGCAAACGGCCAGACGAGCCATTCGGTCGGCCGGACATATC
>JARGFS010000219.1 GCA_029211095.1 bacterium | reverse complement strand
TCGGCTGGGAAGCGCTCAGCGGCATTACCGAACTTTTGGGTACAATCAGAAACGAAAAACATCACAGCACGGTCTGTGACTATCTGGCCTCCTTTGGACAACAGAACCTGCATATAGTCTCCCGCGGGATGTCTGACAAGAATCCCACCGTGGTGGCCAGCTCAATCCAGATTTTGGGCCGCCTCGATGACGACCGCGTATATCCATACCTGGACAAGGCAATAACCCATGAGTCCCCCTCGGTTCGGAGCCAGCTAATTGAAACTCTGGCTGCCAACGGCTCTGAACAGTCGACTGAGATGATCTCTCGGCTGGCCCGCGATCGCAATCCGGATATCCGACGGGAAGCAATCAGGGCTCTGAGCAAAATTTCCGGCGAGTTCTGTTTCAACATAATCGCCGAGCTGATAAACGATGACACTTTCTCCAAAGCCGACCAGGACGAACAGCAGCTCCTGTTGAATTCCCTGTCACAACGAGGCGGAGAACATGCGGTCAGCTACCTTAGGACCCTGATTCTAAAATACAATTTCATTCAGAGCCGGACATTCGCTTTCCTTCGCATGGCCGCCTTTGAAGCTCTGAGCCTGAACAGCAGTGACAAAGCTGAAAAGACGCTCGTCCGCATGGCCGGGAACTGGCGACCCGGTATTAGAAGGATGGCACGCGATGCCATGAATCGGAGACGCGCAATTATCTATGGAGCCGAAGAATGACCAGTACCACCAACGATGAACAGATCAGAGTATTAGCCGGGAAAGAGGAAGAGCGGCTCGTAAACGCTTTCTTTGTACTCTACAAAACAGCTCGCATTATTGAAGATAACAACCCGACCTTCAAGAACCAGGCAGAGGCCCTTTTCCGTCTTATGCAACAGACCTTTGAGCTGGATGGGATGGTTATCATCAAAGCGATCGGCAACCGGTACTTCGTTAACAACCGACTCGTGAAATTCGATGACAAAGGGATATCCGGCGCCTCGACTGTCGTGGCTGAGTGGAAAACTCTCGGGGTGGGAGGAGTTCACTTCAATGCTGACACGAGGCTTGAAGACATGCAGCAATTCATCCGGTTTATCTCACAGATCCGGCCAAACTCTCAGGATATTAATTCACTTACCATGAGCCTTCAGTCGCACCGGCTCTCCACCATACAGCTCCTTTCAGCCGTAGCTAAAAATGAAGAAGACAGATTCATTCCGGAAGAGGTCCGCCGTCAATTCCGTAAAGCGGCCCGATCCACATTTTTCAAAGCGATGAATGTTGTTGAGGAAGTTGTCGTGCGCACGCGTGAAGATGCGGATATCAATATCTCCAAGACAAAGCGGGTGGTTCATTCATTGATTGACCACATAACTCGAGACGAGTCTTCCATAATAGAACTCACCGCTATCAAAGATTTTGATGACTACACCTATGCTCATTCGACCAACGTCTGTATCTATGCTCTGACCCTTGGGGTGCGGCTTGGATTGGACCGGGCGCGTCTGTCTCAATTAGGGTTTAGCGCGCTCTTCCATGATATAGGCAAAGTAAAACTGCCTACCGATCTCATTCGCAAGCCGGACGCTTACGATGAAAACGACTGGCTCCAGATGCAAAGCCATCCTCTTCTGGGGGCCAAAACCGTGCTGCGCAATCTAAAATTTGATATGCATTCCGCCCGGGCCGCGCGGGGAGCGTTTGAGCATCATATCAATTCTGATTTCACCGGCTATCCCCGGCTGCACCATGAGAAACGTCCGACCAATCTCTTTTCGCAGATTATCTCTATTGTAGACTCATTTGATGCTCTGACTTCGGGACGCGTTTACCTCAAAGAGGCTATCTCGCCGGACAAAGTCCTGAAGAAGATGCAGCACCAGATGAAGTCCAAATTTGACTCCTTCCTGCTTCGGATATTCACTGACGTGGTTGGGATTTACCCCTCCGGTTCGCTGGTTCTGCTGACCACCGATGAAGTCGCCCTGGTCCTGACCAACAACGACGTGGACAAATCACGACCGTATGTCAAGATCATAGGTAATGCCGAAGGACTACTGCCGACAGCTGAATGGGTTGATCTGGCCGCAGAGTTTCAGGCCCATCGGAAAATTGTCCGGCTTATTGAACCGGAGAGATACGGCCTGAGAGTTGAAGACTTCATCCTCGACGATTAGAAATTGAAGCTGAGTTTGGTCAGAACCGTTCCGTCTTCGGTCCGATCCATATCCAACGAAAGATGACGTTCCTCTTTGCTCGGAAAGCCGGACAGGTGGGCGTCCACGTATGCATCAAACATCGCCACAAAAGTCGTTATGATCGCAAACCAGGTATACTTGTTCCGTTCATCTCTTCGGTCATTAAACAGATCGTAGAGTTCGTTGCGCTGAGTCAGGACGTCGGACTGCTCGTAGCGCTCCAGAAAATCGGCCGCCTGCTTTTTATAGTGCAGTG
>JARGFS010000218.1 GCA_029211095.1 bacterium | reverse complement strand
TAACAAGTCCGAAATAATGGCGATTCCGCAAGGACCGGACGTTGTCCGGTCATTGACTTGTTCGGGGATTCTCGCTGACGAAATGAACCACCAGGTCGACTTCGCCGAAGGCTACGCAGCGGCCATGCCGGCAATATCCGGCGGCGCCAAGTACACCGCCCAGGGAACGGCCAACGGAAGATCAGCCGGATACCGGATGCTCTACGGAATAGATGACCAGACAATGAAGTCGCTCGGCCCGCCGCAGATAGACTCAAACCGGCTCGTCGAGAAGATGCTGAGGCCCCCGGAAAACCTGTCGCCGGAAGAAAAGCGCCGATGGATCGAATGGCAACTGGTTGAGATGCCGAAAGAACAGTTCAATGACCTGTCGTTAGAGCGGCTGGCCTTTGAGGCCCCCGGAATGCGATATTGGGTGACAGCCGAAGGCGGCCACTCGTTAAGCATTCATTATAGCGCCGACCCCGACAAGGACCCGGTCACGAAGATCGGAGCCGAGTGGAAAAAGGCGGCCCGGGCCAGAATGAAGTCCCAGGCCAGATGGGACCGCGAAATGGAAATAAAGTATGACACCTTTGAAGGAAGGCCGGTCATCTTAAATTGGAACCATGATGTTTTCGTCAAAAAACTCGACTACGACTCAGAAGACCCGATCCACATATCTCTTGATTTTGGTACGCAGGTCTGGATTACAATCTTCGCGCAATACCGCCGGATTGAAGGCTTTACAGCGTATCAGCTCCACATACTGGATGAACTTATTGGGCGGAACTCTAACACCCCGGAGCAGGCCGACGATACTATCAAAAAACTAAAAGCCCGGTTCCGGCGGACATGGGACCAGAACAACATAATAACCTACTGCGACCCTAACGGAGACCGCCCCGAACCGACTACTGCCGATAAGTCCCTGAATACCTCGGTCAAGATACTCCGGAACGCCGGACTATACGCCAAATCAAAACAGTTCGCGGTCAAAGAATCAACCGAAGTCATGGAAACCGCCTTTGCCAAAACCCTGCCTAATGGTGAACCGGCTATCCTGATTGATCCCCGCTGTGAGTATCTCATATCCTGCTGTGCAGGCGGTTTACATTACCCCGAAGAGGGGAAGGGTAAAGAGGGCCACTATGAGAAGGACGGCGAGTTCGATCATGGCGGGGACGCTCTCAGGTACTTGATCGCCAACCTTTTTGACGATATCGCCCTGTCCGGACAGACCAAACCGCCGCGACAGAAACGAGTTATTATTAGAGAACGCCAAACGGGCCGGATAAAGGGATACAAGACCATAAATTATAATAATTCACGCCAAATCAGGCGGAGGGGTGTCGATGCCTTTTACCGAGGGTGATCTCAGCAAGCTGCAACTGGTCCCGACATCGGAGCTCGATGACAACGAACTGGTGATGAAAATATCGAGCGATATCAAAAAAGCCGATAAAATGAAAGCCCCGGCCTTTGAACGCTGTAAACGGTACCGGCTCATCTACCAAGCCCTCGATCAGGCCGAACAACTGATAAGCGACTCCGAGGGACAGATCGACGAAGATCAGGCACTCTACTCCAATACCTATTTAGCTATCGGAGCCGCCGCCGTCGATACTGCGGCTGTCCAACTCTATAATACCATTTTCTCAACTCCCGATTACATGAAGATCGACTCCGACGATTGGGAGGATGCTCTTTTCGCCGACCTCATAACGGCCCACCTGATGAAACGCCAAAGAGAAATGGGCTTCCGGCTGATTGTCTATAAACTCCTTCAACAAATGCTATGCTTTGACTACGCAATCAGCTATCCGAGGTGGAAACTCGAACCCGGATGGGTCAAGAAGCGTGTCGATCAGATTGAGATAAAAGATATCGGCGGACTGAAAATGCCGTACAAAAAGGTCGAAATGAGCGACCAGTTCGTGCACAACGCCGTAGATCGCTCACAGGTGGACGTCATAGATTATTTCAACTGCGTCCATGACAGTTGGGCCGGTAACGGTGATTTCGCCGACAGCCAGTTCTTCGCCGACTGGCGCTACGAACCGCTCCACAAGCTGATGTCGATGCGAAAAGATGAAGACCGGCCATGGGGTAAATACAAGAATATCGACAATGTGCTGGACGTACAGGCCGCCGCCGTTGCCGCCGTCCAGAAACCGATGACGCACGATCCTGTGGATAGAGACAATCTCGAAAGCCGCGCTTTGGTCTATCGCTACTGGACCAACGACGAAGTGATTGAGATGTGCAATATGAACATCATCAGCCGGGTTAAAATGGATGGCTGCCCATTACAGGTCTGGAAAACCTACGAACTCCCCAACGAGTTCCGGGGCATGGGCCTGTTGCAGCGAATCGAACGCAACCAGATTGATATAAACGCCATTATCAACAACAAACGGGACTTCCAGAACTTGATCCTCAACCCGGTCGCCGGTATCTCCGATGAAGTAGCGGGACTGGAAGACGCATTTATCATGTTCAACAACGCATTCAA
>JARGFS010000217.1 GCA_029211095.1 bacterium | reverse complement strand
AAGAATATGCGACACATACCAACGGATGTAACACGAAGTTTGGACCAGAATGGAAGTGTAAGTGTGGTTATGAAAGAGAAGTTGACTCCTTCATCGACAAGCATGGGGAAAGACTATGACTGACCCACCTGCCAGATCAATGAGAATCGGCAGAAACAGGGCAAGGTGAGCCTATCTCGACCCAACCAGTATCTTAGGGTGTCTCAGGGAGATCGTCGCTCAGAACGGCTTAGAATGCGTCGCATTGTTTCACGTGAAACAAACCCCGGACCGTAGCAGTTCGATCCGGGGCCTCTATGGAGAAGTATGAAACTCGGGCTATTTCGGCCCGAAAGTTATCCCTAAGTTAATCTGTCCGTAACTGCCCGTAGACGAAGCGGCTCCGTCTGTGACACTAACCTCCAGAAACGCAGACAGTTGCGCCAGCGTCCCGGCGCCATTGTCAAACGTCTTTATCGCTCGACTGGCTCCGAACCCGGTCATGGCATCAGCTCCCTCATTCGGGCCATCGACATAAACGTCACCGCCGACAGTCCACCAAAAATCGTATTTCTTACCAAGATACCATTTGACCATCATCGTTGGCTGGAAAGTCTGCATCTTATCATCTTCGCCGACATAGACCTGTCCGGCGACAACCCGTAGGTACATCCCCCGATCAGAGTCAAACGGCGTGACGAAGCCGATTCGCGCTCCGCCGTCAGTATGCTTGAAATCGTCAAACGTCTGGACTGTCCCGAACAGACAGCCGGTCAGACCTGCGGCCTGTGTCGAACTGAACGTAAGCCCGGCCAGCAGGAGCGTTAAAAGTATTCGTTTCATATTACCCTACCTTTGGTAATGAGTTTTTGACTTTGGTTTTCCAGATCGAGTGGATCATCTGCGCCGTCGCGTTCGTGCCAAGAGCGACAAGGCTGATATCCTTGATCGTCATTTCCGATCCGAGCAGATAGTCCAGGCCATAGGCCACACCGAACGACAGAGCGACCGACAAGACAACTGAGAGTGTCGGCAGGTCAATTGGCAACAGTTTCTTCGACCACTGGACCAGGGGCACAATCAGGGCCACCGAGAGGAATCCATACCACATATTGAAGACCTCTCCGGCTTCAGGCGGCAGGTATAAAGTAGAATCCATAGAACCTCCTAACGAGTTATGAGATACACATATCCTAAGTACAGGGCTATGGCTCCGATCAGTCCGGCCAGTAACTTCCAGCCGAATTTCCAGAGCTTCTTTTTAATCAGGCTATCAAACATCTAATATCTCAAAATGTCCTAAATCCATGAAGTTCTGGTCGTTTGTAGAGCCGTCCGAATCCCAGTCCCCTCCCCATCGAATAGCGTACCCCATTCGGTCGGCGATGGCCTTCACGTAACCTGCGAAATGGGCGAACCGCAGAGCGTCCTCCCAGTCTATCGGATAAGGAGCCAAGTCAACCGCCAAAGACGGCTTGGTGTTATGCTTGCTGTCCGGCCACTTGAGCTTGGAATTGCCATGCTCGAAAGCATAGTCCTGTATCTCCTGTGGTCTGTGACCACAAAGGACCGAACAGTCATAATGTTCCACGACTTTCATAAACAGACGTGCCAGGCGAATATCGCAGGTTTCGAGTTTGGCCAGCGATCTTTCAGAGAATTTAGGCATTATTGAGGCTCCCAAAATAGTCTATAAGTTGATGAATCGGAAGGAATAAAAAACTCGTAAGGCTCTGTCTTTTCTGAACCCCCGTCAGTTACTATGACCTTCCATTTGGCACTGTCGATACACGGAGAATTCAACAGGGATATCTCAAAGTACCCCAAAGAATTAGTTTCGCATTGATAGGTACGCCTCAACAGCAGAACCGAATCACAGGAATTAGTGACATTTTTAGGCATTGTAAAGGTCAGCTTGGCATACGCCCAATCTGTTTCCTGATGGTCCTGAATAAATCCGTTGACGGTACAGAGATTGCCGCCAGCCGGGGCAGACGGTGAGTAGTAGTCACCCTCAACACCGGTAGTGTCGTAACTTGATACCCCGACTATCGCAGTAGTGTCCGGTGGGAAGGTATAGCCTGTTGCAGTCGCCAGAAAATGATATGTGCCATCATTCAAATTAAAGGTGACATTGCCCGCCGAGCCCGTTTTTAGATTGCCGAGCATGACTCCTGCTGTATTGTAAGCGGCAATGGTGACACCCGTTAGAGTATCATTTGTAGTTGAATCCACCGCCCACACAACAACCTCATTAGCCCCCGAACCACTTGCTGTCGGCCCGTAGAAGATGTCACTTCGGTTAGACGCGGTATCTCTGACCGCCGTTGCAACTCCGGCTGCCGTCAAGCCCGAAGCCGACCCCTGATAATCAGTGGTGTCTTTCACTTGGCCGCCTATCTTGCCGCTGCCGATAGCCGGGACATCAGAGGTATCCTTACCCCATACAGAATCTGGGATCAAGCCCAAAAATTTATCCGCTTTAATATCCGCGCCTGAACCAGAATTGACTATGTTGACCAATGGGGCCGAACTCGTACCCGATAGTTCTAAGGAACTTCCAGCACTGCCGCCATCTATAACAACCCCATC
>JARGFS010000216.1 GCA_029211095.1 bacterium | reverse complement strand
GGAAGAGTCCCTTGACGATTACTTTGCGAAGATAATGGACGTATGCCGCGAGTTGCGGCGGGTGCTGCGGGAGGACGGCACGTTTTGGCTGAACATGGGGGACGTGTACGCCGGAAGCGGCCGTGGTCGTGACGGTGACGGAACGCGGAATCCTGATACAGCCGGACTGAAGCAGTCTGTTGGTTTCAAACCGAAGGACCTAATTGGTCTCGGTTGGATGCTGGTACTCATGCTTCAGGCCGACGGCTGGTGGTTGCGTTCGGAAATCATCTGGAATAAACCGGCCTGTATGCCCGGCAGCCAAAAGGATAGGCCGACACTCGCTCATGAGCATTTATTCTTACTCACCAAGTCGGCCAAGTATTACTACAACTACGAAGCGATTCTTGAACCGTACGCGGAGTCACCGCTTAAACATTACGCGCTGATGCCTGCCGGTTGGTTCGCCAGCCCGGAATCCAACCGGGTCATCGAGCATAGACCGAGTTCGCATAAAGGTTCAAAATTCAACAAAGGGAAAACAGCTGTCCATCAGCAACGTTCCAGTGATGCACCGCGCAAAGACAACCCTAAGGGGCGCATGAAACGAACCGTCTGGACCATTCCCACACAGCCGACGAAAGAAGCCCACTTCGCGGCCTATCCGGAGAAACTCATCGAGCCATGTATTTTAGCTGGAAGTCGACCGGGAGATATTGTGTTGGACCCCTTCCACGGCTCAGGGACAACAGGCAGAGTAGCCGAGCGCCTGGGTCGCCACTGGATAGGAATTGATCTCAATGCAGAGTATGTTGAACTGGCGAACAAGCGGACCGCGCAGACAGGAATAATTCTAAACGAAGGGAGCAGTAAGAATGTTTGATCAGGGAAGATCGTCAGTGGCCACGGACGGCCACATAAGCATCAGAGTTCCCGGCAAGCCGATGGGTAAACAGCGGCACCGGATGACTAAGACAGGACACACGTACACGCCGAAAGAAACGGTTGAGTATGAGAAGCGTGTCGCGTCTCTTTTTGTGGGGGCGAAGAATCGACCCGGTTTACCCTTTTTCCCTGACTCCCCAGTGTGCCTTAACCTGCGCGCGTATTTTCCGATCCCGAAGTCATGGTCAAAGAAAAAGCAGGAAAGGGCCCGGAGTGGAGAGATTCGCCCGACCACCAAACCTGACATAGATAACATTACGAAAATAGTCTGTGACGCTCTGAATGGTGTGGCCTTCGAGGACGACAGCCAGGTCGTGACGGGGACCAGAGACAAGTGGTATTCGGACGATCCAAGAGTAGAAATAGAGATATACGAGGTGAAAAAATGAAGCGAGTTTACGGACAATGGTCGGGCAATCCGAGGGGTTATCTCGAAGATGAGACGCTGTGTGTAGAAGCTGTCCGTCGAGAGAGGGACTGGTGGAATTCACAGTGTAGCCGCAAACGCGGCTACGGCCCGGACGGTTTGTACTGCAAGCAACACGCTAAGAGATTCGAGGTGAAAGATGAGCAAGATCAGAGTCAAAGATGAGAAATTGTTGCATATAACCTTAATCGCCTATGACCGCCTCGCCGATGAGTATGAGCGGTTGAGGAGATTGGCAAGCAATTTGACACATCCGGTAGCATGCCTTGATGAATTATATAAGGAAACGGCAGAGCCGAACAATGATGATTTGGTAAGCCTGCTTAGAATGGATGTTCATATTGCGGCGATCAAATCTATCACCGCCGCTCTGGAAGAAGGAGCGGACATCGAGGAGGCGAAGAAATGAATAGTTCTGATAGTGCATTATTGGGGATTGGCTTCACGGACCTACTGATAATCATCCTTATCGTCTTTGTCGTCTCAAAGCTGACGGGCACTATCGACTGGTCGTGGTGGTGGGTTCTCTCGCCGCTCTGGATCGGGGTAATTATCGCAGTTATACTGTTCGGATTGGGATTTCTTTTAAGGGCATGGGCGATGAAAATTGACTCAACTTTCTCCGAGATAGATAAGATCGGAGAGAGCGATGAGTAAGATTAGAGTCAGGGATGTGTTGGCATTGCCGCTCACAACAGCAAAGGTTGTTGGGAAAAATCCTGACGTGCCAACCCAATGCGAAGCTACCCTATTGATCGACAAAAATGATGTCGGCTTCTTTACGCATGATTATTCTTTAGCAGAACTGGAGGTGCTCGCTAACGCACTGTCCACCTACGATGCTCTCGCCGACGAGAATGAGCGGCTTAAGCAAGCCCTGAGAACATTAGTTGCGAGCATTGAGGGGACAAATTTCGAGGGCAAACTTGCCACAGTCGAGGACCTGCGTCAAGCGGTGAACAAAGTAACTGAGGAAATGTCTCTGATATGCAAAAACGAAGCTCTCAGAAAAGAGAACGAGCGGTTGAGGGAAGCACTCAAGAGACAAAAAACATTGTGGGAAATAGTGTCCGGTGATTTGAATAAGATGGATGAATCGAAGGGATGTGTCGGGTTTATGAACTTCCACGATCCAATCGGGAACATAGATGCCGCTCTGGAAGGAGGAACGGACATCGAGGAGGCGCAGAAATGAGCCACAAGTTATCAGAAGTACCTCTTGGACATATATGCACACGGTCCGG
>JARGFS010000215.1 GCA_029211095.1 bacterium | reverse complement strand
AGGTAGTTTTCCTGGCCACCACTGCTAACTCCGCCCCTTTTATGGGTTTGCTGGGAACCGTGGTTGGCATCATGGACTCTTTCTGGGCGATTGGCGAACGCGGGTCAGCTTCGCTGGCCGTGGTGGCGCCCGGTATTGCCGAAGCACTCCTGGCGACAATTGTCGGGTTGGGTGCGGCCATCCCGGCTGTGATCGCATTTAACTGGGCCAACAACAAAATGAAAATCGTCTCCGATCAAGCCAATAGCTTCATCCTCAGGTTTATGGCCCAGGCCAAGAAGGAAGCAATGCCATGAGACGCCCCCGGCATCGCACCTATACCGCAATGGCCGATATCAATATCACCAATCTGGTTGATGTTGTTCTGGTTCTGTTGATCATCTTTATGATTTCGGCTCCCCTGCTCCAGTCAGGAATTGATATTAACCTCCCCACCACTCGGGCCGCTCCGGTCGAAGAGGATGCCGAAGGAGTCGTTGTGACAATCGATGACAAGGGGGGGATATACATAAATGACATATGGGCCCGAATGGATAATTTCGAGGAGGCGCTGGAAGCCGAATTGCGGAAAAAGAACACTGCTTCTGTTTATATCCGGGCGGACTCTTCGGTTGTCTATGGCACGGCCATCTCTGTGATCGGGCGGTTGAAAGAGATGGGCATTGAGGGAATCGGGCTGATTACAGAACCGGTGCAGGAGAAAAAAGGGAAGCGATAGACAGATGAAGCTCGACTTTATTCTCTCGGCTATCGTTCATGCGGTCCTGATTATCGCCACGGTGGTCTCATCCCCGTTTGACAAGAAGAAAACTCTGGATTTTGATGAAGTGATTCGTGTCTCGCTAACGGCTCAACCGATGCCCGCCGTTGAGGAGCCGGTAGCGGTCACGCCTCCTTCGACACCGGAACCAGTCATCGAGGAACTACCCGATATTCCTGTCTCTGACCCAACCACCCAACCAAAAGCGGAGGTTCCGGAGAAGCCGAAACCAAAACCGGAGAAGCCAAAACAGAAGCCGCCAGTCAAAAATAATAAGAATGCCGCAAAACCGGAGGGGGACGGTAAGATTGAGTCTCCACAAACTGCGGCCGGCTCCCCGTTTGCCGGAGCGACTATCGATAATGCTTCTTTTGACTATCCCTACTGGTTCACCCAGGCTTTCAATAAAATTCGTTCCAACTGGCGCAATCCGGTAAGCGCCGGTTACACCGTTACCTGCACGGTCAATTTTCAAGTTATTAAATCAGGCCGCCTGATTGAGGTCAAGGTGATTGAGTCGTCCGGGATCACCCAGTTTGACCAGGCCTGTGTGAATGCTATTGAGCGAGCCGCACCTTTTCCGCCTCTGCCTCATGAATTTACTGACGAGATTATTGGCATAACGCTACCCTTCCAATACAAACCTTAACGACGGAACATGATGAACAGAACAATAAAAAGCGGATTTATCCTAATTGCCTTGCTAACACTGACCTCCACCGCCATCGCCCAGGATGACCGGGATGTCTATGAGTACCTTTTTGACACCCTGACCACCGGCTATGTTGACCCGACTCCTATTGGAGTTGATGACATGCGCTATATCGGCACCAACTACATTTCCCAGGCAGATTCAACTATCATGCGCTATATAACCGCCGTGATTCAGTACGATATTGATTTCTATGCCGACTTTGAACTCACTTTGATTGACAGCTTCTATCTCAAAACCTATGAGATTAAAGAGCTGGATGCGCTCGGCTGGAGCCGTCTGGGGGCGGACTACCTGGTCAAACTGGAAGCTGAGTTTCCCGGCCGCAATATCCGCGTACGTTGGAAAATTATCGACACCGCCAGACGGCAGCAATTTGCCAAAGGGAGTGTTGAGCACGAGAAAGAGAAATGGCGGTTGATTGGGCATGAGATCGGCAACGAGATCGTCCACACTCTGACCGGAGAGAAAGGGATTTTCCTATCCAAGATTGTCTACGCCAAGAAAACAGGAACAGCCAAAGAACTGTTCATGGCCGATTTTGACGGCGCCAATGAACGGCAACTGACCAACAATGGTTCCATAAACGTTTCACCTGCCTTCAGTCCCGATGGCCGACAGGTCTATTTCACCAGCTACATGGAAGGGGACCCGAAGCTGTTCAAAGTCGAAGTCAGATCGGGTAAGACAAGTCTGGTCGCCGCCTATGACGGGATTGTGACTTCGCCGGCCATATCTCCGGATGGAAAGAAAATTGCCTGCGTCCTGAGCAAGGACGGAAACTCGGAAATCTATCTGCTGGACACCAACGGGAAAGTCATCAAGCGGTTAACCAATCATCGCTCAATCGACTCCGCCCCCACCTGGTCCCCCGATGGCTCCATGCTTGCGTTTCAATCCGACCGGTCCGGCGCTCCGCAGATTTACCTGATGGACTCCTACGGACTCAATGTGCGAAGATTAACCTACCAGGGGCGGTACAATGATTCTCCCATCTGGTCTTCGCGCGGCGATAGAATAACTTTTGTCAGTCGAACCAAAGGGGGGCGTTTTGACCTGGCTTCTATTGATACTTCCGGAACCGGATTCAGGGTCCTGACCGAAGTTGGCATGAACGAGAACCCGCACTTCGCCCCCGATGGTAAGCATCTGATTTTTTCATCGACCCGGCTCGGCCCGATGAACATTTTCACCATGGACATTACCGGTCGTAATCAGCGCCGCCTGACCAATTACGTGAACTGTTCCAATCCAAACTG
>JARGFS010000214.1 GCA_029211095.1 bacterium | reverse complement strand
TGGAGATTCTGAGTGGGACAGGGCATAGATGGCGGCTCTGATTTGATCCGGATCACCGGAGTTGAGCAGTCCCGCACAGAACTTATCGGCGGCCTGGCCGCCCAGAACGAGGCCTTTGATGTGCGCGTCCAGACGTTGCTCGAATTCGTCTATTTCAGGCCAGTCAATTTCCGGATCAGAGAATAGAGCCATTCTCTGGGTGAGCAGGAAATCGACCTCTTCGAGATGGTCGGTATAGAGTTTGTATGAGAGGGAGTTAGTTGTCATAGGGGTTATTCTCAACCTGACCACTCGCCGGGACCATAGAAGTACATATTCGGGATATTGTGTTTGATAATTGAATCTCGGACCTTCTCATGGACGATTATTGCGTTGACAGCTTCAGCTAATCTGAAAATCAGGAGGCCCTCAATTTTGCTCTCGTCAATCACGAGAGAGTTAAATGACATTGAGATCATATCAACATCATGTGTCATCAAATCAGACTTGTCTAAGTCGGCACAGGCCACAGCACCTATGATATTAACGGCATTGTAGTCGGCATATTCTGTATTAGAGGAGGGATCGAATACTATGGCATTGAATACTTCCAAGTTGTCAACTCCCGCATCGAGAATGGCCCTAACAAGGCTACTGGCCAAAAGGAGTTTGCCTGTCTTATACATCGCTTTCATCTTCCCTGGTCTCGTCGGATCGAGCTCGAATCTGAGGGGCACTGGTACATCAGTCGCCAGTTTTTTTCCACTCATCCACGGTCCATGCGGAATCAAGGGTTCTTTCAGAATGGTCGTTGCCGGATAAACTCCTTCACAAGATAATACGTAATATGACACGTTTGCTTCCTCTGGTCAATCTAAGGGTCTAAGTTCTTCTGCGTTTAGTGGGTCTCGTATTGGATGGGTCTGCATCCTCATAGGCTTGCGCAAAGACAGAATTCGGATTGATTAATTCCTCTTTCCACTTATCGGAAGTGATCCACGGTAATTTCCACTGATTTGGATCGCTGACGAGTAGCAGGGCCTTAAGTCCTCGTGAGATATCGTACAGTCTTTCCTTTATTCTGTAGGGGGGAGGTACTTCAGTCTTAGTCTGACATTCGGCACAGAATGTCTGGTGAGTCTGCAATTGGGTTTTGATCGCTTCCAGTTTGGATTTCACTTCTTCACTGTATTGTGTATGGACATCGTGAAACTGAACGCCTGTTTCCTTGATTGCGGCCGCAACATAGTTGATGCACCATTTCTTTGTAGTGTCATCTCCGGTCAATACTGACCAGGTAGAGCCGGTGGGAGAGGCTTTTGATCGAATAGCGTAGTTACCGACCAGCCACGCGCCGTTGTGGGCTCCGTTAATGTTGTAGCCTATGTTCTCCTTGATCTTGAAGGTTTTGCCATTGTCATCTTCCACCGATCCATTCTGAATCATGTAATTGTACAAAGAACTGACTTTCAACGAGGCATTGCCGGGGATTATGTGATGGGCAGCGACTCCAAACGGATAGAGTCCATTGCCTCTGTCGGCGACTCCAGCAGCGGGCTTAACGCGTATTTTTTCGTTAGTGACTTTCGTATCGAACCGTTCCTGAGGAGTTGCCTTGTCCAATCCATAAAGGTCGTTGGTTGTTCCTGCAGCTCCTTGTGAACCGCTAGCCAAGTTCTTCCCTAATGTTCCACCGTTGTTCTCTTGAATCTTCTGCACTGAATCCTTGTCATCATCCAGAATATCCTCTTCTTCGTCGCCAACCGCATCGCAGTCCAGTTTGAATGGGCAGTTCTCAGCGGCTTCGCTGGCAGGAATATTGACGGCAATCTTTTCAATAATCTGTGTCATTGGTTCAGCCCATTATGTTCTTTTTGTTGTGGAAGAGGGGGTCGCCCATGCGACAAGCATTTTTCCCTTCAAACTTAATGTCGAATGAGTACATCATAAATTCACACTCCCCTTTAATCTTACTGCTCATAACACCACCCGCAGAGCCAGCTTCGTCTCCGGTGCTCATCATATAAACAGCCCCTTTGGTCATGGGCATCTGGCCGTCGACCTTGACTTTCTTGGGACCCTTGGAGGTGTCCGAGGCTTTCCCGATATTGGGATAGGGAATAGGTACCGGTCCACCCGGTGTGGGGGTCTTACAGACATCGGGGAAGACAATACTCATACCGGCACTTCCTTTGTGGGCAATGCCGCGCGAATTGGCGAATGTGGTTTGTCCCATAGATGCTCCTAAGTTAGTCAGCCGACAGCAGACAGGCGGTCCGCGCGGCTGTATCCGATGAGGCGTAAATTAACGCCGGACTTTTCAAATTGTTATCTCTAAAACCGATGGCAGCCAGAACGATCATGATAGGGCCGCAGGCGGCACCGGTGTCGCCGATACAATCAGCCGGATGCTCAATGCGATAGTTTTCGGCAATCCGGGCGTTGCTTCGCATATAGGCGACCCCCCACTCCTTGGCGAAATGGTTCTCACCATTCATGCTTGAGTAGACGGTGGGGATTACGGTTTCTATCTGGGCCTGGCTCAGACAATTCTGAACGGTCAATGCGAGTCCTTCGCCACGGTATGGTTCTTCGCTGTACATGTGGCCTGTTTCCGATCCTTCGGCAGTGGCAAGAATTGAGGCAATGCTTTCAAGCCCGGCAGCGGCAGCATATTCCGGGCTGGCCAGCAGGACAAAACCGGCCCCTTCACCGGGGACAAAGCCATCCATCGTTACCGCCGAGTTCACTCTTTGTTCAGAATCCATGGAGGCCAGAATGTAGAGGTCATTGAAGGTGTCGACCCCGCCGGCGATAGCAAT
>JARGFS010000213.1 GCA_029211095.1 bacterium | reverse complement strand
CTTACCGGTCAGTTTTGCAATCTGAGCCGCCGACTTGACGGCAAAATCCGGATGCGTGTTAAGTCCGGTCCCGACAGCGGTACCACCGAGAGCGAGCGGGTAGAGGCGTTCCAGCGCACAGTCTATCCGCTTCAGGCCGTTGTCCAGGGCGGCGACATAGCCGGAAAACTCCTGGCCAAGGGTCAGCGGGGTGGCATCCATAAGGTGGGTGCGCCCAATCTTGATGATCTTATCAAAATTTTTAGATTTCTTAGCCAGGGTGTCGCGCAGTTTTGAGACCATTGGAATCAAACGCCGATGAATCTCTTCGACCGCAGCAATATGCATGGCGGTTGGGAAAGTATCATTGGAGGACTGCGCCTTGTTGACATCATCGTTAGGATGGATCGGGTCTTTGCTTCCCATGACGCCGCCAGCCAGTTCAATCGCCCGATTGGAGATAACTTCGTTCGTGTTCATGTTGGTCTGGGTGCCGGAACCGGTCTGCCAGACCACGAGCGGGAAATGGTCATCAAGCTTTCCTTCGATAACTTCGTCCGCCGCCTTCACAATCAATTCCCCTTTTTCTTTGGGGAGCAGCCCCAGTTCCACATTGGTGAGGGCGGCCGCTTTTTTCAGCGTGCCCATGGCGGCTATCAGTTCTCTCGGCATTTTTTCGCCGCCGATACGGAAATTCATCAGTGAGCGGGCGGTCTGGCAGCCGTAGTAGCGGTCGGCCGGAACTTTGAGTTCGCCCATAGTATCTTTTTCTACACGGTATTCCATTGTTTGACTCCTGATTGCGAGTAATTCAAATCGTTATAACATTGTGAATATAGGCACAAGGAATGGCCGCGCAAGGGGATTTGTGGGGGTAGCTGTGGACTACCAGCACTTCTTGACAGATTGTCGATTTTGGATTAAACTGTGGACTTAACAGTAAGGTTCTAGCAACTGTAAAAAAGGGGAAAGCCAGTGAGAACTTCTGCTTATTGTCTTATAGTAATGGGTTACTTGTGTCTTTCATGCGCCGCTCCAGTAAAAATCTCGGGGTATCCCAGTCCTGAGGCTCGGAATATTCCAAAAGAAGAGTGTAAGAGGAGTTTTGAGAGTGTTCGGGTGCTCGGTAGTCTGCCGAACGAAGGTACTTACATTGAACTAGGGTATATGAATGTAAAACAGGAGTCTAGTTCGCAATTGGTGCATACTTCTGAGGAGAAGCAGATTCAGGAAGCCCGCATTAAGGCGTGCCAATGGGGTGCTGATGCCATTGTGGTAATGGGTTCTTCAAACGATAAAGGGTCTGACTTCTGGTCGGGTTGGAAAGACAATAGAGAAACAAAGATCATCGCGATAAAGATGAAATAATTGACTCTATAGTAGCTAATTATAGATCCCCACAAAAAAAGGCCGGAGATTTCCCCGACCCTTCGTCTGATACTGAATTAGAAATTAGTTAAGTTTGTCTGAGCTCAATCCTCTTTGGCAATCTCAGTCAGAATCTTAGAGACCGGCACTGATCCCTCTTTGGTCTCTTTCATCTGAGGGAAAAAGAGGATGTCGCGGATCGAGTGCTGATTGGTCAGCAGCATGACGAGCCGATCAACGCCAAACCCGAGTCCACCGGTTGGCGGCATGCCATAGCAGAGAGCGGTGATGAAATCATCATCCAGCGGCTGGGCTTCCTCGTCCCCCGCTTCAATCGCTTTTCCCTGTTGCAGGAAGCGTTTCAGTTGGTCGACCGGGTCGTTCAATTCGCTGAAGGCATTCCCCATTTCCTGTTTGGCAATGAACAGCTCAAACCGTTCGGTCAACCGATCATTATCACGGTGCACCTTGGCCAGAGGGGATATCTCTTTGGGGAAGTCGGCTACAAAGGTCGGTTGAACCAGGGTCGGTTCCACTTTTGCTTCCCAGACCGCTTCCACAACTTTGCCCCAGTTGATCAGGGCTTCTTCGTTCAGGCCGATATCCATACTCACTGCTTTCGCTTTGGCCTCTTCAAATGACATCTCAGAAAAATCGACTCCGGTCTTCTCCTGAATAGAGCCCAGCATGGTTACCCAGTTGAATTTTGGCTCGAAGTCAATTTCGTGATCACCATAATTGATCTTGTAGCTGTTGTGAACTTTCTGGACAACGTCGCGGAGTAACCGCTCAAACAGCTCGGCGACATCTTTGTAGTCGGCGTACGCGAAATAGAGTTCCACCATCGAGAATTCCGGGTTATGGAGACGATCCATTCCCTCGTTGCGGAAATCTTTGCATAGCTCCCAGACCTTCTCGTACCCGCCGACAATCAACCGCTTCAAATACAATTCATCCGCTATCCGCATATACATGGGGATATCCAGCGTATTGTGGTGGGTCTTGAACGGCCTTGCCATCGCGCCGCCATAGAGTGGCTGCAGGATTGGCGTTTCCACTTCCAGGAAGTCCTCGTTATTGAGGAAGTCCCGAATGGCCTGAATGATCCTGGTCCGCATCCGAAAGACATTCCGTACTTCCGGATTGACAATCAGATCGGCATAACGACGACGGTATCTGGTCTCGACATCGGTCAGACCGGCATGCTTATCCGGCAGCGGATGAAGCGCTTTGGACAGCAGTTCCAGACTGGTAACTTTGAGCGTGCGCTCTCCCATCCGGGTAACAAAAAGAGTGCCTTCGCAACCGACAATATCGCCCAGGTCAATCGAGTTGAACAGTTCAAAGCAGGCCTGGCCAACCACATCCAGTTTGAGGTATATCTGGATCCGCTCGTGGCTGTCATGAAGATCGGCAAAGAATGACTTGCCCATTTTCCGCTTGAGCATGATTCTTCCGGCAATACGGACTTTGATTTCCGCTTCGGAGAGTTTG
>JARGFS010000212.1 GCA_029211095.1 bacterium | reverse complement strand
GGTCTGTCGGGGCCTCATCTTGTAACAGAGAAACCGTTCTACCGCTATCTGATCGGCTCATATTGGCCGTATCTAAGAATACCGCCATATAGGCATAGCCAAGACAGGCGGTCCAATCTATTCCGCCTGTTCCATGCTCCCAGATTCCATAATCAGTCGTATCTGCCGTTGAATCAGAAGTCAAAATAACCGGCGCACCCGGATGCCACCACTGTTCGGTTTTCCGGTTGGTGTTGTCTGTAGGCGACCACTGATACCAGCCGGAATCAACAGCCATACGCCATTTTGTTGTATCGCCTAAAGCGTTCTCACGTATAGTCTTGTCGCTGAAAGTGTCTACGTAAGTAAACGTGAACAGCGAATCAACTCCGGTCAATCCGGTATTCCCGACCGGGAACGACAGGTTATCCACATAAAACAAGGTATCATAATTTGACAGCCGGCCAAAATCGCCGGGCGTTCGGAATATCTTATAGCGGACCGAATCTTTAGCCGCGTCCATCAAGGCGTGATGAAGCGGCGGCGGCGGCCAGTTGGTAAGCATAATCGGCTCGTTAATACTCACTACCGGCTTAGAGATGCACCCGGGCAAATTGACAAACTCGGAATCGGCGTCTCCCTTAATTTCGGCATAGCCGTCAAATTCGACCATATATCTATATCGGCCCTTTTGACCAGCCGTCAGAGTGTCGCTCAAAACAGGCATGACAAACAGTTCGCCGGGTGAAAGCTCCGGCCAGACCGATGTCTTCTCACCGTCATAAACCACCCCCCGACCAGCCGTTGACCCGATATACAGCCTGTTATTGATTGACGCAAAACTTGGTCGTCCGGTCGCCGGGAAGCGGGTCGCTATCCTACGTGCCGCATCATCCGTCGGAACCAGCGTTCCAGCGCGAGTTACGGTAACACCTGTTCCGGTTTTAGCTGGATAGTAGGCCCCATCATCAAGAGTGTAGTAATAGTAAGTGACTATCAACTGCAAGGGGCCGATATATGCCGAAGTATCACCAATGTTCACTGAGTCAGAAATAGGTTTAGATGTGACCCAGGGGACGTCATAGGCAGTGTTCATGCTGTCTATGGCCCACTTGATAGTTGAGGCGACAGTTGCATCAGTCATCGTATCTACATCACAGATGATATTAGCGGAACTGTAGTTGGTCACCAGTTGATCCGTAAACTTATTATACCATGCTATATCAATATCCATCCTGAAATCTAACCCGCCGAAAAGAGCCATGTCGTTGTCTATCATCTCTAAATGAGTCGCATCCCAGTCACATTTTACGCCTACATTCTCGACTTCACCAAAGACCAGCGAATTATACGCCGATGAATAGATATTGGCGTAACCAACAGAGGAAGAGTCGCCGATCAGGATCAACTCACGCCGGTCGTCGCTCCAAGCCATAGAATGCATCCCATTCCACAAAAAAGAGTCGATCCCGTAAATTTCACCAAGCCGCTCATAGCCCTCGCGCGTCGTGATCTCGTTTGGATATTTTGCGAAATCTATATTATGGGCGGTCCTTGCTCCGCCTAAAGGTATTTTGTGAGGCGGTGCAATAGTCACCAATCCGGCAGAAAAATCGTCAACCGAGATACGCTGCTCGTCAGCCGCCCAAACGACCCCGGCCAAGAGAAATAAGGACAATAACCACTTCATTTTTTTAACTCCCCTTCTCTTGTAATAGGCCGCCCATACTCGAACATCTGCATAAAGAACTGAGATTCGTTAAAGTTATTCCTACCTGCCGCTAAAATTGCACAAGCATAGTGAATAACCTTTTCAAGGTATTCCGGCAATATGATAGTAGTGTCCGCATCGCTCGCCAACTGTGCATCAACAGCCAGGTACTGGACAAGAACCGAATCCGTCTCATCCTTACTCCACTTTGGCTGCTGCATCAACTTCCGGCCATAGGTGTAATAGTATTCAGGCGATAGGTCATCATTCTTTTTCTGTTCATACAATCCTTCGCTTTTCATCGTCACCCGAAAACTGTCCGGCTCCATATACGTCAGGGCCAATCGTTTGTCGGTCCCGATAATCCGCCAGGCATAGAGTATTCGTACAAAATCAGACGGTAAAGCTCCGCCCTCAATCGTCTTAGTAATAGTCACGGTATCGAACTTCTCCAAAGCAGGAAACCGCGTACAGGTCGCCGCAAGACCACGATTGACCGCAGTATTAACTACCGCTTCAGTCAAGTAACGCGTCCCAGTAGAAGCCGCCCTTAATTGCAAAAGCACCGTCGCCCTCAAAGAGTCCAGACGCGGACTAATAGGATAGACCTGGGAAAGAACAGGCCTATCCATGAGGAGTAGAAATGCCAAGAGAATATACTTTTTCATAACCAGGGCCTATCTATTACAACTCTCTGGTCAACATCATCTTGCCGCTGAGTAACGCGAGCCATGTAAGCCCGATCAGCATTCTCAGCTTTCTGTAACTCAATCGAATATTCATTCATTGCAGCTATCCTTTCAGGCGATCCCGGCCGGTACAGGAACCTCTCAATTGCTGAAGCCAGAGCATGATTAAACTTTTCCGGTACTTTCTCGATGCTGCTCGGATTCTTGGTCAAAGCCAATATCTCAATAGATGTGCCTGAACTCGGCATAGGGAAAAACTTAACCTTCCACACATCACTGTCCGAGTCGTAGAACATGGTAAAGACTTTGACATATCCGGCCTGATGCTGTGTCGGGCGGGGGATTTTTCGGTCAAACTCTTCTATCGGCCAGAAGATCAACCCTCCGCCAGCCTGACTCGCGGTTTCGCGGATCGTTCTTACACCGGCAAAGTAAGCCGGAAGGGTATAGGTCTCTGTCTCGGCAGTAATACTCAGGGTATAGAGTTTCGACCTAAACGACCATTGCTAAGCGTTC
>JARGFS010000211.1 GCA_029211095.1 bacterium | reverse complement strand
CCGCCGGCGATAGCAATCTTGGTTTTGCCGGACTTGATGGCGGCGCAGGCGAGGTGGACAGATGTGAGGCCGGATGATCGCCCCTGCACCAGCGCGTGACTTCCGCTTAAGTCGAAACAGGATTCGGTTTGAGTGTGCAGAGATTGCAGGAATTTGTCCGGGTCTAACTTTATGTTAGTACTTCTTTCCGGTAAGCCGAGAAAGAGGGGGGGCGGAGACTGTCCGGGGGTGAACCTGGATAAGGTCTCCTGAATAGCTGGGGCTGCCAGGCGGATAAGACGGGTTTCACGATAGGTCAGGCCGGGCGTTTCAGCGAGGGATGCATGCAACTCAGGCAGGCAGTCTTGTGGGAGGCTTCCCAGAATGAACGGCTGGAACGCTCTGTCCATAATGGGGGATTCTTCAAAGGCGCTCAACCCGGCCGCAATACTGGCGGCAGTCTGATCAGAATCAGTCCCGAGGGGGGTGAACAGTCCCGTTCCGACTATGTTGATTCGATTACCGCTCAAAACCCGGCTACTCCCTGCGGTGTCTTGTTCAGGCTCACCTGGGCGACTTCCATTTTGAGCATCTCTTTGTCACAGGCCATTTCGCCGCGCCAGAGCATGGTCAATTGCATCTTCTCAGAGTCAATGGACACGGTATCAAGAATTACCGACAGCGGTTCAGTACGGTCAACAAATTTGAGGGAGACGGAGAAGTCCAACGAAGGTAACTGGAATCTAATAGGGCCGGAATCGCTCACGTTGGTGATCTCCACCTGTTCTCCACCGGCAAGATATGGAGAGAACTGCTGATCCTCCGGTGCCACGTTGAAAAAGGACAGGTCAAAATCTTTGGGAAGGTAAGGAGAGCGATTGTCCTGCCAGTCCTGATCATAAGTGCCAGCATAATCCAGTCTTGGTTTCCAGGCGGCTGGAATGGGTCCAAATCCGACCGGCAGGGGACGGATTTGTGGCCGAAGAATAAGCTCGTCCGGGCTTTCGATATTTGGGGCGGACATACCTTCGACCGACTTCCGGCTCTTTTTGTCACAATACCCTTTACCGATAGGATTATACGGGTTGCTCACCGGACCGTCTTTGGGAGAGTCATCGCAGCCGCCATAGGCGTTTTCGTAGATCAGGGGGAGAGAATCGAAAGGGATCGGGTCGGAGATAGCGTTGCCAAAAAAGCCATTGCTCCAGACGCGGTCACCAAAAACGCGAGCGGTTTTACGTCTGGAGCCAACTCTCAGTGTTACATCCAGATGCGCTGCTTTATCTCCGCCCATCGGACGAGCGCAGCCAAAAAGAAGTAGATCGGTAGCCGGTTTGAGCGGCATTGTCTCGGCAGTAGCAGAGATACTGGAAGACTCCGGGTTGCCCAGGTACTCATCGGCAAAGACAAAGTCCGGCTGAGGGTCAGCCAAACGAATTGTGTCACCGAGGTCAAAAGTAGCTTTGATGACCGGGTAGATTGAGTCAATGCCCTCTTTGTTGGGGAACAAAGAGATAAAGACTTTGAGGGGTGTTTTGTTGTCCAGTTGCAGCATGAAGAACTCAGTTTATTTGTACGGCGGCTCCCTTAATCTTGTTGATGCCGCTGGAACGACTTAGTAATCGCGAGCCCTTGACAATTATGGTGCCATCCTCGTTGATGGACAAGCTCCCCTTGCCGCACTTCAGGACAAGTTTGGAACCGGCCTGAATTTCAATCTGGTCAGACTCAATCTTTTTCAGTTGGCGGTTCTGTTTTATCTCCGGTGTGGTCGGTTCATTGGTAGGGGAATAACGCCCTACCTTGCCGATGATGCATCCGAGAGGGCTGGTGCTGTCGGGAGAAATGAGTAAAACGATATCACCGCTGCTGAGATTGATTGACTGGTCTCCGGACTGCAGGAACTCGCACAGATAGGTCTGGTCATTGTTATTGGAGATGTCGACTGCGATCAATCCATCTGATCGAATTTCCGAAATTATTCCGCGGAGCACTGACTGTCCAGCTACCGCATTCAGTTTTTCTGTTATTTTTACTACCATAGAATGCTCCCTGGTTAATTCAGTGTAACTTTTGAGCCCTTCAATATGACATCGCCGGACCCTTTTATATTTATTTTCTTACCTTTGATCGTGATATCTCCATTCTTCTTCATGGAAATAGAAGCGCTACCGCATTTGAGCGTGATCTCATTGTCACTGCTGACCGTGATGGAGTCGCCGGCGGCCAGCCCGTATTTTTTGCCGACCGCGATGCTGTAGTCTTTGCCGACTTCCAGAGAACGATTATCTCCAACATTGATAGTCTGCTTTTTCCCGACTGACTCACTGGAGTCTTTTCCGGTAGTGATGTTCAGGTTGTCGCTTACATCTCTTGATTCATTTTTACCAACTGTAGATGAAAGAGATTTTCCAATGGAGATTGACTGGTTGTCGCCGATGGAGATGGTTTCATCTTTGCTGACCGAGTGACTACGCTTGCCGGCGACTGAAACAGACTCATCAGCGCCAACCGAACGGGATCGGTTTTTACCCACTTTGAGCGTTTCGTTGGCGCCAACCGAGGCGGTCTTATTATTAAGGGTCTTGGTGTCGTAATCCTTCTGGGCATGGATATGAATCTGTTCGCTCCCCTTCTTGTCCTGGAACTTGAATTCATTGTAGCCATCACCACCAAGAGAACTATTGCTCATTATGGTGGAGACTGTCTGATCTTTTGGCAGTTCGTAGGGGGTTACGTTGGTCCCGTTATAAACACAACCTGAGATAATGGGGCGATCCGGGTCCCCTTCAAGGAAGTCTACCAGTACCTCCTGGCCTATTCTTGGAATAAAGACTGCCCCCCAGGACTTACCGGCCCACTTCTGGGCGACTCTGATCCAGCACGATCTTTGCTCACCGGAGGCATCGGAGCGGTCCCAATGGAACTTGACTTTCACCCGGCCATACTTGTC
>JARGFS010000210.1 GCA_029211095.1 bacterium | reverse complement strand
CGGGATGAGAGAGTCAAATTGGCCACAAATCCGCCGAGGTTGCGAGTCAGAGCAGCGCTTCCGGCGTAGGCTTCGTCCGAAGCAGAAGATACTGAGACAACACTCTTCTCAACGGGGGAGCTGTTGGTACTCAGAGAGAGAAGGCCGCCAAAAGCATAGTCCCCAAATTCAGCTGAAGAAGGGCCGCGGACAGACTCGACTCGATCAACCGCAAAAAGATCAAGGACATTCCAATTGGTGATCCCGGAGGAAGCTTTGTTGAGAGGGATGCCATCGAGGGTGACCAATGAATACTCCGCCTGCCCCGCTCCGTAAAAGCCCCTGCTGTCCAGATGGTAGTTTCCCCATAGGTTACCGGATGAGTAAGCGCGGAATCCGGGCAGCTGACTCAAGAGGGCAGCTGGTGATCCCACTTCCAGGCGGTCTGACTGAGTGAGCGACCAAATAGTGGAAGCTGCTGGCAAGGCGTTCTCGGCCAGAGGTATGCGACTGGCGGAAACAACCTGGCCGGGTAGCTCCACCGTATCCGAAAGCCCGGCCGCCGAAACGATACCGGTGAATAGAATTTGAAATGAGAGGCAAATGAATGCGACTCTGATTAATTCAGTTAGTTTTGAACTTTTTAGCGACATCAATTCCTCCCAGACGACAGTTACTAAATAGACCATATTCAGTCGTGATTGCCGAACGCATTATAACAGAGTGGCTTCCAAAGTCAATAGAGAATGGAATATTCACTACATGGTCTTGACTTTTTGGATAACTCGGTTGTATATTGTCTATGTTCCTTGCAAGAGATCTGGGTGTATCAAGAATAGCCTTAACAGGCTTGGGGAAGGTCGAGTCCAGTTTTGAAAAGTAGGACCATTCTTAGTCCATTTCCGATGGTTATCTCGTTATGTTTCTTTTGGTTTGGCGTGGTCAACAGCCAACCGCCTCCCGCCACCCCGCAAGCAAATCCGGTCGATCAGATTGAGATAGTTGATAGCACCACCGTGCGGTTGGGCAATATTGAAATTGACCGGGCTTTGGGGGAGATAAGCTGTCCGGGAAGTGTGAATCTTGATACCGGCATTGTGGAGTATCTGGCTGTCGCTCCCGGTGGAAAAACCCATGAGTCGGTTCTGGTCCTTGATATCAAGCCGATGCACCTTCAACTGGCTCTGCTTCTGCTGGGGCTTGATTATGGGCAGAATTTACGTTACCAAGGGGATACTCTTCTTCCGGTGGGTGATTCGGTCTCCATTGCGGTTGAATGGCAGGGTGAAAATGGCACTACCCACCGCTATCCTGCTCACGAATTGATCGCGAATTATGCTACCGGCAACAAGATGCCGGAGACGGGCTGGATATTCACAGGCTCTTTTGTTTACGAGGGAGGCTTTGCGGCCGATGGTGATGGTTCTCTGATTGCCACTTATACTGATCCGGCCGCGATTCTCAATAACCCGCTGCCCGACCGGATGGATGACACTTACCTCGGCGTCAACAGCGAGATTGTCCCTCAAGTAAAAACTGAAATAAGAATGATAATAATGAAAAAATAGATATAGGTAATCTGAACAGGGGAGGAACCACATGTTGAAATGTCCTTCATGGGTTCTGTATGCACTGGTCTTCGCATCATGGACGATCTTACTTCCGGCGGGAATTTCTGCCGGATCAGTTGACCAATCAGTTAAACATGAAATTGAAAATTCAATTGGTACCGCGCTTTCCTATCTGGCCGCAAGCCAGGCCGAAGATGGGTCCTGGGGACACTACCCGGGAGTAACGGGGCTGGTGCTAACGGCCTTTGTGCGCTCGCCGGAGTCTATCCGGGGGCAGTATCTTGACCAGATAGAATCAGGCTACCGCTATTTGCTCCGTAATCTGAACGAAGATGGCGGGATATATCCTGCCTTTGAACCGCAGTTGAAAGCCTATAACACCTCAATATCCATTCTTGCCCTGGTCGCGGCGGAAAATCCAGGTTTTGAGCAGACGATTGTGGACGCACGCCGCTACCTGATGTCACTTCAGGCGGACGAAGATGACGGGGTTGCGCCTGATAGCTCAACTTATGGTGGCATCGGCTACAACAAGGATGAGCGGTCTGATATCTCCAATATGCAGTTTGCTATCGAAGCAATACGCGCTTCGGAAGAGATAGCACAATTTGCCGATGCTCCCTCGGGCGTAAGCATGGAGGGGGAGGAAGCCGAGGCCCAGCAGAGTGACAAGCTGTTCTGGGAAAAAGCGATCACCTTTCTGGAGCATTGCCAGAATTACAAGGCATATAATAATTTCACCTGGTCCGGGGATGACGGCGGTTTTGTTTATTATCCCGGCAACTCCAAAGCGGGTGGGACAACCTCGTACGGCGGGATGACCTACGCCGGGATGAAGAGTTTCATTCACGCCGGTCTGGCTCCGGATGATGATCGGGTGCAGGCGGCGTTCGAATGGATACGCAACCATTACACGGTAGAGGAGAACCCGGAACTCGGCCAACAGGGCCTTTTCTATTACTACCATGTCATGGCCAAGGCGCTGACCCTTTACGGTGAGGATGCCGTGGTGGACAGCGAAGGTGATTCGCATGATTGGCGGGTTGATTTGGCCAATAAGTTATTGACAATTCAAGGGTCTGACGGCAGTTGGGTGAATGAGAATGGTCGCTGGTGGGAGAACAATCCTGATCTGGTGACGGCCTACTGTGTGATGACTTTACAGGAAATAATCAAGTAGAGGGAGGTTTGTGATGAAACGAATGATGGTGCTGATGGTTTTGTTGGGGTTGGTGGTAGGGACAAGCGTCCATGGACAGGAGTCGGAAGATGAAGCAAGTGAGAGAGGACTTACTTCGGTTCAAGTTGACTTGATAAACGCTATTAAGACTCCTGGGCTTTCTGACATACAATTCCGAGACATACTGTTCAGTCTTTATGATG
>JARGFS010000020.1 GCA_029211095.1 bacterium | reverse complement strand
GGTTTCATCATTTTCAAGTGATTTTAGAGATCTGACAATCCCGTCGTAGGCATCCCAGTTTCGGGCGGCTTTGCCGGAGCCACCATAGACAATCAGGTTCTTGGGGTCTTCGGCAACTTCGGCATCGAGATTGTTATTAAGCATCCGCAGGGCGGCTTCCTGGTGCCATCCTTTGCAGGAGAGTTTGGACCCGCGTGCGGCTTTTACGGCTTTTGGTTTCATCGATATCTCCTTGGCATAATCTGGGAATATACGCGGGCTCTCTCCGATAGTCAAACGGGATGTTTTACGGGCAACGCGCGGGGAAAGGTTACCCAGATTATAATTATAGTCAGCCGAGTAGGGCGGAACTCTTTAGTAGTTCCGCCGCAATTATCGGCAGAACCGCTGAAGGGTTCTGCCCTTGTATCTTCCCATCAATAAATATCACATATTTGAACAGCTCGGGATGAAACTGTTTCTGCCCTGAGGCATAAAGCTTGTCTTGTAGATAAGTTCTCCCGATCCGTTCACTGGATCGCCAAACACCGAACGCTATCTGAGGCGTCGGGACAGACCGACAGCCTGTATTCACAAGGTTGGTGTAGGACGTCCTCAATGTTATCGGAATACAATCGTGGAGGTAGCTATGAGCAAGTCAACTGTTTATGGGGGTGTGGATGTTGGCCGGGGAGAATCGTGGAAACCAAAAAGGGATACCTGCACCAACGGATGGTTTTCTCTGACATCACTGCCTCCAGCCTGACCTGGCGCTGGAAAAGTTCGATCGATCAAGGCAGGACCTGGACACTGGCCTGGGAACTGCTGTACCCTAAGAAATAGCCGCGACTACCGGATATAAGTTGAGTCTACCACGGTGGAGTCGATTGTAAAAACCGTGTCCGGCAGAGCGGCGTTCGGCGTTGTCGCTTTACCCTTGCAGCAGTCATGCACTTCCTGGGCGCCGGTCTCCTGGTTGACTTTCATTTTCGGACTGATATAAGGTATCCCCAGTGAGAGCCCACGTAGAATCAGAAGCGCGGCCAGCATAACACCGCCGACCGGCAGTAACCGATTGATAGCGCTCTTGACTTTCCGGCCGACCATCCCGCCCACCAGTGAAGCAACCAGCATAACCGGAATAGTGCCTATACCAAACGTAGCCATATAACCCATTCCCAACAGCGGAGAGCCGGTAGTAGCCGCTCCGGCCAGGGCAACATAGACCAGTCCGCAGGGAAGAAACCCATTGAGCAGACCTATCAGAAAGAGCGAGCCGTATGAATCAGACTTGAACAGCCGGGACCAGTAGAATTTGAGCTTCCCGATAAAGCGATGGTAAAAGTCGAACGGGATTAGCCGATGCACGCTCCCTTTGGGAAACAGTATCAGGATCAGAATGATTATCCCCAGTGTCAGGGAAAGTGTCTGCTGATATCCCCCGGCTACAATTGTATGCCCGATCAAACCACTGACCGCACCCATCGCCGCGTAGGTAACGGTACGACCGATATTGTACAGGAGCCGACCCATTACAAAACGACTCTTCCGGCCCGAAGCCGAAGGCAGGGCGATAACAATGGGACCACACATTCCGATACAATGCGCCGACCCGGCCAATCCAATTATAAATGCTGTCCAGAGTTCCATTTTCAGGCTCAATCCTATTATTCAAATACCAGCAGGTCCTCGTAATAAAATGACCGGTCACCAACCGACCAGTCAATTTTGATCTTCCACAACCCCTTAGCCATCCCGGCGCAGTCAATCAGTTGTCGATTTTCACGGTCAAGGCCAATAACCACCGCTTTGTCCAGTCTGGCGTTTGAAGGCCGAAAGAGGGCTATCATCCCCTGAATCTCAGGAGAGGAAAATTCCTGCGGAAAACTAATCGTCAACTCATTTACAGCCGCATCAAACGACCAACTGACATCCTCGTCCAATGTGGAAGCGCTTGCTTTTTTATCAATCCTGTCCTGATAAGCCAATCCCTTGCCATAGTAATCCTCCTCAACCACCTGGAAGTCCAGCAGAGAGGCATACCCAACCAGGCCCAACATAAAGAGCGCAAATCCACCATACAAAGCAGCCACACCCCATCCCCACAGGCTGTGCCTGTTTTTCCTCCGCCTTTCAGGAGTGTTGTTCATGGTTCCGTTTGAGTCTGCCATAACTATTCAAAAGAGGCAATACTTCGCTCTGCCTGTTTTTCCTCCGCCTATCGGGAGTGTTGTCCATGATTAATCTCTGCTCCGCCACGCTTTCTAAAACTTACCTGCCCGGCTGTGGTCCCATGAAATTGGTCCGGATCGTTTCAATCAGTTTTCCTTCGGACCTCACTTCAACCTCAACCAAACTGTTTGGTGAAAACAGTTTCTCTTTTGGAATCTCGATGAAGAAGACCGATTCGGCAAGTCCGTTCTTGTCGACCACGATATCCGAGCCAACAACTTCTATCTTCCCGCGCTCCCCCGGAATTGACAAACTGATCGGCATCTCGTTACTCGTTTTGTTGATTAGCTTAATGTTGTATAGATTCTTTATGCCGCCGCTGGCTGTCTCCTGAAAGAGGGAGCCGGGAGTTCTCATAATGGTTGCTTCGACATCGGTCCGGCTCAACATCAGGATGGTCATAAGACTGGCCAGCAGAGTCAGCACAACGGTGTAGGCAATGATGCGACCGGTGATCCTGAATTTTTTGTTCTTTTCGATAGCATCCAACGAAGAATACCGGATAAGTCCCCGGGGGGAGCCAACCCGATCCATAACATCGTTACAGGCATCAATACAGGCGGTACAATTAACACAATCCAGCTGGGTCCCATTCCGAATGTCTATCCCGGTCGGGCAAACGCGTACACAGGCCTCACAGTCAATGCAGTCGGCGTACTTTTGTTTTTCGTTCCCCAGCGCCCTGGGGCCGCGCGGCTCTCCCCGCTTGTGATCATAGGCCACAACAATTGTATTTGTATCCAACAGGACTGATTGCAACCGTGCATAGGGGCAGACAAGCGTGCAAGCCTGCTCTCTGAACGAGGCAAAAACAAAATAGAAGAGGCCGCTGAACAGAAACATGAAAGTAAGGCCGGTAATGTGTTGCGAAGGAGGATCGCTGATTATCTTGAACAGGTCTTCGGTCCCAATTATATAGGCCAGCAGAAGATTTCCAATCAGGAAAGAGATTCCGAAAAACAGAGTATGTTTGACGACCCGCTTGGTCAACTTGGTGGCTGTCAAGGGTGCGGCGGCCAGTTTCCGCTGCTGACCGGCGGTGCCATCAATCAGGTATTCAATTTTGCGGAAGACCATCTCCAAAAAAATCGTCTGCGGACAGGCCCAGCCACAAAAGACGCGCCCATAAATTGCCGTCAGAAGAACAATGAACAGGGCCAGGGTGATGCCAAAGAGAACAAAGAGGTGGAAATCCTGGGGCCAGAAAGTCATCCCAAAGATAAAGAAGTGCCGCTCAATAATGTTGAACTGAAGCAGGGGATTGCCGTTGACCCGTATAAAGGGAGCGGCAAATAGAAAGGCCAGGAGAAACGAAGCTACAATAGCCCGGGCACGATGCAATCTCCCTTTTGGCTTAGTGGGGAAAACCCAGAGCCGCCGACCACTCTTGTCAGCGGTCGCCAGTCGATCGCGAAAGTCCCGACCCTTAGATGATACTTCGTTCATTCTTCCACTAACTCACCCTGTGGAGCTTTTCCATTAGGGGGATTAGTTCCTTTCAACGTCATAACATAGCTGCCAACCTGCAAGACCTGGTCGGTCTTTAGAAAACCGCGCCAGGAGATCATCCCCTTGGCCGGATAGCCGTACTTGATACTCTTAATGATACTGGTCATGTCGGCCCCATGCAGCCAGTACTGGTCCGTCAGGTTGGGACCGATCCCACCCTCTCCAAGAGCTCCGTGACAGGAAACACAGTTCTTGCTATAAATTCCCTGTCCACCGGCGATTGATGCTTCATCGGTCAGAGCCACATAGACAACGGTATCACTTTCACGGGAAGCTTCAACAAAAGCCTCCTGGGGACCAGCCAGAATCGCCTTCCGGGGAGTCATATCACCGGAAGGATCAAACAGCGGCGAATGGTATTCGGCCAGCAGACCTACAAATTTCGGATTTTCCGAGCTCACCCGGACATAATTGGGGTCCATCTCCTGACGGTACTCATCCACCTGAAGGTACCCCACCTCTATAACGTGATAGTAAACGAAGTAGATGACCCCCCAGGCGATGGTCAGATAGAACAGCCAGAGCCACCAATTGGGAAGATCATTGTCCAGTTCTCTTATGCCATCATACTCGTGGTCGAGCAGTTTGTCCAAGTTCTCTGTCATTCCGTAAATCTCCCACTATTGGCAGTCTCGTCATTACTGTCGAGCGGCATTTCTTTCATATATTTCAGATAACCCCGATCCAGTCGGATCACTTTTACAACCGTAAAGACAAAGGCAGCAAAGAACAGGACTAACGACACGGTCGGATAGAATTCCAATCCGGTGACAGACTTAAGCATTTGACTCAGCATCTTATTCCTCTTCCTTTCCTACATTCCGTCGCTGACGGCAGTTTCGGTTGTGGTTGGTTGAGGAATCGCCTTTATGTCTGTCCCCAGTCTCTGCAGGTATGCGATCAGGGCGGTCAATTCCGCATCATCGGCCAGCTCAATCCCGCTATTGCGCAGACCATCGGTTATGGATCTGGCCTGAAAGAGGAGATGATCCACCGCCTCCTGGTCATACCCCTCGGCGTAAGGGACCCCCAGAGTCTGCATCGCCCTAATCTTTGCCGGAGTTAGCTGCAGATCAATTTTGTTTTCAGCCAGCCACGGATACCTGGGCATGATTGAGCCGGGCGACATTGAGGTTGGCTCCATCATATGAGAATAGTGCCATGCATCCGGATACTTTTTACCGATCCGGTGAAGATCCGGTCCGGTCCGTTTTGATCCCCATTGGAACGGATGATCATAAACAAATTCTCCGGCCTTGGAATACTCACCATATCTCTCGGTCTCGGAGCGGAATGGACGAATCATCTGCGAATGGCAGGTATAACAACCTTCCGCCACATAGACATCTCTCCCTTCCAGTTCAAGCGGGGTGTATGGCTTGACCGAGGCAATGGTCGGGATGTTGGATTTGATAATAAACGTTGGCACAATTTCAATAATGCCGCCAATCGCAACGGCCACAGTGGTCAGGAGCAGGAACTGTACCGGCTTCCGCTCCAGCCAGCGATGCCACTGGCTCGGCTCTTTGCTTCCGACATGATCATCCGGGTTGTCTTCCAATGCGGGAGCTTCAGCCGCCTCCAACGCCAACAACTCTCCCTGTTTCATTGTCTTAAACAGGTTAATGGCACAGAGAATTGCTCCTACCAGAAACATAAAACCACCCACAGCGCGGATAATATACATTGGTAAAATCTGGATGACCGTCTCAAGGAAGTTTGGATAGAGCAGAAATCCTTCGGGGGTGAACTGCTTCCACATCAGTCCCTGGGTGATTCCGGCAAAATAGAGCGGGAGGGCATAGACTATGATTCCCAGGAAACCGATCCAGAAATGGGCGTTGGCCATCCGATCCGAATAGAGCTTGGTCCTGAATATCCTGGGGATTAACCAGTATAGAATTCCAAAAGTCAGAAATCCGTTCCATCCCAGCGCCCCCACATGAACATGGGCAATTGTCCAATCGGTGAAGTGGGAGAGAGCGTTGACCCCCTTGATCGAAAGCATGGGCCCTTCAAAGGTCGCCATACCATACGCTGTCACCGCCACAACCATAAATTTCAGGACATAGCTGGTCCGAAGTTTATCCCAGGCTCCGCGAAGAGTCAACAGACCGTTGAGCATCCCTCCCCAGGAAGGAGCAATCAACATTATTGAAAAGACGGTACCAAGAGACTGGGCCCAATCGGGGAGCGAAGAATAAAGCAGATGGTGCGGTCCGGCCCAGATATAGATGAAAATCAGAGCCCAGAAATGAACAATGGAAAGACGATACGAAAAGATTGGTCGATCAGCCGCTTTTGGCAGAAAGTAGTACATCATCCCCAGATAGGGGGTCGTAAGAAAAAAGGCCACGGCGTTATGTCCATACCACCACTGGACCAGGGCGTCCTGAAGACCGGCGTAAACGGGATAGCTTTTGAGAAATGAGACCGGCAGCTCAATGGAATTGACAACATGGAGGAGCGTGATTGTAACCCAAGTGGCGATATAAAACCAGACGGCCACATACATGTGCCGTTCACGTCGTTTGAAAATGGTACCAAACATGTTAATACCGAATACTATCCAGACAATCGCAATGGCTATATCAATAGGCCATTCCAGCTCCGCGTATTCCTTGCTGACGGTGATACCGCTGGCTAATGTGACGGCGGCAGCCACAATTATAAGCTGCCAGCCCCAGAAATGGATTTTGCTCAGCAGGGCGCTAAACATGGGAGCTTTGCACAGCCGCTGCAGCGAGTAGTACATGGCCATAAACATGGCGTTGCCAACAAAAGCAAAGATCACGGCATTGGTGTGGATGGGACGAATGCGGCTGAAAGTCGTATATGGGATGCCAAAATTCAATTCCGGTAAAAACATCTGAAGGGCCGCCAACAGTCCGACCAGCATTCCAACCAGTCCCCAGACCATCGTGGCCACACCAAAGTCTCTTACGATCCTGTTGTCATAATTGAACGTCTCTATCGCCATGCAATGTTCTCCAAAATCCTATTACCTGTTTTCATCATTATCACTCTTGGGGCTTTTGTCGTCAAACAACATTCTCACCGAAGGTGTATACATATCCTTGAACTGGCCTTTCTTGCTGGCCCAAATAAAAGCGATCAGAAATCCTCCGGCTATCAAAAGAGAAGCGCCAATAAGAATAAACGTCACCTGCATACTACAGGCCTTCCTTCCTGGCCAGCCAATTGGTTGACAGAGTTGTAAACAGAACCACCGAGACAGAACTAATAGGCATCAGGATAGCCGACACCAACGGTGACAGCAGACCTGATACCGCAAAACTCAGTCCAACAATGTTATATGCAAACGAAATCCCAAAACTTGTCTTGATAACGTTGATGCTTTTCCGCGTGAGAATTATCATCTTGTGTAGTCGATCAAAACTGGCGGCATCCAGAATAGCATCGCAGGCAGGTGAAAACGAAGAAATATCCTCGGTCACAGCCATACCGACATTGGCCGCCGCCAAGGCCCCGCCATCATTGAGGCCATCACCTAACATCAGGACCTGAGCCCGCTGCTGACGGAGATGTTCGACAAATTCTTTCTTCTGATGAGGGGACTGCTCAAAATGCAAAGCCGCATTCTCACCCAGGATCTGCCTGAAATTCTTCTCTTCGGCATTGTTGTCTCCGGAGAGTAGAGAAATGCTATAGTCCTGTCTCAGGCTGTCCATCACCGCTTTCATTCCCGGTCGCAGCGGCGCGGAGATCAGGAACCAACCATGTGGTTTGGAGTCAATGCTCAGATAAACACGGCTGGTACCGGCCGGACTTGATTCGGAATGCTCGCCATGAGAAGTCCATTTCCGGCTGCCTATCCTTACTGTCTTATCTCCAAATTGACAACTTATGCCGGACCCGGTTTTTTCTTCGAACCCGGACAGGACCAGATTGTCCGGAACATCAAGCCGATCATGAATCTTGCGGCTCATCGGGTGGGATGACTGACGGACCAGGGAGCGGACCATTGACTGCTCTTCGGTGGTCAATCCTTTCCCCGCAAATTCGACTTCGGCCTGTTTGACGGTTGTCAGCGTCCCGGTTTTGTCCACCACCAGGTTGTCAACGCTGGCCAGTTCCTCAACCGTCCGACTATTTTTCAAATAGAGTCCACTCTTTCCCAGTATCCGCACCACCGTTCCCAGTGTGAAGGGCGTAGACAGGGCCAGGGCACAAGGGCAGGCAACTATGAGAACCGCGGTAGCCGCTTTTACAGCGATGGAGCTGTCAACAATCCACCAGAAAACCAACGTAGCCGCGGCGATCCCTAAGACTGCGAAGGTGAAATGCTTGCTGATCCGGTTAGCCAGATTGACCGAACTGACCGAGCTCCCATCTACGCCCGGCTGACTCTCCGGCTTAGCTTCGTTCCACAGCCGGGTCAGGTAACTTTGGGAAACTTCCTTCACAACTTCCAGCTCAAGCGTACCACCCACCTGTCGGCCACCGGCATAGATAATATCACCCACCTCTTTCTTGACCGAATCGGACTCGCCGGTGACAAACGCATAGTCTATTCTCGCATCCCCTTCAATCAGGACAGTGTCAGCCGGAATCAATTCCCGGTTCCGAATAAGTATCCTGTCAGAAACCACCAACTCGGTTACCGGAATGAACCTCTCCCGCCCCTGTCGGCGCGTACGGGTTGAGAGCGGAAAAAAGGAGCGGTAATCCCGGTCAAAAGCGAGAGAGTCAAAAGTCTTTTTCTGGAAGAGCTTTCCCAGAAGCAGGAAAAAAACAAGCCCGGCAAACGAATCCAGATAACCGGCTGAATTTAGAAGAAGTATCTCATAGTATGACCGAATAAACAACATCGAGATTCCGAGCGCTATGGGGACATCCATATTGATTGTCCGCTGGCGCAGACCATGGATAGCGGAGCGGAAATAGTCGATAGCACCGTAAAATAGAATCGGGAGGGCCAGCAGAGCGTTGATGTAAAAAAAGAACTGCTGGAAACCTGAGGTCAGGAGCCCTTCGGGCGCGAAATACTCCGGAAAACTAAAGAGCATAATATTTCCAAAGCAGAAACCGGTCACGCCTATTTTTCGATGAAGATTCCCGCGGGAATCACCGCTTTTTTTCTTGTCAATAAAGTCGAGTGAGATCTCCGGCTCATAGCCGATAGAAGCCAGCAGTTCCACCAGGGCCGATATCCTGAGACGATTCGGATCAAATGAAACCGACAATTTTTTGTCCAGGAAAGAGACTCTTGAAGCAAGCACAGCCTGACTGAGACGGTGAAGGTTCTCCAACAGCCAGATACAGGAGGCACAGTGCATCTGGGGAATAGAAAAAGTTATGCGCGCTTTGTTGTCATCTTTGAAATCAAGAATGCGATGTGCTATGGCCGGGTCGTCCAGGTACTCAAATCTACCCGCCTCTCCATTGTTGCCCTGGGTAGAGCCGGGACTCTCCTCGATGTTGTAGTAAGTGTTGAGCTCGTTGTTGTTGAGCAACTCATAAACAGTCCTGCAACCGGCACAGCAGAAGGATTTTTCCCCACTCCGGTACGCTCCGGTGGGGCAGTTTTCTCCGCAGTGAAAACAGGCTGTCTGGTGCTCTGTGGCCGTCTTGGTCATCTTCTGTTCATCAACCTATCATCAAGTGCGGCAACCGGAATGCAAACAGGTATAATTAGCACCCAGTTAATCCACGATAGCTCAGCAAATATAGTAAAAATCAGCTTTCAGGCAAGGTTTGTTTGGGAAGAGAGGATGATTTGGCGATAGTGTTTAAAACACGACTATCGAGATCGTTATTCCGTGGAACTTACTACAACATCGATTTCGGTATTAACATCCAGCTCGTTCCCTTCCGCCTCGGATTGCTCCAGTACGGTTTCCGGCAGGTAGTTTTCATCGATTCTATAGCTGACCAGGCCAAGCTTGAGGTATTTGTCTTCGAGCCTCTTCTCGGCGTCTGTCAGGGTGAGTCCGGTCAGTTTGGGCATGTACGTAAAATCTGTGGCCCTCCCGCGGTTGACCATCAGGTTAACCGGTGAGCCCAGCGGGATTTCTGTCCCGGCGGCCGGATAGGAAAATACAACCACCCGTTCGGGCAGTGTGTCGGAGATGGCCCAGGCGATTTCTCCAAGGATCAGACCGGTCGCCTCAAGGTCCAGCATAGCCTGCCGCACCGATCTTCCGGCCATATCCGGAATGGGGAGCAACTTTTGTCCCTGTGAAAGGACAAACTTAATGACCCGGTCACGCTTCACTTTCGTCCCCGCTATCGGGAACTGATTGAGAATGATTCCCTTTTCCTTGCCAGGTGAGTATTCGTAGGAAGCGACTTCATGGGAGAGGCCTAAATCTTCGACCGCGAACTGGACTTCGGTCAGCGCCTGATTAGTAAAATCCGGTAGCGGAAACTCGGTTCCATGTCTTGTAATTGAAGGGAGAATCCAGTTGTTCATGAGCAGATAAACAATAAACAGAATCAGAATGGGGATCCCCAGCCAGAAAGTTAGTCTTCGCTGCGGCGTTCCATACGGAAGGAAATCGGTCAGAAAGCCCCGCCCGATACTCTGCTTATCATTAAGTCTTGATGCTCTCAGTTGCGCCATTTACCTGCTATCACTTATTAAGATGGTCAATCGACAATCTATCGCCACTCTATTGATTATACCAGATCAGGGTGGGAAATTTCGATCTCAAAATCAAGATTTAAGTTCTGCGGCATTACAACTGGTTAGCCAGCCTACTCCGGCTTACGTCTCAAGCGGGCACAAAAAGCGCCATCCAGTTTGTCAACGGCTGGGTAGGTCCGTACAAACCCGCGCGAATTGACAATTTCATCGGAGAAAAATTCAGAAGCTGATTCAATTTCAAATTTCTGATTGCGAATTATGAATTCTTCGACAATCTGATCATTTTCATCCCTGATGATGGTACAGGTGGAATAGACCAGGACCCCACCCGGTTTGACAAGCTTGGCGGCATGGTCAATCATTTTGGCCTGGATGTTGATCAAGGTCTTGGTATCTTCGGAAGTCTTGGACCACCGCAGGTCCGAGTGTTTCCCGGCTGTCCCCCATCCGGTACAGGGAGGATCGAGCAGAACGCGATCAAACAGCCCCCCTTCAAACATGTTCATATCACTAATAATGGGGGCGATAATCTTGATACCCAGTCTTTTGCAGTTTTCAACCAGGAGTTCCAGGCGCTTGTGTGATTTGTCAATAGCCGTGACCCGGCCCTTGTTTCTCATTTTGGTAGCGATATGAGTCGCCTTTCCGCCGGGAGCGGCGGTCAAATCTACCACGGTCGAACCCGGCCTTGGATTGAGCAGGCGTGTCGCCAATCCGGCCGCTTCATCCTGCACAAAGACCTTGCCCGTTCTGACTAATTCCTCTTCGAGCGGCAGGCCGCCGCTTTCGATATGGATAAACTCGGGAAGGAACTTCCCCACCGAATAGGTCACCTTTTGGGCATCGAGCATCTCCAGTACTTCTTCGGGCTTGGCCAGAAGATAGTTGACACGGTAGGTGACATGAGGGGATTGGTTATAGTATATCAGCAGCTTCTCGGTATCTTCCAGGCCGAATTCCCGGATAGCGTACTTGACAAAAAAGTCCGGATAACTGTAGAAATCAGCCAGATGTTTGGCGGGATCATCTTTAGCTGAGCTGTAGACAACCTTTTCCGGTTCACGGATTGAGGCTCTCAAAACAGCGTTAACCAGGTTGGCTCGTCGCTTGTCCAGCAGGTGATGAGCGAGATTGACCGACTCATTGACTGCGGCCGCATCTGGAATCCGGTCGGTGAATTTCAATTGGAAGTAGCCAAGCCGGATAATGTTCTGCAGCAGAATCGGGAGGTCCTTGGCTGGTCTGGCCAGATAGAATTTGACTTCATAGTCAATCCGGCGACGCATTTTTACCGTTCCATTGACCAGCTGCATGATGAAGCGGTTGTCCAGCTGACGGAATTCCTTCCCTTCGCAGACCGTGCTAATCGCCTCATCTGTCTGCTGCCCCTGTTCAATCAGGACCAGCGCCTGCAGGGCGGCTTCACGCACCGGGTCAAACTTGGTATTCACTTTTCGCTTTTTGTCGGCCATCAATTTCCTCTACAAATCCATTGCGGCAATTACCGTCTCATCATCTTCTACTCGAAAGAGCTCTTCTCTGTGGATCATAAACGACATCACCGGTAGTTTTTCTCCCGCTCCAAGCTGTTGCAGCACTTCCGGCGGTCGCACATACCGACCTTCTCCCAGTCCCAGAGTCATAACCAGTTTATCGGCTACCTGCTCAATTGAATATATCCCTTTTCTGATATCCACCGTAGTCTCGCCGTTCTTCCCCTGGCGCTGGACCAACAATTCCGGAGATGAAAGGAGGTCATTTATCTTCTGGCTAATCGCGCCTGCGTCCTCAAAAATGCTTAACGGAATTGAATACCGAACCCGGTTCAAAAGCGCCGAGAGGGATTTTTTCTTCGGTACAATAATCCGGGAATCAACCACGTTCATCCCCGCCGGGAAAGTCCGGACCAGGTTCTCGATCATATACGACATACAGGTAGTGTCAAAAGTGATCTCGACCAGTTCCGTCTGCGAAGTAAACCCGAGCGGAAGCGGCGGACCAAACGACAATTTCATGGAGGGGTTGAAACCTTGTGAATAGGCCACCGGAATTCCGGAGCGACGGATAGCTTTTTCAATCGCCCGCAGATTGTCAAGATGGGACATATATTTGTACTCAGCGCTTTTTCCCCAGCGAATCCGCAAGCAGTTCTTGGTTGGGGCGGACTGGTTTTTGGAAATGACTTTCTTTTTACCGCGTCCGTACTCAATTGAGGAGTTTTCAGGCGTCATCAAAGCATCCGAAGGAGCCAGGGATTGGAAGTCGCGAAGTTGCGCCGAAGTCCGGGTGCGCTCTTTCTGAAGTTGCTCGGCCGATACCCCTTTTCTAATATGCGACCAGGGGAGGTCAGCCGAATAGGCGATTGGCTTGCGAAGTTCATCCAATGACAGGCCGCATTCATCCAGAGCTTCGACCCACTTCTCCCACTCAAAATGATCCGACCAACCGTCAAAGCGACAACCTTTGTTGTAAGCTGTCTCTATCAGTTTTCCCATCGTCCGGGAGCCCCGACCAATGATAGCCTGGAGAAGGTTTGTTTCCGCTTCAGTAAATCTGAAATTGGCTGATTTTACCCGATTGTTCTTTTTGACAAAAGTGACTTTCTGTATCACTTCCTCCGGAGAACAGGCGGCATCCCACTGAAAGGGAGTATGCGGTTTGGGCGCAAACGGGGAGAGGGTGATATTGATCGATTTGCGGCCCGGATATTCGCATCCAATGCTATAGATGTTGCGCAGAATATTCAGGATGCCGAGCAGGTCTTCTTCGGTTTCGGTCGGCAGTCCGATCATGAAGTAGAGTTTTATTGAAGTCCAGCCCCGTTTGAAGGCCAACCGGACCGTGTCATAGACTGCCTCGTCCGGAAATTCTTTCCGCACAAACAGACGCAGCCGCTCTGTCCCGGCCTCCGGAGCCAGAGTCAGACCGGATTTGCGCACCGACGAGATTGCATCCAGCAGAGTCGGAGAAATAGAGCCCGGTCGCAACGACGGCAATGAGATTGAGACCCGCTGTGGAGCGAGTCGCTTGGAGAGTGATTTCGCCAGTGGTTCAATATCCCTGTAATCTGAAGAGGAGAGCGACAACAAAGTCACTTCGTCGTAACCGCTGTTTTTCAACTGCGTCTCTATCTGACGTGAAATCTCCTGCTGGGGACGCATCCGCACCGGACGATACATTGGCCCGGCCTGGCAGAAGCGGCAGCCCTGGGGACAACCGCGCATAACTTCAACGGCCAGAAAATTATGGATGACATCAATCAGCGGAATAATTGGCTGTTCCGGATACATCTCCGGTTTGAGTTCGGGCATCAGGCGGGCTTCAATGGTGGCCGGTGCAAAGTCTACTGTTGGCTTCCGGTTGTCATCGTAAAAAGCGGGCACGTAAACAGACTTCACTTTCCGGACTATCTGCTCCAGCTTTTCGCGGCGCGACTTCCCTTTCATCTCGTGTATGACCGTTAGTATCTCAGGCAGTCCTTCTTCCCCATCGCCTATAAAGAAAAGGTCAACAAACTGCGAGAGCGGTTCCGGATTGTAGGCGCTGGGGCCGCCGGCCATAACTATCGGATCATCATCGGTACGATCTTTTGCGTGGAGCGGGATTCCGGCCAGGTCAATCATGCAGAGCATATTGGTGAAAAGGAGTTCAAACGATAAGGTAAAACCGATAGCGTCAAACTCCCGGGCCGGTCGCTTTGATTCCAGCGAAAACAGGGGGATGTCTTTCTCGCGCATGACCGTTTCGGCATCTGTATCTATCGCAAAAGCCCGCTCACAGAGGAACCGGTCATCTTTGTTGACTATATGATAAAGGGTCTGGAGGCCATTGTAAGACTGACCCAGCTCATATTTGTCGGGGAAGGCATGGAGGTATTTGGTGCGTCCCTTCGGGTCTTTGACAATCTGTCCCGGTTCACCGCCGGCGTAGCGGCCCGGTTTAATGACATACGGGAAAAACTCGTTTTCCAGAAGCTGTTTCATGCGCTCCTTATTAAGTGCTTCGTAAACATTGCGGTCGTCTGCCGCACAACAATCCCCTGCTATTTTCAGGGCAGCCTAAGATAGGTCAAGGATTGATATGATTCAAGCCCTGTTTGAGCTGACAACTTATTTTTCTATTGATGAAAGGGACCCCAAGATCATGGGCCAGGCGAGGCATGGTTCAAACTGGCTTGAGTTTGTAGTCTTTGATGCGTATTCTTTACCGTATGATTACTACCCTGATATTTGATCTCGAGGGGCTCCTGGCCGATACCGAGCGGCTCCACATGCAGTCATATCGCGAGGTCATGGCCAGAAATGGGTTTGACCTGACCGAAAACCAGTATCGCGACCACTGGATAAGAGACGGGCTGGGTATCAGACAGTATCGTGAGATGCACCAACTTGACATCGATGCTGCCGCTTTCCACGAAGAAAAAACGATCCTCTACCGCCACCTGGTTAAAACCAGGGGCAAACCGATGCCCGGAGCAATAGAAGCAGTCAAGAGGCTGGCCGATGATTTCAATATCTCGCTTGCTTCAAACTCGTACCGCAAGAATGTCCTGTTGGTCCTTGAGGTTATTGACATGAATGATCTATTTGAGATTGTCGTTACCGGTGATGATGTCAGCCAGGCAAAGCCTGCACCGGAGATATTCGAGATTACAGCCAGAAAAATGCAGGCGGCACCGAACGCCTGTCTGGTTATTGAAGACTCTGTGAAGGGTATTCTGGCGGCCGATGCGGCCGGGATGAAATCAATTGCCGTTCCAAACGAGTACACTGCTGACAACAACTTCTCGGCACCATCTGCCGTTGTGGACAGTCTGAATGAGATTACAACGGAGATGATAAAGAAGCTATAAACCTGATAAGCTGCCGGGAATTCATAAAACTATCGCAACAAAAACCGGCGTTCATAGAAACGCACGCCGGTTAGCAAGAGTCAAGAGCCTCAGACCACCATCCTGGCCATGAAGTCAGAGGCGGACATCTTCTCGCAGGAAAAGATGGTCGCCTTGAAATCCTTCTGGCGGGATACGTCCAGGAGGCCATCGGCCAGACCGGCGAACTTGGTGTCCAAATCTTCTTCGGTCATCGGCTCACGCGGGTCCCCTTTTGGATACTCCCGGTAATCCTCAAACATCTTTCCGTCTTTGGTCTTCACGACAACTTTGCTCGGCTGCTTGGCCGGGAACATCGCTTCGAACTCTTCCGAAGCTTCCCCTTTGATTTTGTCAATCACTTCCCAGATAGCCGGGTCTTTCAGTTTCTCATCACTGAACGACTGGATGGTAATTTTGCGATCTACTATCGCCGCGGCAACACAGTACGGCAAGGAGTGGTCGGCCGTCTCCCGTGATTCCGGGCGATACTTGTGCGGATCAAAAAGAATGTCACAAGCACGGGCAATAGTCGTAACCGTAACCTCTTCAATCTCTTTGTAATCGATATCGTTGTTTTTGATGACGTTCAGAGTGCAGGTCAGGTGAGTGTGCGTGAGGGCTTCGGTCGGGAAACCTTTCATGGAGCACTCCAAAATCTTGAATTTCTTGCCCAGACCGCCAAGCAGTTTTTCCTCGTCCCAGCCGGTCCCAAAACAGTCCATGAATCCTTCCTTGCCTTCAAAAACAGCTTCGGTCCCGGAATAACCCTTTTGCGCCATCAGGGCGGCAAAGACACCGGCCTGGGTGGCCATTGGGTCGACCGTGTTTTTCATCATGGTCAATTTGCCGGCGGTGGGACAGCCGATTGTATGATTGTGACAGCCGCTGATTCCAATGGCGTTGACCATCTGGTCGACCGTAAGTCCCAGAATCTTCCCCGCCACAATCGGAGAGACAAATTGGGTCAGAGTGGCATGATGCCATTTCCGTTCGCGAACACCGGGGACGGCAAATTCACAGAGACGCATCTCGAATTCATAAGCAAGTACTATGGCAACGATCACATCCTTCATTGAGGCACCTACTTTTTCCGCGACTGAAAGAGCGGCGGGGATAATGTCGGACGGATGCGAGGGGTCCTCTTTCCAGTAGATGTCGTTGTAATCGAGCGCGCGGATCATGAGGGAGTTGACCAGGGTTGCGTTGACGGCGGGCATCTTGTCGCCAAACACCAGCAACGTTGATTCTTCGGCCCCTTTCATCTCAGCGTAGATATCGCGGAGGATGTTGACATCTTTGGTGTGGTAGCCGCCGAGAGCGCAGCCGACCGAGTCATAGAGGTATCGTTTGACTGCGTCGATGACATCATCCGGGAGGTCTTCGTATTTCAGGTTGACCGCGAATTCAGCGATTTTTCTTGAGACTGTCTTTTCCATTTTTCTTTCCGTTTAGAAGTATGTTCTCTTTTTATTTTCTTCTCTACGTAAGTTTTCTTCTCTTCGTAGTTCGGGAGGCTTGCCCTCCCGACAATTTAACTTATCTACCTGACATCATTAACCTTGCTCTCCTTCACACTCTTTTTAGGCTTTGGAGCAGATTGATAGTTGTATGAGTCGCAGATAAAGCTAACATATGTCATAGCTGCATTGACCACCAATTGAGCGTGATGAGTGGCTGGCTTATATTTTCTCGCGTGCCTGTCACCCAGTTTGTTGCTGAGGCCAGCAATGCCGTTGACAATACTGATCAGACCACTCAAGACTTGTTTGAGACTTTCTGCCAGATCCATGGATTTGGGTTCGAAGTTTAGCTTAAAGTGCACCTTTTTCATCAACTTGGGTAGATTACCGTCGTAGCCGTATTCTTCACCTACAACTCCCTCGTATATCCCCAGGAGTACGGATTCAACAAGTGACCTTGCATTGGTTATGGCACCATCGTAGTCTGAACCTAATATCTTCGATTGACACTTCACGATTTGTTCCGAAACAAACTCATCATCGTACTCAACTACGCCGCTGATAGACGAAGACGGAGCAACTTGTTTGGACGACTTGGATAAGACCTTATAACGAGTGTCGATAAGCTGTATCTCGTAGCCGTCAAATGCCAGATATTCGTTTAGTGTATCCACTACATTGCTTTCGTCGAAATCGGTACCGATAAATAATCGCGGATCAAGCATTTGGTCGATTGCTTTCCTCAGACTAACAGAACCATTGATCTTTTTGATCTCATCTGCCGCAAAGCTGTGCCTTGCTGGAAATCCACGACCGTATATGGTAGCACATCCAAATGGTACAAAGAACTGAATCAAGTCAGGCCCGCTTCTATATGGAGAAATCTTGGAATTCCCGGTAACAACTTCTACGAGAGCATTTATTGTATGATCAGAGATTGTCAACGTAAATAATCCTTACCATAGGATAACTGTCGGGACCACAAGGGTCCCGACCTACGGTCTACCTACAAATTCTGTTTCACCCAATTCTCCAGGCCTTCAACAACTACTAATTCCTGGGCGGCGGCACCGACCGGGGCGATATCATACTTCCTGCCATCATACTCTATGAACGAATCCAGAAAATTAACAAGAGCTTCACTCTCTGGCACAACTGTCAGCTTGTCCGTGCCATGCTTCTTCTTCAAGTCGTTCACCAACTCCGGTGCTTCGATAGCGAGAAAACCATTGTTGATCGCATTTCGTTTGTATGTCTCACTGAATGATCCTGCAATAACCAGGGCAATTCCACGATGCTTGAGCGCTGTGGCCGCCTGTTCACGCGAAGAACCAGTGCCAAAGTTGTAACCGCCAACCAGAATGTCTCCCGGGCCGGTCAGCTTGACAAACTCCGGATCGTAGTTTTCCATCGCCACTTCGGCCTGCTGCTCCGGTGTAATATCATCCTGATAAGTGTACTTGCCGGGATAGATACCATCGGTATTTAGATTGTCCTGATGACAAAAAGCAATCCTCCCCCTGATCTCGGTCGGGAAGCCATCCATAACAGCCACAGCCGATTTTTCAATGGTTCGCGGAATACTCTTAACCTCCCCTCTGGGAGCAACATTATCAAATTCAGCAGGCATATCTATATAGCCGCTGATAGCGGACTGGGTGACAACGGCCGGAGAGCCGAGATAAGCCTCGGCTGTCTTGGAACCCATGCGCCCTTTGAAATTACGGTTAGTGGCTGAAATGCCAACTTCACCATCCTCCAACAGTCCCATTCCAAGACCAATACAGGGACCGCATCCGGGTGGCAGCACTTTCGCACCAGCTTCGACCAACGCCTGCCAGTCACCACGCGATTCCGAGGCCTCCTGCACTTCCTGCGAAGCTGCCGCGATATAGAAATCCACTCCATCGGCGACCTTGCGTCCCCGGATAACTTCGGCTGCCTGAGCAATATCTTCTTCGCGACTGTTCACGCAGCTGACCAGGTAAGCCTTGTTTACTTTCAGTTTTCGTTTTTGCATCTCTAACACCGGTGTCATGGTCTTGACATTGTGCGGCCCCGAGACATGGGGAGTAACGGTGGCCAGGTCCAGCCAGAGTTCTTTGGCATAAAAAGCATCGGTGTCGGCAGCCGGGATATTGGCCCGCAACTCTTTGAGCCGGGTGGCGCTGAGACGCGGATTGCCACCGCCGCCATCGGTATCGGACGGGACATTTTGCAATCCACGTTTCTTGACATGCTGGATACGGGCCTCGAGCCAGTTGAGAGTGACGGCATCGCAGGGGAAAACACCGGCCAGCGCTCCCCATTCCGTGGTCATATTGGCAATAGCCAACCGATCATCAAGCGACAGGGCGGCTACTCCGCCCCCCCGGAACTCGACCGCGTGATTGAGAACTTCGTCCTTGTTGAATAGACCGCAAAGGGTAACAATAACATCCTTGCCGGTCACACCCGGTTTCAGTTTTCCGCGAAGCTCCACCTTTGCTACCGGCGGGACCTGCCACCAGGTTCTTCCCGTGGCCCAGATTGCGGCAGCATCGGTCCGGACTATCGGCGTTCCCAGACAACCAATCCCGCCATACATATTGGAATGTGAGTCCGAAGCCACAACCATAGTTCCGGGAAAGGCGTACCCTTCCTCAATCATTATCTGGTGACCAATACCCCGGCCGGCCGGATAGAAATCTACGCCCATCTCAGCCCCAAAGGACTCAATCATCCTGTATTTCTTGAGATTGTCCGCCCCCATATCCTGAACATTGTGATCCAGCGTATAGACCGGTTGGCGCGGATTGGCAACTTTGGCCGCACCAATCGATTTGAATTTCGGAATCACCGCCCCGGTATTGTCGTGGGTCATCACATGCTGGGGGCGGATGGACAAAAAGTCACCGCTCCGCACAATATGCCCCTCGGGGAGATCAACGGCATATCTCTGTGCTATCTTCTCAACTAAGTTTTGTGGCATCTTCCGATACTCCAATTAAACGGGCCGTGCCCGTTATTTGACGAGGTCAAAATCTATAAAATCACAATGATGGAAAATTATGCTCTCAGGCAAGCGCTTCTCTCCCGTCCCCTCCTTGGAATGAGTGGCGATCATATGCATCACTTCCGAAGGAAGCTCATGTTTGAAAGCCAGACCAACACCGCTGAAAGGATGGCGAATATGCTTGCCATAGTCAGACTTGTTGGGCTGTCCATCGATAATTTCAAATTCCAGCAGCTTGCCAACATCGGCCAGGAGAGCACCGGAGATCAGATAGTCACGGTTGACTTTCGTCTTGTTATCGCCATGAACCTCATCAAGAACTGTGTCACAGGCAATGCACATCAAGGCGCAGGCCCGAACGTGATCAATGAACGTGATTTTCACATTTTCAGCCAGAAGCGTGAACGGAATATTGCGCAGCAACTCTTCGGTCCAGCCGCGAAACTCAATCGCTTCAATCCAACAGGCAATTGTCTTGTTGCGCAGTGATTCATCACTAATCAAGTCAACTTCAGGGAAAAGCCGACGTACCAAAGCGGCCTGGTCATTTGACATCTATGATCCTTTCCTGACAAATTGTACATCTATTTGCAGCCAATGTAATCAATTGCGACACCAGTTGCAATCGCAGCAGAATATATGTTGAAAGGCCTGCTTATCAAGGAATTCACAGCCCATGATCGGCAAAAAATAACTTGACTTAGTGAATATAATCACATTATTTTTCGCACGAGAGTTAAGCTATCGTTCACTAATGTCGATGAACTATACGAGGAATGTTAGTTAACGCTAACTACAATAGTTATGGCTCCAAAAGTTAATAGAAAAACTGAGATTATCAAGAGTGCCACCCTGCTATTCAGTCAGGATGGGTTCGACCGGGTTACGGTAAAACGTCTTGCTCATGCGGTGGGGATATCTGAGCCGGCCCTGTATCGTCATTTCAAATCTAAAGAGGCTATCTATGAGGCTGTTCTGGAGTCTATTCAGGATCGGCTGGAGTATACGCAACTGTTTGAGAGCCTAAAGGATGAGCCTGACATTGAAGTCGTTCTTGCAGAGATGGCCAACCACATTATAGAGTTTTTTACCTTGAATATTGACCTCTACCGTTTGCTCCTCTATTCCGCCCTCCGAGGTCATGAAAAGGCAAAACATGTCTTTCAGATAGTTCGGGGTACTTACATCAAGTTCCTTCAAAAACAGTTGGATAGGTTGCACTCCGAAGGGCGTATTGTTGAGAAGAGAAACGATATTACTGCCAGGTGCTTTATAGGAATGGTCTTTGACTGTTCCCTCGGGTCTACCCTCTGGCGCGGCTTTCAAGGGAAAGTTCATGACCCTAAAGAAGTGGTAGACAACAATATACCGATTTATGTGAGAGGTTTGAAAACGTAACTGCCGCGGTAATGACAGCTACGAAAAATTCAATTTTAAATGTGTTCACAGTTAGTTAGCTCTAACTGACGCGAGGAGGAAGTATGATCCGCTCTGTTTCGGGTAATCGAGAGCGAAAAGGAGTAGTGTTGAAGCTGCTTCTGGCTACGCTGGTCGTTTGCCTGACCATCGGGGTGTCAGTCTCAGCCGAAGTTGAAAACAGCGTTTGCGCCGATTGTCACACCGAACTTAGTGAAATTTTTCACAATTCAGTCCACGGGATTGCTTTCAGTGGAGATATGAATTTGGAGAAGGCCAGCTGTGAGAGCTGTCATGGATCGGCCGTGGATCACGCCAATGAAGGAGACCCGGCGCTGATCATCAACCCGGCCAACCAGGACCAGTTCGGGGCCAAAGAGCTCTGCCTGTCCTGCCACAAAGATCATAGCTTTGATGACTGGGCTTTTTCCAGTCACAATGCTGCTGATGTCACCTGTGCTGACTGCCACCAGGTGCATGGCCAGGCCGGAGTCGAGACTAAGTCGACCACCGAGCTCTGCTATGACTGCCATGGTGACGTTCGCGCAGCCATGCATCTGCCGAGTGCCCACCCGGTATCCGAAGGCAAGATGTCCTGTCAGAGCTGCCATGATCCACACGGCGGAACGACCAAGTTTTCTCTTGAGGCTGACAGCCGTGAACTCTGTTTCACCTGCCACGCCGGCAAAGAGGGCCCGTTTGCATTTGAGCATGCGCCGGTCAACGAAGACTGCATGATCTGCCACTCCCCCCACGGGTCAGTGGTGGACAATCTGCTCATACAATCAGAACCAACTCTTTGCCTGAACTGCCACCCGATGCATTTCCACACCGCGGGAATTGCTGATGAAGCAACTGATTTCGTCATTCCGGGGCACCCGGACCGAACCCTGAATTCATCGGCCGATTCCTTCAAAACCGGAATGCTGACCAAGTGCACCCAGTGCCATACAATGGTCCATGGAACTGACAACCCGTCGCAGGAAATTTCCAACGGCGGTCAGGGATTAACGAGATAGGAGATGATGATGAAACAGCTTACAATTTATGTGACTGCTGTCCTGATCGCCCTTCTGTTGATTCCCGCCCTGGTAATTGCAGAAGACGGCGCGGCCAAACAGCGTGATCTCAGCATCTGGCTGGGAGGTCATACGACTGAATTTACCGATTACTCCAAGAAAGTCGGCGAGTATGATAAAGGTGAAGACGAAGTCATGCCGGAATTCATGCTCAACTATTTCATGAAGAATGGTAACCGGATGATGTCCCTCAACGGTCATTTCTATGACGATGAGAATATCGATGCCCGGTACAAGCTGACTATCGGCAACAAATTCAAAGCCAAAATTGATTTTGGTTCGCTGGTAGCTCAGAAAGGGCGTGACATACTTGAGAATATTGGGGCCAAAAAAGGACCCAAGATGCTTTCGCATGAGCTGTTGGACGAAGACGCCGATTACAAAACAAAGCGGACTGATATCGAAGGGGACTATCAGTTGCTGCTTTCCAAAACCAACAACATCAGACTGTTGGCTGCGCATCGTTCGACCATCGAAACCGGACATGAGCAGAAAATATCCACCGGCCATTGTGCCAACTGCCATCTGGTCGCTCGTGACCTGGAGATTGATCGCCAGACCCACACGGTCGAGGCGGGAATCGCTGGCGAAGCCGGTAAGTTTGATCTGGCTTATCTGTTCGGCTTCCGGACCTTTAAGTCCGATGCCGATGATGCCATGAACCACTATGACCTGGCCAGACATCCTACCAAAACCGACGCCAACGGCGACTACGTTGTGAGCGCCGGAGAGTTTGGTCCCCGCCTGGTTTATGATGACTCTACTCTTCCTTACGGAGTTTATCCGGAGACTGAGAAGATGTCGCATAAACTGAAAGTCAAAGGGGATGTTGGAAAGGGTCGCTTTGCCGGCGCTATTTCCATCAGTCAAGCCAAGAACAAGAAGACCAATCTGACCACGGATGTTGTCAGCGGTGCGGCCAACTATGCCGTCCTTTTGAACCCGAAGACCCGGTTAATCACCAAACTCAACATGAGTCAGGTACAGGCTGATGATGCTGTCATTGATTTGCCCACTTTCAGAGAGGGTACTTCGGCCGGTCCGCAGATTGACTTCGACTATACTTTTTATTCCTCACTGGATAGAATGAAGGCCGGATTGACTGCGGAAGTGATCCGGAAAGTTAATCCAAAACTTACCGCCTCACTCAAAGCCGGTTACAGTATGGTCGACCGGGATGACTATCCTGTCGTTGAGGATGGTACTAAAACATCGCAGCTCTTTGGACAGCTGAAACTGCGCTATCGCAAGGGTCTGAAGTATTCTTCAAATATCAAGTACCGCTTTGAATCTATTAGCGATCCGTTTGTATCTGCTCGCGGCCTGTTTGAGGCCCGTGCCCGGGACGATATGACCTATACGATCCCCGGTTTCCCTTTCTATTTTTATCACGAACGGGAGGCGTACCGATACCAGGATATAATAACTCTGCCAACTCAGTCTCATGACATTGAGTGGAGTTCCAATTGGCGCCCGAATTCAAAAGTCGGCATCAATTTGGGCCTCAAAGCAGGATTTGACAAAAACAGTGACCTGGACAGTCTGGATGTAAAGCAGAGCAGTCTGCAGCCCAGCTTGTCAATCAATTACAGCCCCACATCCAAGATCAGTTTGACAACGGGGGTCTCGTATACTCAATACGACTCGAGAGGTCCGGTGACAGTTGCTCTGTTCGATGGCTGAGGTGGTCATATTACTACCGACACCGTGAGTGTCGGCATTGATAGCGTTGTTGCTGCAAAGCACTACGGCACCGCATATGCTATGACAGATTATACGTCCAAATCTACGAACCTCTATCTCGTTGCCCACCTGATGCCGACCGCCAAGCTCGGCATACACGGCAGCCTTGACTTCAATCTTTCAGAAGCCGCTCTGGATGAAGTTCAAATGCCGGATAGCGCCGCACAGGTCGCTATTGGTGTACCGGCCGGCTGGTTTGCCAGCCATAGCTATGACTATAGCCAGACATACACCTACAGTGATTTTGACTACGAATTGCTGAAGTTCAATTTTGGCTTTGAGTACCTGTTGTCACCCAAAGTCACTCTGACGGCCGACATGGACTATGCCGACCTGACTGATAACCAGGGGTATGTTTATGGAAATGAAACCGGATCATACTATATGATCAGGTCTGGCCTCAGACTGAAGCTCTAATATTTTCCCTTCCATTTGCTCCTCATTTGGAATAGTTGCGCCGCCGTTATGGCGGCGCAACTTTGTGAAATAAAGCACTTGATTACTTGGGAAAACAGCATATATTTTATCGGAGAAAGAAAACAGGAGTAATTGAGTTGTTTGTCTAATTAGCTATGAGGCAAGGAGTTTTTGAAGTTATTGTAGAGTTAGCACTCGTTTACGTCCGAAATGTAGAGGTTGGGAGCATAATGAAAATTGCCACCTTTTTGGTATTACTTGTCATAATGGCCATGCCAGTACAGGCCAGCACAGACTGTCTTGAATGTCACGGCAAGAATCCGCCCAAAGGAATGAGCGGAGCCGGCTCTTTTGACACCGGCCTGTTTGACTCTTCGGTTCATAGTGGTCTTGCTTGCAACGATTGCCATAACATTGATCCGACCAAGAAACATAAAGGGGAACTCGAAGTTAACTGCAGCAGCTGTCACCAGCAGGAACAGGCTGACCTGAACAAATCTCCACATGCCATTTCTGACTCCCTTTCTCAGACAACTCTGCCCGACTGTGTCACCTGCCACTCCGGCCATAATGTCCTCCCGGTTACCGACCCAAAAGCTCCATCCTATCATCTCAACTCGGTCAAAATTTGCGTAAAGTGTCATGAAGACAGGACCATCACCGACCGGGTCGAGCATATGCCGCAGCCGGAAATGATTATCTCCTATGAGAATTCGGTCCATGGACGGGCACTGGCAGCCGGTAACAATGATGCGCCCGCCTGTATAGATTGTCATGGCGGTCATACTACTATGCCTTCGGATGATCCCGACAGCCCGGTTTACAAAACTCATATAGCAGCCACATGCGGCAGTTGCCACGAAGAGATCGCCCGGGAATATGCCGGTTCAATTCATGGCAAAACGCTTGAAGAGGGAGTGCTGGAATCTCCCACCTGCACCAACTGCCACGGCGAACATGATATTCTTCCTTCGGCCGATCCTATTTCAAGCGTCTACCCGCTCAACATCAGACAGACTTGCTCCGAATGTCATGCCTCGGAAGTCATAGTCGGGAAATTTGGACTCAAGGCGGACAGGATTAACACATTCAAGGAGTCATTTCATGGTGTTGCGCTTGAACTGGAAGAGACCAGAGCGGCCAACTGTGCTTCATGTCACGGAGTTCATAACATTTATCCGCAGTCGGATAAGAGGTCATTGATCCACCCGGACAATATTGGTTCTATGTGCGGTTCCTGTCACGAGGACCTCCCGGAAGATTTTGCCCAGGGGACTTTCCACAAGTCATCGTCCGACCCGGAATCGGGCGGTGCTTTCTTTGTCAGAGAGTTTTACTGGTGGTTTATTGGTCTGATAATTCTTGCCTTTGTAATATATCGAGTCCTGGAGTATAAACGCCGGGTGAAAATAACGGAGTAGTATTGAAGATGGAAAGAGCATCGGCCAGTTTCACAACCTTGCTATTCGGAGTGCTGCTCCTTTTGGGAACGGCCTCTGATTCGCTGGCGATGGAGAAATGTTTGCTGTGTCACCGTAAACATGATCTGTTTAAGACCGAATCAACCGGGCGCAAAGTGTCATTGTTTGTCGATGAAGAGATTCTCGGCAGGTCCGCCCACGCTTCACGAGTTTGTACGGACTGTCATGTCGATATCGTTGCTCTCCCTCATAGCAAAGATGTTAAAAAAGTGAATTGCCGCCGCTGCCACTACGTCGGCAATCCGGTCGGCGCACCCGAAGGGGACCTGTACGATCAGTACGAGCATTCTGTACATGGTTTGGAAGTAGCCAAGGGGAACAGCGAAGCTCCTATTTGCCAGGACTGTCATGGTGATCATAATGTCATGCCATTGGATTCGGCTGATTCAAAGGTAGCCAAGCAGAATGTTCCCCAAACGTGTGGCAAGTGTCACATGGAGATTTACGCCGCTTACGCCGCGTCTACTCATGGACATGCCGTGAGCCAGGGCAACCTTGACGCTCCCGTCTGCTCCGACTGTCATGGAGAACACAATATTGTACGTCATGAAGATCCGAGCTCTTCGGTCTACGGACTTAACCTAACGGCCACTTGCTCCGATTGCCACGGACCGCTTGGGGTGGCATCCAAGTACGGAATTAAGGCTGATCGTGCCGCCACTTTTGAAGATTCTTTTCATGGTGTGGCGCAGGAGATGGGAAGCCGAGTGGTGGCCAACTGCGCCTCCTGTCACGGCTTCCATGACATTCTTCCGGAAGCTGATCCAAAGTCTCGCATCAATCCGGACAATATTCCCAAGACATGCGGCCAGGTCGGTTGTCATCCCGAAGCTACGGCCACGTTTACTTCGGGGCAAATTCATGTCGATCCGCATAGTGAAGAATCCGGCATCCTGTACTACATTTCAAAAGGGTTCCTTATCCTGACGGCATCGGTGCTGGCGGGCCTGATGTTGTTCATCTTGCTGGATCTCACCAAGCGGGCCCGTATGGCCAGGCGGAAGAGGTAAGACCGATATGAACAAACCTCTGAACAACAGAATGCAGCAGCGCGAGAAAATTATTGACCAGCTGACAGAAAACCTGGTGGAGTCAACGGTGGCCGTACTGCCCAAAGAGTGTGACCCCGATACGCGCAAAAAGATCAGACACGAAGTTTCCGATAGAATTACCTTTGAGGCCAACGTTGCCCTCAATGAGATGGTCACCAAGTACTGTCTTCCGGAGACGCCGCGCGAAGAAAAGCAGCCGGAGCAGGAAGAGCGGACTTTTCTCCGCTTTGGGAAGAACTTCCGGGCTCAACATATGCTCATGTTTGTATCGGTAATAATCTTGATCATTACCGGAATGCCCCTGAAATTCCCCGAACTGAGTATCTCCAAGTTTCTGATTATCGACCTGATGGGCGGCCTGGAGAATTCCACCCTGATACATCGTGTTGGAGCGGTCGGCCTTATCCTTGTAGGTATCTGGCATCTGCTGTATACCGCTCTGACGGCTATTGGACGTCGGGATTTTTTTCTGATGATTCCGATGCCAAAAGATATCAAAGACTTCTGGCATACCATGCTCTACTTTTTTGGACGCCGTGCTTCCGGTCCCAAGTTCGCCCGCTTCTCTTTCATTGAGAAATTTGACTACTGGGCTGTTTACTGGGGCATGATAATTATGATTGGCTCGGGAAGTATCATGTGGTTCAAGGAGCTTTTTCCAAAGTTTGCCTTTGATATCTCCCGCGAAGCGCATTCGGACGAAGGCCTGCTGGCGACACTCTCAATTGTTGTCTGGCACTTCTACAATGTTCATTTCAATCCGGGTGTCTTTCCTATGAGTTGGACCTGGTGGCATGGCCGCCTGACGGAATCGGAGATGAAACATCACCACGCCCTGGAGTATGCGGAGATTATCGAAGCTGAGAGCAAGGAGATCAGGGCCGGACAAAACGAAACTGACAACACCGGAGGCGAGTCATGATACCATTCCTTAAAGACTTGCTGGCAACCTTTGGCCGCCACACCAGGGGGTTGTTGCTCTTTGTGGGGGTGATAGCCATAATACTGATTCTAACGGCTTCCTTTCTCAAGTATGAGACAACCAAAGCTTCATTCTGCGATTCCTGCCACTTTATGGAACCATATATCCGCCACTGGGAAGCATCTTCGCACTCCGAAGTAGAATGTGTTGAATGTCATGACTACGGCGTCATGGCCCTGACCGGCTCTGCCCTGAGGTACATAACCGGAACCCATGACAATCGTCCGAAAGCAAATGTCCTTGATGAGAGTTGTCTTGCTTCGGACTGCCACGATGTTGAATCGCTAAGTGACAAGAAAGAGTACGCTCTTGGAATTCAGTTTGACCATTCGGCGCATACCGAACAGCGACTCAGGGGTGAAAAACTCCGTTGTACTTCCTGCCACAATAGAATTGTGCAGACGGTTGAGGAAACTCAGGTCCACATGACGGTCAACAATAAGGCTTGCTTCATTTGCCATTTCAAAGATGCCGGAGTGGGTGAAGCTATCACCGGCTGCAACTCCTGCCACGGTATGCCCGAGCGGGAAGTGGAACATGCCGGATTCATGTTCAAGCACGAGCCGTACCTTCGGCTTGAGGTTGAATGCAAACAGTGCCACATCAACATCGTTAGAGGGGAT
>JARGFS010000209.1 GCA_029211095.1 bacterium | reverse complement strand
CTGACTGACGCCGGTATGACCGGTCCGTATGATTCCATAATCGGAATGCAGAAGGAGCCATCTCTGGACAGATTTATTTCCGGTCTGCCACGAAGATTCGCGCCGGCCTCCGATGATATCAAAATGTCCGGAGTCATCATGAAGGTTGACTATCTCTCCGGTAAAGCTACTCACATTGAGCGGTTCCGGCTCGATTTTAATCCTGCCGAAATCGGGAAATCAAAATCGAACCGATCAATAGAAAAGGAAGCCTGACCAATGGGAGCCGAGATAATTGATGGCAGGAAAGTAGCCACCGAAGTCAAAGACGCACTCATCTCCCGAATCGAGATCCTTCGCGCCAGGGGCGTAACGCCCGGACTGGCGGCGGTACTTGTCGGTGACGACCCCGCCTCGGCAACTTATGTGCGGGGGAAAGCAAAAGCATGTGACAAGCTGGGGATCTATAGCGAAGTGATAACACGCCCGGCCGGCTTTCAACAATCCGAGCTGATTGAATTAGTACGGCAGCTGAACCGGAATGAGAAAATCCATGGCATTCTGGTTCAGTCACCGCTTCCACCCCACATGGATGAACTGGCCGTCACGCTGACAATAGATCTGGCCAAGGATGTTGATGGTTTCCATCCCCACAATGTCGGGATGCTTCTTATCGGTCGGGGAGAACTAATCCCCTGTACGCCGCACGGGATCATTAAACTTCTGGAATACTACCATCTGGACCCGAGTGGAAAAGAGGTGGTTGTTGTGGGCCGGTCCAATATTGTCGGCAAACCGGTAGCCGCATTATTGGTGCAGAAAAGCCCGATCGGGAACGCCACCGTCACAATTGCCCACTCAAGATCGGCTGACTTGCCCAGTATTACCAAGCGGGCTGATATCGTGATAGCTGCCGTAGGGCGGGCCAATACAATCACGGCCGACATGATCAAAGAAGGAGCCGTGGTGATTGATGTCGGGATCAATCGGATTGAGGACGCCACCCGCAAACGGGGTTATCGTCTGGCCGGCGATGTCGATTATGATGGCTGTGCTTTGAAGGCATCATACATCACACCTGTTCCGGGCGGAGTCGGCCCGATGACAATTGCCATGCTCATGGCCAATACCGTCAAAGCAGCAGAGCTGATTTCTGCGGGATGAGAGATAGGTCCCGTCTGCATTTCCGGTCATCTTTATTGCATCTGATTGCAGTCCTGGTTATGGGTCGGGAATCTCTCTGAGTTCGTAATCCAACTTGCTCCCGGCATTCTCTCGAATTCATCAGTAATCCCCTTTATTACCATCGGTTTTGCGGCCCCTGCTCCTCCTTCCAGCCAATCTTCATGATATACCGTCTAAGTTCTGTCAGAGCAGTCGAAAGGCATACTCTTTGCTGTTGAAGTCGATGATGAAGTATACCTCGAAAACAAGTCCTGCCAACCGAATTCAGGCTTCCCTGATCATAGCTTTGATCGCCATGTTGATTGCTGTTGCGGTGCCATTGCGGGCATCGGTTAGCCAGCCGGATATGGCCAATCTGGAGGAGCAATTCAGCCCAAAACCGGCTGATTGGGCCGTAAAGCAGTTTGAAAACCTGAGAGTTATTCCTTCATCGAACGGTCCCGGAGAGTTGACCCGCTATGCAGTCGAATTTGACCTGGCTGTTTCCGCATTTGTGCGGCTGAAAGAGGGCGGCTTGGCCTTCTCCTTTCCCAGTGGATTCTCATTGGCCGAGATTGCAGCAATTTCCATCTCCGATGACCATGACAATTTTGAACATCTGATAAAGAGTTTCAGAGTATCTCAGCAGACTCTCTATGTCGATCTAAGGTGCCCTACGTGTGATGAGTTCGATGAAAAAGAGGGCAACCTGTCTCCACTGCAGTTGTCTATTCATGTCACGATAGGAATTGAGTCAATTGGGAATCCCGGTTTTCCCGGAGAGTATTTGATCGCGGCGGTTGGCTATGATTGGAAACGTCGCCTAATTGCCGGTCCGGATCTTTCGGAAACTTTTGCAATCTATTCCGGGTCTCAGGCGCAGCTGCTGATCCATCCTTCGGAGGACCTCATTCTTCAGGCGGGGCAGAGCGTGCAATTCTCGACGGAGTTGTCTGATGGTTCCGGCAATCCCCCGGTGACGGTGGGGGCCAGTTACGCATTTGTCGATGGATCGGATGATATCGGGCTGCTTGTGGATTCAGTTCTTTATGCCATGAGACCGGGCCAGGCCCAGGTTCGGGCCACATTTGATACCCTGACAGCGATCTCCGGAGTGATTACGGTCATGGAAGAAGGACCGAACCTGACTTATGTAGCCAACAGTTTCTCCCCAACCAGTATTTTTACCAACACAGAGACACACTTCTACTTCCAGATAGAATTGCAGCCGGACTATCCCGGTCTGCTTCAGTTTGACTCCGGCGAGATCACCCTTACCGGATCAGGCTTTTCCAGCACCGTCCACCTGTCATTCCCAACGGGTGAGATTGTTCCCGGCATAAACTTCTTTGCTACCGAAGACTTATTGGTTCCGGCCAGTCAGTCGGGCCAGGAACTGACAGTTGCGGCGACAATTATGTACACTACCGCGGCGGGCAATCCGGTCATGAGTTTTGCCACCGATTTCCAGGGACAGCTAATCAGAGTTGGGAATCAGCCGGATATTGAAATAGCCGAACTCACGGCCGTTGCTCCCAACACTCCCTGGGTGAATACCAATCAGGAATTTCAGATGCGGGCTGTCGTCGTCAATCAGTCACTTGTTCCAATAGACTCCCTGAAACTCCGGCTGGTCTCCAACGGTCTTTCCACTTTCAGCCCGGGCTTAGTATCAGTCGCAATCGGCGCCGGTGAAACAGATACGGTTCTGTTTAATGTTAGAGCTTCGGCTGTTCCAAGTGTTGGTGAACAGTTTACAATTGAACCGGTCCATCCCTCCACCATAACTCTCTCAGGAT
>JARGFS010000208.1 GCA_029211095.1 bacterium | reverse complement strand
ACCTGGAGTACGCATCCAAGTGCGCGGCCGAACTGTCGGCCTTGGGAATTGAGAGCCAGACAGAGATATCATCGGCCCATCGTCACCCCAAAAGGACCGAACAGCTGACCGGCGAGGCCGAAGCCAACGGATATGAGGTTATCATAGCCATGGCCGGATTGGCCGCAGCATTGCCCGGCGTTGCTGCCGCTCATTCAACCCTGCCTGTGATAGGGGTTCCGCTTCCGGCCGCTTTGGGCGGAATGGACTCACTGCTTGCAATTGCTCAAATGCCACCCGGAATTCCGGTTGCAACGGTGGCAATCGGATCCCCTGGAGCAAAAAATGCGGCCATTCTCGCGGCCCGTATTTTAGCCCTAAAGTATTCTGGCATAAAGGATAAGCTGGTGGAGCACAGAAATTCGCTCTAAATTCTCTGGACCAAATGCCCGGTTTGAACGTTATAACTCTGAAAATTGACAAAATGAGGAGATAAAATAGTGAGAGTAAGACTAACCAAATTCGTTCTGATTTTCTCCCTGCTCGTGGTTCAGCTATTAGCCATGCAGCTGATGGCTCAGGAAGAGAAAACAAAAGAGCATTTCCTGAATGAAGCTATTGAACATGAGAAAAAAGGGGAAACCGACGCCGCCATACTGGCCTACAAAGGGGCTATCCAGAAAGATGGTAAGTTCGTTGATGCCCTCAACAACCTGGGTGCAATCTATTTCAAGCAGAAAGACTGGGAGAATGCTCTCGACATGTTCAAGAAGGCCGCCGAAGCTGACCCGGGCCATTCTGATTCCCAGGCAAACCTCGGTCGTATTCAGTTGAAGCTGACACATTATGCTGAAGCTGAAGCGGCTTTTAATGCGGCGATTGCTTCGGACCCTGGCAATAGCGAAGTCCTAAAAGATTTGGGCACCGTTTATTATAAGAAGCAGGACTGGGGTCCGCTTGCTGAGACAATGGCCAAGTATCATGCCAGCAACGAAGGAACCTATCAATCCTGGTTCATGCTTGGTAAGGGTTACCACAAGACCGGTCGCACAGCTGAAGCAATCAGCGCCTATGATAAGTCGGTAGCTCTAAAGAACAATTACAGTGCGCAATTTGCGCTGGGGCAAATCTACCTGAGCCAGAATAAATACAACACAGCCGCGACCAAATTTAATGCTGCTTACAAGGCGAATAGCAAGGGCTTCCGGGCTATGTACAATTACGCCATTGCGGTTGAGTCCGGAGACCCGGAGAATTTCGAAGCAAATATTGCTGCCTGGAGCAAGTTTGTAACGGCCGCTTCAAAGAATTCTCTCGCTCATAAGGAACTGGCCGAAGCCAAGGCACATATCAAAGAATTGAAAGAAGCCAAAGAACAGGCTGACATGCAGTAGCCGACGGCTGAAATATCTGTTTTGAAACCCCGGTACCATACGGTATCGGGGTTTCTTCGTTCCGCGAATGAAGGGAGGAGTTACACAGAACTGTCCGGGTAGTCAAGGCTGGATCAGCTTTCCCGCCCAGGCAACTTTGATGTTCTGACGAAGAGAATGCCCGAATCATCCAACAGTTCTTTCAGACTAACACAAAAAAATGCCGCCGGATAGCTTCCGGCGGCACGGCAACGGCTTTGACTGCTGCGTCTAAATTCTTATCGTCGGGCGAATTCTACCTTCTCAAAATCTTCCCACTCAATCAGGACTTCTTCGCCATCGGCCTGAACGATCACAATCCCCTTGTTGTCATCGTCTACATCGTTGGAGCCACGCAGACGGAAGGTCCGACCATCAGAGACCGTGACGATTGACGAACTGTGAGAACGTTTCTCAATCATCTTGATCAGTCCCATCTCAATGTCAAACTGAAGATCGTGGTATTCACCATCAAGAATCTCCCAGCCGAATTCTTCATCATTGTCCCAGCGGATATCGCCAGAATAGCTGTCACCATCTTCGGTTGTCACCGTTCCCTTGAGGTGAGCGCCGCCATCAAAATCTTCGTACTTGACCGTCTCCGTAGGGTTGTGGAACTCAAGGCGTTCAAACTCATCCCACTGGCACTGAATCTGACCGAAAGCGGGATCAGAGATTATGATTCCGGAATTGGAATCATCAACATCATTTGTCCCCTTCAGGACCATCTCATCCCCATTGGAGAGACGAACCTTGGCACCGCTGGAAGAATAGCGCTCGATTGAGACCAGCTTGCCGAATTTTATCTTCCGTCGACGCCCTTTGTAGTCACCATCCAGAATATCATTGGCGAAAAGTTCATCCACGTCCCAGCAGACATATCCGGTGAACGAATCCCCGCGCCTGGTCTCAAGCGTTCCGTACAAACGATGTCCGAAAATTGAGGGCTCGTTAGTCTTGGCCTGCATGAACTCGATCATCTCTATGTCGTCCCAGACCAATTCAATCTCACCCTCGTCACGGTCTTCGATAATTATCTCACGAATCCCATCGCCAATATCTGTGGAACCGCCCGATAGCTCAATCTCTTCACCCGTCTTAAGAGTCAGACGAACTTCGTCATTCCCCATCGGTTTAAGCCTCTTGATATGGCCAAACCGAATACCTGACTGGGCCGAAGAGGACCAGAGTATATTTGAGTTGCTGGAACCCAGCTTGAGACCAAATATCTGTATCGACGTACCCCGATCCGAGTACTTGCGTCGGTCTGATTTCTCATGATCGCTAAAGTTTTCGTCAGGGATTTCCTTGTTTCCGTTGAGGACATCCACCCAGTCCCCTTCGTTTTTGTCCCAACGGATCAGCCCCTCAAACGTGTCACCGTCCACCGTGGTCAGCTTGCCGTAGATTCGACTTCCGTTATCGGCTATAACTGTCCCACAGACCAAGAGCAGGGTCATCATAGAAGCAAGTAGCAGTTTAGTCCTTCTCATCAGATCCTCCAGATCATTCCTGTTTCTGCCCTAAGTTACGATTTGACGGCGGGAAAGTTGCTTTTTTTTGCTCTCTGAGCGGAGTCTGGAC
>JARGFS010000207.1:405-3099 GCA_029211095.1 bacterium | reverse complement strand
CCTGGTAAGCTAATATGATAAGGATGCATGAGCCAGACGATTTGAACCCTCATAATCAGGTGCAGAGAGGAGAATAACGCCGTTTTTAACTGTGCAAAAAAAGACGTGGCGGGGGGCACAATCCTTGCCGATAGAATCTAACAGAAATGAAAAAGAACGAGAGAACCGTTAACCGTATTAAGAGACCGTAGGAGGTTTTTAATGTTCACAAAGTTTCACAATCGCCAGAAGGGTTTTACACTGATCGAGTTGATGATCGTTGTAGTCATCATCGGTATTTTGGCTGCTCTGGCTATCCCGCGTTTTATGCAGGCGACAACCAAGTCCAAGCAGTCAGAAGCCAAGCAGCTTCTGAAGCAGATCTACACCATGCAGCGTACTTTCCGTCAGGGCGTTGTTCCGGCTACCTATGGTGATGATGGTGCCACAATTGCTGCCAACACCGGTGGTACTTTTGCTGACATTGGTGTCGAAGTAATGAACAACAACCAGTACCAGTATTCAATCGCCGCCACCGCCAATACTTTCCTGGCTACGGCTGCTGCCGATTTGGATGACGATGCTACTGTTGATACCTGGACTATTGATCATCTTGGAGCGCTCGTTAACACTATTGACGACGTGAATGGTTGATCTGATCAACTTGCGATGATTAAAAGGCGCCCCATTGGGGCGCCTTTTTTTTGGCCTGTTGACCAGGTCGGTCAGTTTATTAATAGTTGATTCCGAACCGCCAGGCCCCGATAATCTGATTATGAACAAATCTATCCTACTCTTTTTCTGGGCCGGATGTCTGTTTCTGGCCAGTCTGGTTAATGCTCAGGAGCCGTCTGAGAGCCGCGAGATGAAAGGTCTCAGCCTCCTTACGGAATATCTTTGCCTGAAACCAGGCGATCTCTCTTTTCGCCCGGACTATACGGAACCAGACTCCTTTCGGCTGGGTGTAGTTACGGAATTGATGAAAGAGCCGCTGGGGATGATCGCCTACTCAGCCTCTATCAGGAAAGCTCATGTCAAAAGACAGCCGGAAATTCTGGCCTCTGTTCTCTTTCAGGATATGGTCCGGTCATCGCAAAATAGTCGCGGGAAGGCGTACCGACCCAGTGCCGCAGAAATGCAGCGGACATACAATTTGTACTACACCGACCCTACGTTGGGGCAGCTGCTGAGCAAAGCGGCTATTCATATAGATGTCATCCTGCCCAAGTCGACCGAAGCTTCTCTAAGCGCCCTCTCCCGGGAACAGAGGCAATTTCTCCGCAAAGAGTTCAAGGAGCTACTGGTCATCCATGAGGAAGAGGAGTTCCTTTCAATAGAGGCGATAGATTCTCTTGATAATGCTGAGATGGAAAGCGCCGAAAAGTTTGCTGAGTTTGGGCGAAGTATTGAAAAGGACCCGATCGTTGCCGCCGGTATCGACATGGCCAGGGAGATGCTCCTGGAGGCCAGCAACCTTCGACAGATGATTCGATCCGGTTCCCTGAATCCGTCTGATATCCTCTCCAAGAAAGGCTTTGTCCCTGACAACGCTGATCTGTCCAGTTTTCTTGGTCGGCAGCCCGGTTGGGCGGTAGGGGGGACCAGCAACGACTACTATCACGGTGACTATAAATTCATTCTGGATTTTGGTGGTGATGATGTTTACGACCTCTCTTACGATCCAGCCAATCCGCATCCGGTGGTCATTATTGATATGAGCGGAAATGATCTATATCGCGCTCAGTCGGATTATACTATCGGTTCCGGCTGTTTTTCCGCCGGTCTGCTATTTGACTTTGAAGGGGATGATATCTATAGCGGAAAGTCATTTGCACAGGGGTCCGGCTATTTTGGTTTTGGACTGCTGTATGATGCCAAAGGGGATGACCAGTATCGGGGTGACTCCTTCCTGCAGGGGGCCGGGGTGTTTGGTCTTGGCTTGCTGATCGATGAGGGAGGGCGTGACAGCTATCGGGCGGCGCTGAATGCCCAGGGCTTTGCCTTTACCGAAGGTTACGGTCTGCTGTTTGACACCGAAGGCAACGATGACTACTACGCCGGAGGTAAGTACAAAGATATTCTCAGATATGCTGACCATTTTTATTCTTTCGCCCAGGGTTTTTCGATTGGTCTCCGCCCGGTCTTGTCCGGAGGCGTGGGGGCTCTTATTGATGGCTCCGGGAACGACAACTACAAGACTGATATCTTTGGACAAGCATCCAGCTACTGGTGGTCATTGGGTATGATCTATGACGGAGAGGGGAATGACAGTTACCACTCTTTCCAATATGCACAGGGGGCGGGAACGCATATGTCCAATGGTATCCTTGTCGATGATGCCGGCAACGATTCCTATTTTTCCAAGGGGGTCTCTCAGGGGTGCGGGCATGACTACTCCTGCGGAATACTTCTGGATCGTGGGGGGGATGATACTTACACCGCCTATGATCTGTCGCAGGCGGCCGGGTCGGCCAATGGGTTTGGACTGCTGATTGACAACCTCGGCGAAGATCGCTATTTCATCAGGAATCCCAAAAACAGCCAGGGGTATGGAAACCCCCGTCGTGAGTACGGATCAATCGGGCTGTTTATTGATCTGGCCGGAACCGACCAATACGCCGGCAATGGACGCGATAATTATTACTGGCGCACCAAATCCAAATGGGGTGGAGGTCTGGATATTGAATTGGACCCGCCTGACAGTACGGAGGAAAC
>JARGFS010000207.1:0-395 GCA_029211095.1 bacterium | reverse complement strand
ACAGAGTGACGACCCGTTTGAAATATGTGATTCCCACCAGTCTGCTGATTCTCGTTCTTGCCTGTATGATCGCAGCATCTTCTCAGGCTCAAACGGTTCCGAACAGTATCGTTGACTCTATATTTGTAATTGCTTCATCCGGGGAGATCAAGTACCGTGATCAGGTACAGCCGGCCATTGACTCGCTGGCCGCTCTGGGAGCGGAGATATCGCCGCATTTAATCGACAAATTCACCACCAAATCAGCCCGGGAACGTCTGACCATAATCCAGATATTCAAGAAGATCGGGTCTCCATCGCTCCCGTATCTCATACCGGCCCTCTCGCGCCCCGAACCGCTGGTTGTCCAGCGGGTCTGCTGGGCTTTGGGGGATGTGGGGGATACGGCGGCAGTG
>JARGFS010000206.1 GCA_029211095.1 bacterium | reverse complement strand
GAGACCTGCTGGTCACCACTCACGGCTGCCGCTGCCGCACTTTTCAACTGACTGATCCCGGTTCCCTTGTTGGCGACAATCGGTATGACGGGAAGCCCGCCTAACTGCTGCGAGAGAAGCTCGCAATCGACATCATGACCACGCCGCCGGGCAATATCAATCATATTTATGGCCACTACAACCGGCTTCCCAATCTGCAGGACCTGCAGCAACAAGTAGAGAGAACGCTCCAGAGTGGTAGCATCTATGACACAGATAATTGAGTCCGGGAGACGCTCACCATCTATTCCGGAGTAGAGCGAAGAGGCCGCGATATATTCATCGGGAGAAAAGGCGGAGAGGGAATAAGTACCCGGTATATCTACCAGAGTGTACTTTTCCTTGTGATCTGACTCGGCCGTAAAAGTACCGGTCACTTTTTCAACAGTGACGCCGGAATAGTTGCCAACCTGCTGATTGAGGCCGGTAACGGCGTTGAAGATAGTGGTTTTTCCGCAGTTGGGATTGCCGCAGATAGCGATTAAGCCCGTCGACTTTTGGCTTTCCCTTTTGACCGAATCAACCACGGCGGATTCCAGACGTTAAGCTTCGTCGACTTCGATATGTACCAACGAGGCCTCGGCGTGGCGAAGCGACAAACAACATTCCCCTACCTGAACTTCCATAGGATCATGTAGCGGGGCATTACGGATATACTCAATTGAGCTGCCGGGAAGCATACCCATCTCCATAAGCCTTCGAGAAACCCGATTATCATCGGAAAAACCGACCACTTTCCCTTTCTGGCCGGGAAGCATTTTGTCCAACGGTGTCATCTTCTTTTAGTTCCTCTATTTTGTTTTGTCGTTGGCGGCCGACAGATAATCCACCACCCACGCAATCTCGTTGTTTTTCAGTTTTAGTTTCGTGCCATATCTTGGGACGGCCTTTGCCCACTCCGCATCGGTGTGCTCGGTCGGATCAATCAAGTTGTGGCAGCGATCACACAAAGCTTCGTAAATTCTCTTTCCTTGTTTCTGGTTCTTTGTCCAATTGTGACTATCGCCGCAGGAGACAAAAACCAGACATACAATAAACAGGCCCAACAACCATCCTGTTGCTGACCCGCGGCAGACCGAACTAAGAGACACTCTCGGTCTCAAAACTGTCGACCGCCCCTTTCGCGCGACACTCAGCACAGAAACCCTGAACTTCAACCTTGAAGCCCTTGTTGGAAAAGTCATTTTCCACCGCTGTCTGAGCCAACACACCAACAATCTGGTCCGCGTTGAACTCTATCACTTTCTTGCAACCCAGACAAAAGAGATGGCCGTGCGGAACTCTGGTGAGGCGATCGTAGCGGGTGATCCCATCCCCCATGCTGACTTCCTGGGCCAATCCGACCCGGCAGATCAATTTCAGATTACGCCAGACAGTGCTGTATCCGATTGATCGATCTATCGAGCGGACTTTATCATAAAGTTCATCAACAGAAACGTGCTGTTCCATTTCAAAAAAGGACCTGAAAATCAACTCCCTCTGAGGAGTCATCTTAAATCCCTTGGTTCTCAAAAACTCTTTCATCTCATTCCCAATAGTCTAAATGAAAACGATTTTCATTTTCACTCGAAGTATATAGCTAAATTGTCGGAATGTCAAGATGATTTCTTGAAGAGTTTAGCACTTTCCGGCCACATATAAGCACTTGTCTAACAACAAAATAGGGCCACCATAAGGCGGCCCATGATTTGAATGCCCGAAATTTGCGAGAGGGATTACTTCAGGAGGACCATTTTCCTGGTTTGGCTTTGGTCACCGAAGGTCAGGCGGTAGAAATAGATTCCCGAAGAGGCTTTGGTCCCCTGAGTTGTCAGCCCATCCCAGCTGACCGAATAGCGGCCGGGGGACTGGAATTGGTCGACCAAAACCCGCACTTCGCGGCCTAAGAGATTAAAGATTGCCAATTTGGATTTGATTGGTCCTTTTGTCCCCGGCTTCTTTTTGATTGTGTAGGAGATATTGGTTGAGGGATTAAACGGATTGGGATAGTTCTGTTCTAATGTAAACGACTGTGGCAGAACCGCCCGAGAGCGATCTTCGGCTACACCGGTCTTGAATCCGAGCCCAAAGAACTCAATCACGCGCGTCATCAGGGAGTCGATAGGGTCAAACCCAACCTGGTTATTATTGATTGACTCCGGTGGAAAGGTTGTGACTATCGATTTGAAGGTGCCTGAGTATGAGACTCCGCAGACGCCCTTCACATCGTTGGTGTCACCCAATACTAAGGCTGTCTCTCCCCCGTTGATTGGTGTCAATAGAGGGGAAGTTTGCCAGAGAGCATTGACCACGATTGATCTCAGTCCGCCCCAAATGGGATCACCGGAACTGCCCGTCAGAATAAACCATTTGAGATCGGATCCGGCATACTGGGTATGGAGATAGTCTGTCATGAATGAGGCATCCAATGCTCCCATCAGTGATACACCTGAGGTATCGGTTGAGAGGAAGAGATTACCGCCGCCGTTCATGAAGCTCTTCATAGCGGTCATGTCCTGTTCGGTAAGCGGCACTCCGGGATTCCATCCGTTTACCCAGAAAACCATTGAGTATTTGTTGAGATCAGCTGCCGTCGGTTTGCCGGACGAAACAACATTCCAGACAGCAACCGGTAAGCGCATCCGCCCCAAAGCCTCGACATAGGCCTGCTCATTGCTGCCCCCACGATCATCATCGACAATCAGGATAGCCGGCGAACCCAGCCGCAGTTCAAAGGCAAAGGTATTTGAGAATTTGGCCGCACTCCCAATGGTTGAATCGGTTTCAATGGTCACAAAGAACGAATCCACAATCGGCTGAATTGAATCCGGCATGATGAAACTGATAGTATCATTGGACCCATTGGTGTAAGGTCCGGTTCCAAACAGCGAGGTCGCCAGCACAGCATGATCATCGTTTATGGTTATGTCAGGATTGTTCCCGGTCAGGGTGGCGGTGGCCCCAAAAGTGGGACGCATCCAATTCCGAGCGCTGAAAGAGAAATAGACTGTATCACCCGGTTCTATCAGGCTGTCGACCACACCATTGCGCACGCTGGTATAGGTGAACGGGGAGAGTGAGTCCAGTTCAATCCAGGGGCG
>JARGFS010000205.1 GCA_029211095.1 bacterium | reverse complement strand
GTGGATCAAAAAGAATGTCTTCCAGCAGGGTTGTAAGGACCGTATGCAGTCTTCGAGCGCCAATATTCTCAGATTCAGAGTTCACCCGCTCGGCAAAGTGGGCAATCTTTTTAATGGCCGGTTTGGTGAATCCAAGGTCAACCCCTTCTGATTTGAGAAGAGCTTGGTACTGTTTTACCAGGGCCGCCTTTGGCTCGGTTAGAATGCGCTCGAATTCTTCGGCCGTCAATGAATCAAGCTCAACCCGGATGGGAAATCTCCCCTGCAGTTCCGGGATCAAATCAGAGGGGGACGAAGCGTGAAAAGCTCCGGCCGCTATAAACAGAATATGGTCTGTTCGGACCAGACCGTACTTGGTCATAACACCGGAACCCTCGACAATCGGAAGAATGTCTCGCTGGACCCCTTCGCGGCTGACATCGGGACCGGTCTTGCCATCCGCTCCCACTATTTTGTCGATCTCATCAATAAAGATAATTCCTGACTCCTGAGTTCTTTCCAGCGCTTCGGCAATCACTTCATCCATATTAACCAGACGGTTGAGTTCCTCATTGTGCAGTAGTCGGCGAGCCTCCTTGATTGGCATTTTTCTGCGACGCGTCTTCTTGGGCATCAGGCCGGAAAACATCTCCTGGAAATTAATGCCCAGCTCCTCCATCCCCATCGGGGAGAATATCTCAACCACCGGCATCTGCGACTGGGTGGAATCAACTTCCACTTCACGCTCATCGAGCTCACCGGCAATCAACTTCTTGCGAAGTTTATCTCTGGTGCGGGAGATTGTGCCCCCGTCAGCGGACTGAATCTCGTTGGCTGGTTTGGGAGAGACGGGAGTAAGAAGCATATCAAGAAGTCTCTCAGCGGTGTTCTTCTCCGCCTTTTCATGGAGGTCTTTGGATTTCTCCAGCTTGATCATATTGACGGCTATATCGGTCAGATCACGAACCATCGATTCTACATCACGTCCGACATACCCGACCTCAGTATACTTGGAAGCTTCAACTTTCGTGAACGGAGCTTTGGCCAGATCGGCCAGGCGGCGGGCGATCTCCGTCTTGCCGACACCGGTTGGTCCCATCATAATGATGTTATTGGGCATTATCTCATCGCGGATATCATCGGGAGCGTTCTGACGGCGCCACCGGTTGCGAAGAGCAATTGCCACCGACTTTTTTGCTTTCTCCTGACCAATCACATATTTGTTGAGGTATTCGACAATCTCAAGCGGCGTAGGGTAGCCATTTCTCATTTTAGTATTTCCAGTTTGATATTGTTGTTAGTGTAGACACAGATTCCAGCGGCCACTTCCATTGCCGTACGGGCGATTTTCTCAGCTGACATTTTGGGATTGGTCCTTACTAAGGCACGCGCCGCAGCCAGGGCGTATGTCCCACCAGACCCAATAGCAATAATTCCATCATCCGGTTCAATCACATCACCGGTGCCACTTACCAGGAAGATATGCTTCTTGTCAGTGATGGCGATAATAGCTTCCAGTTTCTGCAAAATCTTATCGGTACGCCACTCTTTGGCCAGTTCCACAGCGGCTCTCTGGAGATTCCCGGAGTGCTCTTCAATTTTCTTCTCCAGCAGTTCAAACAGGGCCAGAGCTTCGGCAGCCGTCCCGGCAAACCCGGCCAAAATTTTGCCGTCGTGCATAGTGCGTATTTTGGTGGCGGTCGCTTTCAGGACGGTGTCATCATACGAGACCTGTCCATCTCCGGCCATGACTGCTTTTCCGTTGTGGATCATTCCAATTATTGTAGTAGCATGATATTTCATCTTTTGGGTCCTATTCTCAAGAGCCTGAGCGCGGATGCGCTTTCTTGTATACTTTTTTCATAGCTTCGGCCGTAACATGCGTGTATTGCTGTGTTGTTGACAGCGAGGCATGACCAAGAACTTCCTTAATCAGCATCAGGTCCGCTCCATTTTCTAACAGGTGGGTGGCGAACGAATGCCTGAGCATGTGCGGGGTCATGTCCAGACCTTTCAGCCGTCCAAATTTTTTTACGACGCGGTCGATGGACCTGACCGACAGCCGGTCGCCACTTCTGTTGAGAAAAAGGTGACGGGAGAGAGATTCCTTTTCCTCTATAAATTCTCGACGGCACTCAAGATACGATGTCAAATCCTCAAAGGCAGCATCTCCGATTGGCACTACTCTCACTTTATTCCGCTTACCCAGGACAGAAAGCGTTCTGGCCGCAAAGTCAATATCCTCCAGCTTCAGCGAAGCAGCCTCTTCCCTGCGGATACCGGTTGCATATAACAGAGCGATAATCAGGAAATCTCTGTAAAGCGGGTACTTTTGCCGACCGGCAACTTTCTCCTTGCCATCAAAGAGCTTCCGGGCATCCCCCTGGGTCAGAAACTCGGGCAGTTTTTTGTCAAATTTCATCCGGGGCAACTCAAATATGTACGGACGCATTTTGGGGCGCGACAAAAGGAATTTCTGAAATGTTGACAGGGAAGAGATGAACCGGGCCAATGAGCGGTTTGACAGCTTCTCCGCGCTCTTCTGGCGGAGAAACATCCGTAAGAAAATCGGATCATTGGGCTTACTGGAAGGAGCCCGCTCAAGCTGCTCGGTAAGAAACTCAACCCAGGCGATCAGGTCGCGCCGGTATGCCTCAATGGTACGGGGGGAAAAACTCCGCTCATTACTGATATGATTTAGAAAACCCTGTAGTGCGTTGGTCAGCATAGGCTGAAAGTATCGAAATCATCTGGTCAGGTCAATTTATTATCTGCCTCTGACCGGAACCAGCCTCAGAAATATCCGATCGCTTACTTCTGCTCCGCCTTCTCTTTGGGCTGAAGTTGGTCTTCGGTAAAGTCATTTTTGCACTCAGGACAGCGGAAGAACTCCCCTTTTACTTTGGAAGTCTTGGCCAGCAGGTAGTAATTATTGCAAACCGGACAGCTCCGATTGACCGGCATATCCCAACTGGCAAAATCGCACTCGGGATACTTGGAGCAGCCATAGAACATCCGGCGTGTTCGGGTCTTTTTCTCAACCACTTCCCCCTTGCATCCATCTTTAGGACAGTCTATCCCCATCGTAATCGGCATGGTTGTCTTGCAATCAGGATAACCGGAACAGGCCATGAATCGTCCAAAACGCCCGGTCTTGATAACCATCGG
>JARGFS010000204.1 GCA_029211095.1 bacterium | reverse complement strand
TACCAGATCAACCACTTTACGCCCATTGAGATTGAATATCTCCAACTTCACATGGCTCCGGTCGGGTACGGCGAAGCGTATTTCAGTCGAGGGGTTAAATGGATTGGGGTAGTTCTGGGCCAACTCGAATCTCTTCGGAAGGTCTGACACTTCGGTTCTAACAACACCGGTCAACTGGTCAATAGCCAGACTAATCGCGGTCATATTGTTGCTGCCAAAAGTGCCGCCAGTGTGTCCGGGATAGAAATTGGGCGGTGCACCTCCGGTAGTCATGCCAATATTGGCTGACTGATCCCAATAGACCACCGTGATCGGTGATGAAAGGGAGAACCCCGGCAGGTTGTGCGCCGGATCACTCTGCCAGCAAGTAATCAAAACAGTATCCTTGCCTTCGTACACAGAAGCTCCCACGCACAGATACTGTTCACCGCTGGCATCGCGGAAGTTGGTATCCAGAACCGCGATCTCATCCCCTATCTGTGGTCTCACTGTCGACGGACTGAGATCCACTATAACAGAGTATGGCAATCCGGTCGGATCAACCGGCACAAAGTGAACCGGATCAGTTACCGAAGCCCTCGCTGAATGATCTTTGGGGGCCGGAGCAACCGGTGCAGATTGACAGTAATCCAAGGGAAGATCACCGCTGCCGTCCGTTACAAAGACCTGATACCCGAACGATGGGCACATCGATCCGATATCATCGTACGGAATACTCGGTACATAGGTCTGGCCAGTGTGCATCTTGCATTCATCAATGTCGGAACTAATACCGGTAAAGACCGATGTTATCGGCTGGCAATTGGGAAGCAGATACGGGATAAGGTTCCATCGATTTCGCTTCAGCGCAAGTCCGTAGTATGTGCTGCACGCATCGGCAGCAATTCCGGATGGCATACATAGCGAGGATGACCTGGTAGCAAAGACCGCATACCCCTTGCGAATGTCCACATCACCAATAGTGTTGACACCCCAGGCAGGAATATACGTGTGCCCCTCGTCATCTATTACTTCAACAAGTGAATCGACAGTCGAAAAGACCGATGTCACAGCCGGGTTTGTCGGTTCTTTGTAGAACGAGACCCACTGCCACATATTGCCTCTGATGGCCATGCAAACCTCATCAGTCAGATACAGTTGAGTCTTGGAACCAAAGTCAAAGGTTCCATCCCCCTCGACAATCTGACCAATATAGGCGTCCTCAATGAGGCCGCTGAAACAGTAACGGAATGACATCGGGTTTCCGGAAGTAAATCCGGGCACTTGGTTTCCGGGGTCACCCTTCCAGGCAGTGATCTTGACCGGCCAGCTACCCTCATAGACTCCGCTCCCAACACAAAGCGCGCCATCGAAAATGCCTATCTCGGTTCCAACCGGAATAACAGAACTGTTATATTCCGCTCCCAGGACAAAAACTGTATACGGCAGACCGGTTGTATCCACCGGTGTGAAGCATGAACTATCGTCACAGGTAGTATACTTACCGGCTGCGGCCATACTTCCATAGTTGTCCCAGGCACGAATGATGTAGTCAACCCCGGCATTTGTTGCTACTGCAGCCGGAATGACTCCATGGTAACTGTTGCCGGAAGTATTTGCCATGGCCGTGCTGTCATATAATATGTCTGTTGACTTGCGATAGAAAAGCATGACGCGAGCGACGTAATCAATCGAGTCACTAATTGTAGCGAAAACATCAATGTCTGAGCCACTCTGACAGGGCGGCTTAGTATGCATAATCGCCGGGACATCGTTGGGACAGATAGTCACTACCTTCGGATATGCCTGTGGGTTAAATCCAGGGTACGAGACAGTCTGAATACCATCCGAAGCTGTAATATAGTAATCCACGCCGGGCATACCGACCGGGAACATGGCTCCTGGCAATGTGGCGCAGTATAGATCGCCACCATTATTACTCATGGCCATTGAACCGTAGACACTGGTGCCAGTCTGACGATAGAAGAGTGTTACATTCTGAAGCATCGGCGGAACAGTGTCAATTACCGAAGCGCAGAAGGTAATGTCGTTGCCGGGCATCTGGCAGTGCTGACTCAGCAGTTCTGTTGTCGGATCGGCGAACAGAGCCGGACCCTGTTCTTCCCAATAAGTTGCCGTGTCACAAGGCGTGCAAGCGGGAGAACCGATACAGACCTCGATTGAATGCTGATCACCGTTTTCGACAGCATCGGGACTGGTATAGGTGATGAAATACCGACTGCAGAGGCGGGCCTTTATTTCAGAATAAATCTGGCCAATCTGATCCGATGTCGCTCCGGTGATACAGTAGCCGCCGGAACCGGCCGAGAAGGCGCAGAATGCATCCATATAAGCATTGGCATTAACACCAATCGAATAGATCGGAATACCGGACGCATTCGCCTTGTCGCAGAGAATAGTGGAATCGGTCGGGTAGATATAGACGGAGTCGACAGGATCCCACTCCAAGCCTATAGGTGGAGGCCAGCAACCATCACTGTTGTTCTCCCACCCGTCAGTAAAGGCTATTACTGCCTTACTCCCCAGCTCGGAAGCAGTCAAGTCAAGACCAAGCCAGATTCCATCGTGAGCGGCCGTGGAGCCTCCGGTATAGGCAGCATCAATTGCGGCTTTGAGTGAGATTTTATCACTTGAGAAATTATGGACCGTATCGACACAAGAACCGAATGATACAATTGCCACTCGGTCAAATGTATCCATACTGTCGACAAACTGTTTTGCCGCATTCTTAGCATACAGAATATCAGTAAACGACATTGATCCGCTTATATCAATTACAATACAAACTGATATCGCACAGCCCTGAGAGCCGACTTCCGTAACCTGGAAATTGACCGGTGAGCCATCCTGACTGACGCAAAAGTCAGCGGCCGTCAAACCACCAATCGGGCTGCCCTGATCATCCAGGGCGTCCACGTACATTTCAATAACGGGAAATTTGGAACGGTCAAGCTGAGAGATCATAACTGTCTCTCCAGCTAAAATTCCGGTAGTCGACAACCCTGCATCTTTTGGCATTTTACTCATGTCAAATGAGTCTTCGGGCGGGCCGACAATCTGCGATGCATAGACAGCTGCTACCACCAGAATTGTTAACATTAAAGTAATCGTGAGCGCTCTTTTCATCTTTCCTCCCAATAATTGTATCTGATAAAATTAAGGAAAAACTATCTTCCCCTGATTAACC
>JARGFS010000203.1 GCA_029211095.1 bacterium | reverse complement strand
AACCTGCTTGCGGCCCGCGCCTCGAAGGATCAGGAAAACCATCGGCTGATTGAGCTTGAAGGAAAGCTATCCTCCGGCCGCACCGAAGAAGAGAACCTCAAGTCTCAGGAGACAGAGCTCTCGGACCTGATTGCTCATCTTGAAACCGGCTGCCAGTTTGAGTCGACCAGGCTGGATGAACTTAAAGAGAAAATGAGTGAGGCACGCCAGGCATACGACGGCTGTCAAAACCGCAAGAGCGAAACCGAGCGCCAACTGTCAGAGGTTACCGGACGGTTGGAGGCTGCCCTGGAAGAGAGCGAGCGGCTGAACAATGAACAGGCCACTCTGAATTCTTCGGTCGAAGCATGCCAGGCCAGAAAAGACCTGCTTGAGGATATGATCCTTCATTTTGAGGGGCATGATTCCGGTGTCGTGGCCGCAATGGAAGAACGTGAGCGGTGGCCGGGCATCTCCGGAACGGTGGCCGAGAAATTTGTACCGGTTGCCGGGATGGAAATCGCTCTCGAAGCCGGCCTGGGTGAAATCTCCGGCTTCCTAATTTGCGACAATCGCGGCACTGCCGAGCAGATAATCAAATTTCTGAAAGAGAATCGATCCGGCCGAATCGGTATTCTGGTCCCGGATACCGGCATGATCAATCCGGTGGTGAAACGGCCTGAGATCAAAGATGAGCGGTTTGTTGGTTGGCTGGACGCCTTTGTCTCCACCGATGAGAACCTAAAACCACTAATGCAGGCCATCCTTGCGCGCATTGCTATCTTCAAACCGACGGACACCACACCTGTCGATCTGCTGGAAAGACTTCCCTATGGTTTCATGGCTGTCTCAACTGATGGGACTGTCTATGGCAAAAATATCGTCACCGGTGGTTCGGACGACTCTTTCCCCCTCTTCAGAAGGAAAGAAAAAGTAGCTGAAGAAGAAAAAACTCTCGCCAGCCTGGAGATCAGACTGGGTGAAAACGGAACGAGCCGAAACCAGATTACGGCGACTATCGGTTCGCTCAGGGCGGAGTCAGCCAACCTGGCCGGGAACATTGAGAGTCTTCAGGAAGAACTTGCCTCCTGCCAGAAGAGTATTGATCAGATCGGCTACGAACAGAAGAGTTCCCGGACAGAGATGGAGCGGCTGGAGCGCGAAGCCAAACAACAGCGCGCCAAGCTTGAAACAATCCGTGGAAGACAATACTCGCTCGGCCTGGACTACACGCAGCTGGCCGATCAAAAAGAAAACCTGATGCAGACCCTGACCAAATCCGGCGTGCGCCTGGAAGACCTTGAATCAGCTTCGTTGAAAGCCTCGGAAGAAGTCTCACGACTGCAAGTCCGGATTGTTGAAGTGAAAAGCAGGATTGAGCAATCCGCGAGCAAAATCACACATCAGCAGGAGCTGCAGCAGGAAATAAACAACACGGTCTCGGCCAAAAAAGCTGAGATCGAAACTGCTTATGCTGATATTCAGAATGCGGAGCAGACGGTAGCCAGAAAAGAGACAGACCTCAAGGAGGTCTTTGAGACCAGAAGCGGCGTAACGGAAAAACAGACCGCCTTGAAAGTAAAACAGGGCGACCTGCTTGAAAAGATCAACGGTCATGAAAAGATGATGAAGGAGCTTCGTTCCGCCCGCGAAGACTCCAGCACTGAACTGCATAAACTTGACCTGCGCCTCAACAGTCTGGAATCGGAGATCAGCACCGTTGTTGAGCGAATCCAGGAAGACTATGAAGTAGATATCCGCACCGCCGAAGTGCAGCCGCCGGAGCAGGAACTGGACTCCGAGCAGGCCAGAAAACATCTCCACGAGCAGAAAGAGGCGGCCAAGAAGTTTGGGGCCGTGAACCTGCTTGCTCTTGAAGAGTACAACGAAGCTGCAGAGCGGGAGAGGTTCCTCAACGAACACCTGACTGATCTGATAAAAGCCAAAGCTGATTTGGAGTCAACTATCTCCAAAATCAATCAGACCGCTCGGGAACTGTTTCAGGAGGCATTCGCCAGAGTACAAGAGAATTTCAAGAAGCTGTTCCTGGAACTGTTCAGTGGCGGCGAAGCAGAACTCAGATTGGAAGATCCCAGCAAACCACTGGAATCGGGAATTGAAATCATCGCCCGCCCTCGCGGCAAGAAACTGCTCCCCATTACCATGATGTCCGGCGGAGAGCGCGCTCTGACAGCGATATCGCTGCTGTTCGCCCTCTACCTCGTCAAGCCTTCCCCTTATTGCATCCTTGACGAAATTGATGCCCCGCTGGATGATGCCAATTGTCACAGGTTCCTCAATATGATTGCCTCGTTCAGTCGGCAGACCCAGTTTATTGTCATCACGCACAATAAGATCACCATGGAAGCTGCCGAGAACCTCTATGGCGTGACCATGGACCAGCCGGGGATATCGAAACTGGTTGGAGTCAAATTCTCCGACGCCGACGCCGATGATGATGATGAAAGCGACGGAGTGAATCTTGAAACTCTGTCCGAAAACGAAGACGCAGAAGTCCCTCAGGACGTTGAGGTCCCACAGGACGTTGAGGTCCCGCAGCCGGTACAGGACAGATTGAATCCGGAGATCGCTGCCGAAACTGACAGTGAATCGTAAGGCATCGGGACAAGATGCTAAATCCGTTCCAGAAACTTAAGGAGTCGTTGTCCAAAACCAAGGACAACATCCTCGGGAAGATATCAAAGGTGGTTCTTCGCCGGAAGATCGATGATGATCTTCTGGAGGAGATCGAAGAGATACTGATTGAAGCCGACGTGGGCGTAAAGGCGACCATGCGGCTGATCGAGACGGTTCGGGAACGAGCCACTAAGGAGAATCTGACCGAAGGGGAACAGGTTCTTGATCTGCTGAAACAGGAGATTCAAAACATTCTCCTGTCCAATCACCAAAACGAAATGCCATCCGAGACCAAACCGACCGTCTGGCTGATTGTGGGGGTTAATGGCGTGGGAAAAACCACCACCATAGGTAAACTGGCCACCAATCTGTCCGGACAGGGGAAGAAAGTTGTCATCGCGGCCTGCGATACTTTCCGGGCCGCTGCTATTGACCAGATTAGCATCTGGGCAGAACGTGCCAAAGTAGATGTTGTCAGGTCGCAGGAAGGGGCCGATCCGGCATCGGTTGCCTTCGATGCCGCTCAGGCGGCCAGAGCGCGCCAGGCCGACATTCTGCTGGTCGACACAGCCGGACGACTCCACACCAAGTCGCATCTAATGGAAGAACTCAAGAAAATAAGGCGCGTGATTGAGAAAGCGGTACCGGGATCAACAATTCTCTCCAAGCTAATCATTGACGGATCCACCGGTCAG
>JARGFS010000202.1 GCA_029211095.1 bacterium | reverse complement strand
GGGTGATTGTATACGACTAGGGAGGTTCTGCGTCCCCTTTTAGGGCAAAAAGGATAAAACGGGGTGTCCTGTGGGCGGCAGACGCCGGGTGCCACGCCCAAACTCGTTTGGGCGTGATTCCATCACTAATCCGGGACAAACAAGTTTGTCCCGGCCACCCGGATGAAAAAAACCTTGTTTGGTTCTCACCGGAACTCTTCTTTCAAGATATGCGCTCAAACAACAAAAGAGGAGTCGCAGGAATCGGAAACCCTCTGTGGGGGGGCAATTCGGTGACTAAGACGATTAGATACAGCGCCATTCTGTTGATTCTTTTCCTGGTGGCCGCCCGATTCATTAATCTGGATGCAGACCCGCCCCTCTTTTACACCGGACATGGGCAGGCCCAAATCACTGACCCGTACAACCTGACCTTTTTTGCCCGCAACGCGGTATTGTACGAAGACGCCAATCCATTCGACTTCCATCGATGGGACATATTCAAGAACTCCCTGATCTCAGCCATCTCGTTCATTCTATTCTCCACCGCCGGTGTCTCCCGGGTCACCGCCAATATCTCTTCACTGCTGCTTCACCTGGCTGGCCTCACCTTTTTCCTTATGGCCTTTTACAAAAAAGACAACCTCATCCCGGTCTACCTGACCTCGCTTCTATTGCTGATAAACAGTACGCTCTTCTTTTACGGACGCCTTCCCTTTCTGGAGAACGGCCTGATCTTTCTGTCCGGCCTGACCTTCTGGGTCACGATACGATACCACCAGGCCGGTTGGGGTCAGATTCTGGCCGGTGGGCTGGTCGCGCTGGCCGCTCTGTCAGGAAAACTATTCGGGCTTGTTCTGGCCGGACCGCTGGCAGTCACGCTGTTTTATGTCTACAGAAAACGTCTTTTACTCCCGGCCATAAATGCCGCGGCCGGTTTTCTGGCCACAGTCGGACTCTACCTGCTGCTCTTCTATCGGGGGAGCCTCAGTCTGTTGATGAGCTATTACTTCGAGCAGTCGGTTGAAATGTATCCTTCGCCACCCGGACTGAGTTCGCCGATGAACTTCCTCAAGATGCTTCTGACTTACGGCGGCGATTCCGGGCTCCATGAGTACACCCCGTTCATTGGGCTGATTGGGGTTATCTGCCTGGTTTTGGTCCTGCTCAATTTCGACTGGAAGAAAAAGCCGACCCCGGAGAGAATCCAGACTCTCTTCTGTCTTTCCTGGTTAATTCTTGGCGTGGCAGGATTAATGCCGTTTTTCTACCGTCCACTTCGCTACGCCCTCTTTCTTTTCCTGCCGCTCTCCGGGCTGGTCCTGCTGGGCTTCTCTCTTCTTGGCGAGAAAGTGCAGCTTCGCCAAAGATTTGCCTGGCCGGTCTGGCTGGCGATCTTTTTAGTCCTCTGGTTTGCGGCCACCCAGATAGCCATCTATTTCGATCTGGGGGCGGGGCGGTTTGTCCCGGACACGCCATCAATTCTGCTGGTCGGTTCGTTTGCTCTGGTCCTGACTACGCTTCTCTTTTTGTGGCTGAAAGCCCGCCCAAGATTTCTTGCCGGGCGGATAGTCATCGGTCTGCTGGCCCTGCTCGGGGTTGGCGTGCTGGTGGCGCAACCTGTCAGGATATATGACGGGCTGACTCAATCGGGACGGAACCTGAAACAGTACAACGCGGAGTTCTCAGAGATTCTGGACCCGGGCGCCGTAACCACCGGTCCCTTCATGGCGGCCATGAATATAGACAATAAACTCAAGGGAGTTATCTACATGTTTGGTCTTTCCAATCAACAGGAAGATCTTTTCTCGCGATTTCCGGTCAGTCATGTGATCGCGGACAATTCCAACTGGACCAGGGCCCAAAAGGACTACCCGCAATTAGCCCGGGCGACAAAAATTACCCAGGTTCTGGTCAGTGACCTGTTGATCGGTCTGTTCCGGGTTCCGGATGCAACTGTGCCGCTGACCGAATTTGAACAGGGCTCGGTTGCTCTGAGCCGGGGAGACCCCCGCACCGCTATTGAACATTACACCCGATTTTATCAGGATCATCCCCACAACATGCTGGGTGCCATTCATCTGGCTCTGGCCTACCAGAGAGCCGGAAGGTCCTCCGAAGCAATGGAGTTGGCCAAATTGGTCGAATCCAGACATTCTCAAAACTACTTTGCCCATATCTTTCTTGCCGGATACTACAAGTCACTATTTGAATCAACCGGTGATTCTACCTACCGGACCAAGTCAGAAAAACATAAGCAGATCGCGCGTGAAACGAATCCATCCGCTCCCGATTGATCTTTGACCCAAAAATGAGACAAAAAAAAGACCGGTCAAGGACCGGTCTTTTATAGATTCTGGCAACTGTCTCTTTCAACAGTCGAATTTTTTAGAACCTACCAGCGGTTACGACCACCGCCACCGCCGCCACCGCGATTTTCGCGCGGGCGAGCTTCGTTGACATTCAACGTACGACCATTAAGATCGGTAGCGTTAAGGCCAGCGATAGCAGCCTTAGCCTGTTCGCCATCGGCCATTTCGACAAACCCGAATCCCTTTGGACGGCCGCTGTCGCGGTCAGATATGATGTTCACACTGGTGACTTCGCCAAAAGCTTCAAAAGCCTGACGCAGTTGGTCCTCAGTTGTGTCGTACGACATGTTGCCTACGTAGATATTCATTCTACTCTCCACTCATGTTCATCCCCTGCACCCTCCCACTCTGGAAGAGCCTCCGAGACGAACTCGTTCATAGCGCCCTATTGCGCGTGCGGTCCCGACATAGAATCTGTACAGGGATTTTTCGATGAAAAAAGACCGAGCCAAAAATCAATACCGAAAACCAAGTTCATATATCGACAAGAATATGATTCTGTTGCCAATGTCAATAGAAATATTCGGCCTGTCGGTCAGGAACTTAACACGGTTCCAGCAGTTCTTTCCTGTCACATTTTGACCGCCCGTGCGATACAGAAGAGAAATACCATGAAGCTGTAGGCGATTCCAACCCGGCCGTTCTCCCAAAACCTTACCCCGGACCTCAACGTCAAGACCTCACCTTTCCGTAAGGAGCTGTCTGTAAATGACTTAGGGCGCACAAAATAATTATGAAGACCGGCCTTCGTATGACCACGACCTCAAAAAAGGCTTGTATAACCTGATCCGGCTATCTTAAATATCAATTGTGACCGTAAGTAAGTTTCTGATGATGTGGCAGAATTGAGGTTCGGAGAAAGCTCTTGAATGCAAAATAAATATGCCAGGATCGCGCTCATATTGTTGATTGGCCTGGTCGCAGTCAGGTTTTTCGCATTGGACAATGATCCGCCCCTTTTCTATACCGGGCATGGACAGG
>JARGFS010000201.1 GCA_029211095.1 bacterium | reverse complement strand
TTTGGTGAAAAGATCGTTATGCGAATTCTGGACCCTCTGGCCCTCAAGGTTGATCTCACCAAACTTGGCTTCCGCAAACCGGACCTGGACCGCTTTGAAGAGAAACTGGCCTCGCCGTTCGGAATCATTCTTGTAACCGGTCCGACTGGTTCCGGTAAGACGACAACTTTGTATTCCGCGCTGTTGCAAATCAATACAGTTGATGTAAATATCATGACGGCTGAAGACCCGGTCGAGTTCAACTTTGAGGGGATCAACCAGGTTGCGGTTAAGTCAGACATTGGGCTGACCTTTGCATCGGCTCTCCGTTCCTTCCTCAGACAGGATCCGGATATCATCATGGTGGGTGAGATTCGTGATAGTGAGACCGCCGAGATCGCCATTCGTGCGGCCTTGACGGGTCACCTCGTTTTCTCGACGCTTCATACCAATGATGCCCCTTCGTCGATAAATCGTCTGATGGATATGGGTGTTCCACATTACCTGGTGGCTTCGGCCACAAAACTGATTATGGCCCAGAGAATGATGCGGAAAATCTGCCAGAATTGTAAAGAAGAAGTTAACCTGAGCCCGCAACAAGTTGAGAATCTTCGGGTCGATGAGAGCCTGCTCAAGGGAATTAGGGCCTTCAAAGGTAAAGGCTGTTCTGATTGCAATAACACCGGGAAATCCGGCCGTACCGGTATTTTTGAAGTGATGCCCATAACTCACTCCATTGAAGGCCTAATCCTGCAAAAGGCCTCAGATGTTGAAATCGCCAATATGGCGGTCAAAGAGGGGATGCACTCATTGCGTATGTGCGCCGTTGACAAGCTCAAAAACGGCGAAGTGGACATAGAAGAGGTAATTGCGGTTACTTCGGTCTGATCATTATTCACAGGTCCCCTGCACGGCCTTATCCATCAACAACTCAAGCCCCTCAGGCGCCCAATTTGTGGGTCAAGATTCCTGCTGATCATCCGATAACTATAAAAACAGTCTGCCGTTATCGGCAGATGAGGTTACCCATTTAAATACTGGAGTTCTTTGATGGCCAGTTTGCGCGAACTTTTGGAAGACATGGTAAAGATGAATGCTTCTGACCTGCACCTTACTGTTGGCGCCCCGCCGGTAGTGCGAGTCGATGGTAAGTTGCAGAGGATGAATTATGATCCCCTGACTCCGGACCAGACCAAGAAACTGGCTTATTCCATGCTCAGCGAAAAACAGAAAATGAAATTTGAGCAAAACTCCGAGCTGGACTTGTCCTTTGGTATTGAGTCCATGAGTCGCTTTCGTTGCAACCTCTTTTTGCAGCGAGGGAATGTTGCCGTCGTACTAAGACAGATTCCATACGAGATAAAGACATTTGACGAACTGGGACTGCCGAAAGTAGCCTCTGACTTCGCCAGTCTTCCACGAGGTCTTATTCTTGTCACCGGTCCCACCGGTTCCGGGAAGTCGACCACATTGGCGGCTATCATTGACAAAATCAATCGCGAACGCCCGGTGCACATAATCACTGTCGAGGATCCGATTGAGTATCTACATCGCCATCAGAAGGCGCTGATTAATCAGCGCGAAGTCTATGCGGATACTTCCTCCTTTGCATCCGCTCTGAAATATGCGCTTCGCGAGGACCCGGATGTTGTTCTGGTTGGTGAGATGCGTGACCTTGAGACTATTGAGTCCGCTCTGTCGATATCGGAAACGGGTCACCTCGCCTTCGCGACCCTGCATACCAACTCCGCCGCAGAGTCAATCAACCGGATAATTGATGCTTTCCCGACAAATCAGCAGTCCCAGGTACGTGTGTCATTATCTTTTTCGCTTCAGGCAATCGTCTCCCAGACTCTGATTCCCAAGGTTGGCGGCGGCCGGGTTGTGGCCCTGGAGATACTGGTTGTGACGCCGGCTATTAGAGCCTTAATCCGGGACGACAAAATACACCAGCTTTATTCCATGCTTCAGTCAGGTCAAAAATTTGGAATGAAGACCATGAACCAGTCTCTGGCCGAACTTTATCAGACTGGAAAGATAAGTCTGAATGATGCCATGAACTACAGCCACAATACCCAGGAGTTGTCCGAGATGCTGTCACGGGATAAGACTCCTGCGTTTTCTTGAGGATACTAAGAAAGGATTTTCCTGATGCCGGTATTTGAATACAAGGGCAAAACGCTTGCAGGCGCAGCGGTCCAGGGTCAGCTGAAAGCTAACTCGAAGGCGGATCTGGAACGGGTACTGCGGCAGAATAGAATTCTGGTAACTTCTATTAGCAAGAAAGCTCCGGAGCTGGACATCAAGTTTGGTACCGGGATCAAGAAGGTAGAAATATCCCGTTTTACGCGTCAGTTCGCCACCATGATTGGCGCGGGACTTCCAATGGTCCAGTGTCTTGAGATTCTCTCTCAGCAGACAGAAAATAAGGCGCTCGCAAAAGTTGTCAGCCAGGTAAAAGATGGTGTGCAAGGGGGCGCGACATTATCAGATGCCCTGGCGCGCCATCCGAAAATCTTTGACGCGCTCTACACCAATATGGTTGAGGCGGGGGAGATCGGTGGTGCCCTGGATGCTATCTTGATCCGCCTGGCTGCCTACCGTGAGAAAGCTGATAAGTTGGTCAGAAAAGTAAAAGGTGCCATGGTCTATCCGTCGGTTATCGTGGTTGTCGCGGCGGCGGTCACGATTGGTATGTTGGCTTTTATCGTGCCTGTCTTTGCAAAGATGTTCGGCGGCTTAAACGCTGAGTTGCCGGGGCCGACCAAGATCGTACTGATGATCTCGCATTTCCTGCAGGATAATATGTTGTATCTGGTATTGGGCAGTATTGGTCTGGTCGGTGGTACTCTCTGGTGGCGGAAGACGCCATCGGGAGCCCTGTTATGGGACAAGATGATGTTGGCCCTGCCGGTTCTTGGAAATCTCGTCCGCAAATCTGCGGTAGCCAGATTCACCCGTACGCTCGGTACTCTTCTGGCTTCGGGTGTCTCGATCATTGAAGCTATGGAGATTACGGCTAAAACCTCCGGTAACATTGTTATTGGAAACGCAATCAACAAATCGACAGTTGCTATCGCCGAAGGTGACACGATTACCGGGCCGTTGAAAGAGTCCGGGGTTTTCCCACCCATGGTCACGCAGATGATCTCTGTTGGAGAGAAGACCGGTGGGCTTGATGAGATGCTCAACAAAATTGCCGATTTCTACGACGAAGAAGTTGACGATGCTGTTGCCGCCCTGACTTCGATTATCGAGCCGATAATCATTGTCTTTATGGGTGTTGTCATTGGTGGCATCCTGATAGCTATGTACCTTCCGATGTTTGATATCATCGGGAAAGTATAGAACAAGTCCGATCCGGGAATGGGATATTAAGCAGGTAAATT
>JARGFS010000200.1 GCA_029211095.1 bacterium | reverse complement strand
GAGAATTCTGATTCATTTCCCTGCATCTCGGTAATATCCAGATATTTATATTTTTTCCGTTTACGTAATTCATTGCGAGCCAGGTTGAGGCCAATAGTGTATATCCAGGTGGATAAACAATGCTGAAAGTTGAATGACTGACGGTGATGGTGGACCCGAATGAAGGTTTCCTGAACTATATCCTCAGCCTCCTCCTTAGATGAGAGCATACGGCCAATTACGTTCATCAAGCGATCTTTGTACCGATCCACAATTTCGTTAAAAGAAACCATGTCACCGTTTTGAACGGCGCGCATCAAGCGAAAATCGATATCTTTTTCAGTCTCTTTAGCCATAATTCTCCTGAAAACTCTCTGCTTTACATCTAATACCCGGTAACCAATATAAAGTTCCACACTTTTTTATGCAAATAGCAACAATAATACCTTGCCCCACAATCAGTTAACCTGCCAAATCCCAGGATGGCCAATCCTCTGGAGTAAATCAGGGGAGGAAAATCGATGGCCATCCGCTATTTGCAAGAAGCAGCCCTGCTGTCAAAACCAGAATAACAGCCGGAGTAAGCAGGCGATAAACAGCCGCCAGTTGACTGCCAAAATACTCATTGGTCAGGATCAGGCACAAATGGCTGGGGCTCATCATAACCCCGGCAAAGCCTGAAACATAAGCCCAGAGAATCATCGATGGATCAATAGTCGGCTGGTAGAGAAAACCGGCCAGAAGTGAAAACCCGAGCCCTACATATGCCGCCACAACGCCGGTGAGAACTCCCACGGTGAAACAGACCAGAAACACAATTAGCTCGGCCGGAAGATTATACTGGCTGGCCAGGTCAGGAACAAAAGCCACCGTCTCCCCCGTCTCAATCACCATCTGAAACATGAGGACACCAAAAACAAGTGATATAAGTTTGTAGGAGAACGCCTTCCCGAAAGCGACTTTCCAGTCCGATTTCGATGGCTTGACGACCAGAGCCAGACAGAGCACCGCGACAAGAACCGACAGCGAAAGATTCAGCTCCAAACCGCCATAGAGAGTGATCGCCAAAAGAATCGGCCAGATCGAACCGAGCAGTCTTAACAGAGACTTCCCCAGTCCGGCCTCAGATTTTGGAACCGAGACTATTTTTCTTATGAACAGAAAAAGACCAATCAGGATGGCCATCAGACTCATCGGGAACTGCATCAACGAGACATTGACTACCGGCAGCCCGGTCATAGCTTCGGTCAGAATAATGCCCGGATAGATCGGCCAGAAGAATTCGGCCACATGACGAAACCAGTAGTTGATCATCATCTGAAGTTCGGGACGAACTGATTGCTTTTCCAGAACCTGTTTAACGAGTGGCGCCGAGAGCAACGATCCTCCCGGCATCGGCATCAAACCGATCAAGGGGGGCAGAGTCATAACGGCGGTGCGATTCCCGCCCGGCAGGCCGGTGACGGCCGTGGCCAGTTTTTCCAGATAACCACCTGTGGAAAGAAGACTGCCCAGTAGAGTTATAAGGATGACAACCGAAGTAAGCGTGATAAATGATTCTGATCTCACCAAGTCGACCAGTCCGGACCACAAAACGGATCCTGCCATCCCAAAGAGCACGGCCATCAGGAGGCTGGCTCCTAAGAGAACGATACCGACCGGAAAGTTGCGTCGAACAGCCAGAATGATCGCGATGAAAACAGCAAGGAGTCTTAGGCTATCCATTGCGACAAGAAAGAGCTAAAGGAGTCAATTGTCAATCGGAGTAAGGTCAGGACTTGACTTTCCAGCCAACCAACATAGCTTTCCCCATCATGAATGACTTTTCCGCCACTTATGAAGCTACGCGAGCAGCACACCTTGAGGAAATCAGGGACCTGTTGCAGCAGCCCGGATCAATCTGGCTGGATTCATCCCTCACGCTTGGAGACAAGGGGCGCAACTCCTACCTGCTTCACAAGCCAGTTCTTGATATCGGAATCGGCGGAGGCCTTAGCCTGAACGACTGCGCTCCCGAACAGATATCCTGCTCTTCTATCGATGACCTGTTGACGCATCTGGACAAACAATGGTCCGACCCATCTCTTTTCAGCGCCGGCTACTTTGGATACGAGTCCACCCTCCCTCTTCTGGGACTCCGCTCAACGGTGGCCGTCACCAGCGATTTGGACCGCCTGCCTCAAGCTCGTTTCCTTTTTTATGATAGAGAGTCACTCCTTGAGTTGGACCCCAATGATTTCTCGCCGAGTACAATGATCCACAGACCGACCTCGCCGAAGTGCGCTGAGTTGGTCGCCGGGCCCGAGCGGATTGACTATGAGGCCAAGGTTAAGGCGATCAAAGAGCATATCCATGAAGGCGACATCTATCAGGCCAACTACACTTCACGCTATGTTGCCACCGGAGAAAGTGATCCGTTGACCACCTATCTCAGGCTCCGGCAACTCAACCCGGCTCCTTATTCCGCCTACTTGAACTTTGGGGATTATCAGATTCTGTCCTCTTCACCGGAACGGATGTTTCGGCGGGCAGGTCAGAGAGTCGTCACTTCCCCGATCAAAGGAACAATTGCGCGGGGATCGAATCCGACCGAAACCGCCAGAAACCTGGAGAGACTTCTCAACTCTGATAAAGATCGGGCCGAACTTCTGATGATTATCGATCTGGCCCGAAATGACCTCGGCCGAGTTGCCCGCACCGGCACCGTTAACATAAATCAATTGTTTAAGTCAGAGCTGTATTCTTCAGTTATTCACCTGTTTAGTGACATAACTGCCAACATAGATCCAGACCTGCCGACCAGCGAACTGGTTCGTGCTTTGCTCCCCGGAGGCTCCATAACCGGGGCTCCAAAACGGCGCGCCGTTGAAATTCTTCTACAGTATGAATCGCGGCGAAGAAATGTCTATACCGGCTGTATTGGTTATGTTCATGGCGGCGAGGCGGAATTTAATATTGGAATTCGCACTATTCTACACCGCCGGGGGGAGTACCACATCCATGCCGGAGGTGGAATTGTCGCCGATAGTTCCCCCTCGGCAGAGTATGATGAAATGCGACTAAAAGCGGCCAATCTTCTGCGTGCGGTCGGCCTGAACGAAAGCGAAACAAAATCATGAAGCTGGTTACTTCCATCAACGGCCGCCTGGTTCAGCGCGGGGACGACACCATCTCTGTCTTCGACAATTCCCTGCTGTATGCCGAAGGACTGTTTGAAACCTGTCTTGGGGTTGACGGTGAAATCTTATTCCTGAACCAGCACATCAAGCGGCTCTATGCGGGAGGCCGAGTGATCGGACTTCCCGTGCCGGTAGATGGAGCGAAACTGTCACGCTGGATGTACAGGGCGGTTGCGGCCCACCCGGACCGCGTTGTCAAGGTCCGCCTGACTGTCACGGCTGGCGAAGCAGCGCGTTGGG
>JARGFS010000001.1 GCA_029211095.1 bacterium | reverse complement strand
GAAGAGTATGAGAATCGATTGACAGAACGAACGGAAACTATGAGGTTATGACTGGACCAAAAAATGGGGGAAGGTCACCGCAATAGGGTATTGGTGTATGTCCCATGCCGATGAACTCCACTGACCGTTCACATAAAACTCAAAAACCCCCAAAACAATTGCTTTAAGTAAACTCAATCCCCCTATCTTCCCTCACTATGGGATACGAAGCATTCATCGCCAAAAGATACCTGCGCTCAGGCCGGTTCTTCATTTCAATATCAACCTGGATAACCATCCTCGGAGTCACTCTCGGGGTGGCGGTTGTCTGCTTTGTCATGTCCATGCACAATGGATTTGAGAGTGAAATCCGTTCCCGGCTGCTGGGAACAACCTCGCATGTCTCCATTTTCTCCACGCGCGATGAGTTGATCAGTGACTACCTCCCTCTGGTGGACAGTCTTGAGGCTATCGAGGGCGTGCTGGCCGCCTCCCCGTTTATTTATTATAAGGCGGCTGTTTCTTCGGCTTCGGCTGGCGACGGCATTATCATCCGGGGGATTGATCCGGAGATGGAGAAACGGACTTCCAATGTGGTCAAGGATGTTTCGGTCGGTGACTTCTCCTTCCATACGATCACTTCCGGCGAAGACACCACCGCAGGCATTGTCCTGGGGGCAACCCTGGCCCAACAGTTGGGTGTGTTTCTGGGGGAGCCGGTTGTACTTTACTCAATCAGGGGGGAGAATCTGCGTAAACATACACAGCCGCGTCGGGCTATCTTCTATGTGAGTGGACTGCTGGAGACGGGGATGTATGAGTTCGATTCGCAGATGGCCTACATAGCGCTCAAGGACGCTCAGGAATTGTTCCGAACAGGGGACGCAGTTACGGCCGTTCATCTGAAATTGGAAAACATCTATGATGCCGAACGACTGACCCCAATAATAGATTCTGCTCTTGGTTACAAATACGATGTTGTCCCCTGGTACGTGCTGCACAAAAATCTGTTCAGCTGGATTGCTATCGAAAAGAAAATTCTCTTTTTGGGCTTTATCCTGATTGTTTTGGTGGCCGCATTTTCAATTATCTCAACCCTGGTCATGTTGACAATGGAGAAAAGAGCCGAGATCGGAATCCTAAAAACTATCGGTTCAACTCCTGCCGCAATCCGAAAGATATTTGTTATCAACGGTCTGGTGATTGCAACCGGAGGGGTAGTTGTCGGCTGGTCATTGGCTTTGCTGGCAGCCTGGCTGCAAAACCGGTACCAGCTTATTTCATTGCCGCCGGACATCTATTTCATCTCCTATCTTCCCATTGAAACTCATCTGGCCGATTTTCTGCTGGCCGGGCTGGTCACTTTTATAATCTGTTTTATGGCCGCCCTCTATCCCGCTCATCAGGCGTCCAAACTGGAGGTAATCGATGTATTACGGCAGTAGCGGCGGTAATTGCCCCAATTCCCTAAACTTGTGGCGGTTTGTGGCGAAAATAGATATAGTCCCCCTGATTGGGAAAGGACGTAAATAGGTTATGGAAACTCGGAAGGACATTTTGACGGCAACTAACCTACATCGTGAATTTCGGACTCCCAATAGTGAGCTGCAAGTGCTCAAAGGGCTGGATCTGGCTGTGAAAAAAGGGGAAATGGTTTCCATTACCGGCGAATCCGGAGTGGGGAAATCCACTTTATTGCATCTGCTGGGAGGGCTTGACAAGCCGACTTCCGGGGAAGTCATTATAGATGGTGAAAGTATAACGGATAAACCGCAGGACGCTTTGGCCAGATTCAGAAATGACCGGGTCGGCTTTGTTTTTCAATTTCACTATCTGCTTGACGACTTCAACGCGATTGAAAATGTGATGATGCCCCTCTTGGTGGCTGGCCGATCAAAACGCCAGGCGCGGCAAAAAGGGGAACTCCTTCTGGAGCAGGTTGGTTTAAGTGATAGAGCCAGTCATCTTCCCAGACAGCTGTCGGGAGGTGAACAACAGCGGGTAGCGGTAGCCAGAGCTTTGGCCAACGATCCGGAAATTGTTCTGGCCGATGAGCCTTCGGGCAATCTGGACGTTGGAACAGGCAGCAGGTTGCACAACTTATTGTTTCAGTTGAATGAGAAAAACTCGACTGCTTTCATAATTGCTACCCACAATCGAGAACTGGCGTCCGGCTGCCATCGTGAGTTGGAAATAGTCGATGGGAAGTTAAAGTCCTAAGATCGCTAACAGGCGGAGAAGAAAATGATTTGTCAGGACTGCAAAAAGAGAGAAGCTCAAGTTCATCTGACTCAAATTATCAACAATGAGAAGATGAGCCTCTCGCTGTGCAAGGAATGTGCTGCGGCTCGCGGCTTTCACTCGCCGCTTGAGAACATGCCCTTTCCATTGGCCGAAATCCTGTCCGGTATCGGGGCAAAAATGCCAAGCAGCTTGACCAAAGCAAAAACCGAGGGATTGGCTTGCAAGCAGTGCGGACTTACTTTTGACGAGTTTGCCCGGCTGGGCCGGTTTGGATGCAGTGAGTGCTACACCACGTTCAGGGAGTCTCTGCAGACAATTATGCGCAAGATACATGGCGCCTCACTCCATAGGGGAAAAACGCCCGGATTGCTGGAGACCGACAAAGACTCGCAGCCGCTTCCGATCAGGGAAGAAGAACGACTTGAAAAACAGCTCTCCAAAGCAATTGAAGACGAAGATTTTGAACGAGCCGCGGAAATCAGGGATAAGCTTAAAACACTCCGCGGCGAACTATCGGTTAACGAGTAGGCAAGGGAAGAAATAGTGAGCACCATGTTTGAAGATATGTCAAAATCTCCAGCAGCCTGGCTGACCGGAAAAGGGGACGAAGCTATGGTCGTGCTGTCCACCCGGGTTCGTCTGGCTCGCAATGTGGCCGGTTGCAATTTCCCGCCCGCCGCTGATCTTGAGACCAAGAAACGGGTCGTGGGTTACTTTGATTCAACCGTCGCCCGATCCAAAACTCTTGCCGATGGGTTCTACGTCAAAGCGTCTGACATTAGTGATCTCGACACCAATTTCCTTGTCGAGCGTCACCTGGTCTCGCCCACTTTTCTAAATGGCGAAATGACCAAGGCGCTCTTTGTAGATTCCACCGAACGGGTTTCCATAATGATCAACGAAGAAGACCACCTCAGAGTGCAGGCGCTATCCCCCGGTCTGGATCCCATGGGCTCTTATGACCTGGCCTCCCGCTTTGATACTGAGATTGGTCACTACCTGGAATACAGTTACGATCCGGACTTTGGCTACCTGACCGCCTGCCCGACCAACGCCGGAACCGGTATGCGCGCTTCGGTTTTGATCCACCTGCCCGGACTGGTCCTGACCCGTGAAATTGAAAAAGTTATCTCCTACATTACCCGCAGTGATCTGGTTGTCCGGGGCTTTTATGGCGAAGGGACCGATGTTCTCGGTAATCTCTTTCAAATTTCCAATCAAAATACGCTCGGAATTACCGAAGAAGAAATATTGCACCGACTTGAAAATGTAACGCGCGAAATTATTGAAAAGGAAGCGGGAGCCAGAAAGAGGCTGATAGATGAAGCCGCTGATATGATTGAAGACAAAATCTGGCGAGCCTATGGAATACTGAAACATGCCCGGGTGTTGACTTCGGAAGAAGTCATGAACCTGCTTTCGGCCGTACGCCTGGGACACGCTTTGAAGATTATTGATTTTCTGGACACCGCCACGCTGAACGACATTCTCCTGATCTCGCAGCCAGCTCACTTGCAAAAATACTATGGCAGTGAAATGGACAACATCAAACGGGATTTTGTCCGGGCGCAGATGGTGCGAGAAAAACTACGAGAGCGGGAAAAGTAACCGTTTTACTGGCCGCCGGACGTATATGATATAGAAGAATGAATGGATTGAAGAATATAAAGGGACACACAGTATGAATGAGATGTTTACTGAGCCAGCCAGGAAGGCAATTGAGCACGCTCGGGACGAAGCCGCACGACTAAGGCATGACTATATCGGCACCGAACATCTCCTGTTGGGGCTGATAAAGCTTGGCGAAGGTCGCGCTGCCGAAGTTATCAATAATCTCGGCCTGGAACTGACCGATCTAAAAGCCTCCATTGAAGAGGTTGTCCAGCCCTCCGGCGGAACCATGACGATGGGACAACTCCCCTTGACGGCGCGGGCGAAAAAGACTCTCGAAGTTTCCGGGCAGGAAGCGCGAGCCCTGAAATCAAAAGATATTGACACTGAGCATATTCTTCTGGCTCTTCTCAAAGATGAAGAGGGAGTAGCTTCACAGGTGTTGTCCACCTATGAAATAGACTACAAGGAAGCATACGAAGAACTAAAGAATATCCAGAGTGGCAAGCCTTCTTCGTTCAAAAAGAAACGGAAAAAATCAAAAACTCCGGCGCTGGATCATTTCGGTCGCGACCTGACCGAACTGGCCCGCAAAGGAAAACTGGACCCGATCATCGGCCGTGACGATGAAATTGAACGGGTGGCCCAGGTCCTTTCGCGTCGCAAGAAAAACAATCCTGTTCTGATTGGCGAGCCGGGTGTTGGAAAAACCGCTATTGCCGAAGGTCTCGCTCAGCGCATCGTGGAAAACAAAGTTCCGCAGACTCTGGAAAATAAGAGAGTCGTTACTCTTGATATGGCCTCTCTGGTAGCCGGGACGAAGTACCGCGGCCAGTTTGAGGAAAGACTCAAAGCAGTTATGACCGAGATTATCAATGCTACCGATGTTATTATCTTCATCGATGAGCTGCATACAATCGTTGGGGCCGGTGGAGCCGAGGGGTCGTTGGATGCCTCCAATATTTTTAAGCCTTCACTTGCTCGGGGTGAGCTTCGCTGTATCGGTGCCACCACCCTCAATGAATACCGTAAGTTCATTGAAAAAGATGGCGCCCTGGAGAGACGGTTCCAGACGGTAATGGTCGAGCCTCCTTCGGAAGAGGACACCATCAAGATCCTCAAGGGGCTTCGTCATAAATACGAAGAGCATCATAAGCTGGTTATCTCCGATGAAGCCATTGAGACTTCGGTTATGCTGACCAACCGTTATATTTCCGGTAAATTCCAGCCGGACAAAGCGATCGATTTGATTGACGAAGCTGGTTCGCGCGCGCACCTGGCTTCTTATACCAGACCGGCTGAGTTTTCAGAAATTGAAACCGAAGTTGCTGAGCTGGTGATAAGCAAGGAACAGGCTGTTAAAAATCAGGCCTTTGAAACTGCCGCGCAACTTCGTGATGATATCAAGATCAAAAAAGAAAAACTGGCCAACCTCCAGAAGGAATGGGAAGAAGCCCGCGAGCAGGAAAAAATTGTTCTCTCAGCGGATGATGTTGCTATCGTTCTTTCCAAAATGACCGGCGTGCCGGTCTTCCGAATGGAAGAGGCGGAATCCAAACGTCTACTGCGGATGGAAGAGGATCTATCCAACATTATCGTTGGTCAGAACGAAGCTATCACTACTCTGGCGCAGTCGATTCGCCGCGCCCGGGCCGGACTCGGTGACCCCAGACGGCCTATCGGAACTTTCCTGTTCCTGGGACCAACCGGCGTTGGAAAAACGGAACTGGCCAGACAGCTGGCTAAATTCCTATTTGATGATTATGAATCACTGATCCGGATCGATATGTCTGAGTACATGGAGAAATTCGCGGTCTCTCGTCTGATTGGCGCCCCTCCGGGCTATGTTGGATATGAAGAGGGCGGCCAGCTGACGGAGAAGGTCAGACGGAAACCGTATTCGGTGGTGCTGCTTGATGAGATTGAAAAAGCACATCCGGATGTCTTCAATATTCTCCTGCAGCTTATGGATGATGGTTCCCTTACCGATTCGTTCGGCCGTAAGGTTGATTTCAAGAATACGGTGGTCATAATGACTTCCAATATCGGGACCAAGGAAATCCGCGACAGTAAATCGGTCGGATTTGATGCTGAGGAACTTGACTCTTCGTTCGGCGGTATGCAGAAAAAGATTATGGCTTCACTCAAGAAGCTGTTTAATCCGGAACTGCTCAACCGTATTGATGAGTCAATTGTGTTCCATCATCTGGAACGTGAGCATATTGCCAAGATCATCAACATCCTGGTGACCGATATCGCCAAACGTCTGGCTGAGAAAGGGATCAGTTTCCATCTTACTGAGGAAGCGCGTGTTTTCCTGACTGAGAAAGGATACGATCCGGAATACGGCGCCCGACCGCTCAAGAGAGCCCTGGTGCGGTATCTGGAAGATCCACTGGCCGAAGAGATTCTTCGCGGCCAGCATGCCGGTGACAGTGAGTTGCTGATTGGCACCGACAATGAAAAACTGACCTTCACGTTCAACGGCAAAGGCTCAGAGAAGAAAGAAGAAGTTCACTAAGGATACTTCCAATATTCCATTAATTGAGAAAGGCCGGATCATCTGATCCGGCCTTTTTTTGAAGTCGATGGCCGTGGCCGGGTGAATTATTGACCCGGCGACACCATAACCCTATGTGCAGTAGTGTCTTACCTTTCCGCTTGCGTTTCTGTGGCCGATCTGCTATAATTACAGGCTCGGGCAGGTATGCCCTGTTCGGGTTTGCTCTGGATTGGCCGATAGAGTCCAAAGCAATTGGTTTTGTAAATTTTGACTTTTGACCATAGAGGTTAGTTATGGCACATAAAAAAGGTGTTGGTTCCTCCAAGAACGGACGGGACTCGAACGGACAGCGAAGAGGCACCAAAGCGTTCGGCGGCCAGTTGGTTTCGGCCGGATCAATCATCATTCGTCAGGTTGGCACTCCTATCAAAGCCGGCCACAATGTTGGTGTTGGATCGGACTGCACGCTCTTTGCCAAGATTGATGGCTTCGTGACTTTTGAGCGGGTCGGCAAGACTGGCAAGAAAGTCTCTGTCTACGCTCCTGAAGCAGTCAATTAGTAGCTGGACATGGATAGTCGAAACCAAAGGGGTTTCGACCTACTAGAATTTAGGGTGTCTCCCATGCGGGAGGCGCCTTTTTTTTGTGCCTATGGCACAATTATTCCCTCGGACAGCTTTTGAAAGCAGGCGATGCATCCTTAAGCATTTCAACCAGTCCCAGACTTAAGTCATGCTGGGTCTGTCGAAGCACGATTGTTTAGATGAGAAAACCACCCTTCGACTAAGCTATTCGTAGGTCGGGACCTTTACGGTCCCGACAATTCTATCCGGTGGGCGGCAGTTATTCGTAGGTCGGGACCTTTACGGTCCCGACCATTCTATCTATGATTGGGTGTACAACATAAAAGAACCTACCCATTCGCTCCGTGGCACTTCTTGTATTTTTTGCCAGAACCGCAGGGGCAGGGATCGTTGCGACCAACTTTTGGTTGCGTCCGCTTAATAGTCCTATCCTGTTTCCCGGCCTGCGAAGCCTGCGCCATTGGGCTTGGCTGTGCGGTTGCAATTGAAGAGCCGGTCGGAGCGGAAGCCTCAGCGCCTGCCGAGGCGTACCCCATGCCGGTAGAGTCAGCGTGTATGGCTGTATTCTCATGGACGGCCCGACGCTTTGCCCGGGATTCTTCCGGAATGTTCACCTGCAGTTTGTAGACAAGCGAGATAATCTCCTGGTCGATTGTACCAATCATATCCTGGAAGATTTTGAATCCTTCCCGCTTATAAATATCAATCGGTTTCCCCAGCCCCTGGTGATAGGCACGAAGGCCAATACCGGTGCGAAGTTCTTCCATCTCGGCCAGGTGATCCCGCCAGTTCCGGTCAATGGTCGACAGCACCGCGTAGCGTTCCAACTGCCGCATGATCTCTTCGCCGTACGCTTCCTCTTTCTGATTGTAGAACTTCATGACCGCGCCAAGGACGTCGGTCTTCAGTTTCTCCGGCGTGAGTTTGGGGATATCCTCTTCTTTGAACTGAAGATTGAGCAGATAAATTTTGCGGAGGTCATCGGTAAGTCCCGTCAGGTTCCAGGCTCCCGGATCGTCAGATTCCGGACAGTAGGTTTCCATCAGCCCGTCCATGACTTCAGAGATCAGTTCCACGACCTCTTCTTTAATAGAGGTCCGCTCCAGCGCTGAGAGTCTTCGCTCATAGATCCATTTGCGCTGGACGTTCATCACGTCATCGTACTCGAGAGTGTGCTTACGAATAGCGTAGTTCTGTGCTTCGACCTTCTTCTGGGCTCGTTCAATCGCCTTGGTGACCATGCCGTGCGTGATAACTTCGCCATCCTCAACCCCGAGTCGATCCATGATTGACCCCAGCCGATCTCCGCCAAAGAGACGCATCAGGTCATCTTCGAGCGACAGGAAAAACAGCGAAGAACCCGCGTCTCCCTGGCGACCGGCACGACCCCGCAGCTGGCGGTCAATCCGGCGCGACTCATGCCGCTCAGTACCGACAATATGCAGTCCGCCCAGGTCCGCGACTCCTTCACCGAGACGAATGTCAGTTCCACGACCGGCCATATTGGTTGCTATCGTCACCGCTCCGGAGCGACCGGCGTTGGCGACAATTTCGGCTTCGCTCTGATGCTGCTTGGCATTGAGAACATTGTGCGGCACTTTGGCCCGCTTGAGCATTCTCGACAACGTCTCCGAGACATCAACTGTCACGGTCCCCACCAACACCGGTTGTCCATCATTGTGCTTTTCTACAATTTCATTGATGATGGCGTTGTACTTCTCGCGCCGGGTGCGATAGATCTGATCTTCGCGGTCATCTCTGATACAGGGGACATTGGTCGGAATCACCATGACATCCAGGTTGTAGATGTCCCAAAATTCCTGCGCTTCGGTTTCGGCCGTACCGGTCATACCGGCCAGCTTGTCAAACATGCGGAAATAGTTCTGGAGTGTGATTGTGGCCAGTGTCTGCGATTCCGCCTCAATCCGGACCCCTTCTTTAGCTTCAATGGACTGGTGGAGTCCGTCTGAGTAACGCCGTCCGGGCAGAACACGACCGGTGAACTCATCGACAATCATCACCTTCCCCTCCTGAATCACGTACTCAACATCTTTTTCATAGAGTGAGTAGGCCCGAAGGAGCTGGCTTATGGCGTGGACTTTCTCTGAGCGCTCGGCATGAATCTTATAAATATCATCTGTCTTCTTCTGGCGTTCTTCAACCGAGAGGGATTCGTTCCCTTCAAGTTCGGACAGCATGGTTGAGATGTCCGGGATCTCGTACAGTTTTTGTTCTTCGGGGGAGAGTATCTCCGTCCCTCGGTCGGTCAGGGCGATAGAGTGTTCCCGTTCATCAATGAAGAAAAAGAGTCGGTCATCAATTTCATGCAGTTTTTTGTCCCGCATGTAAGAACCTTCAACATCGCTGATCAGTTTCGTGACGCCAGTCTCATTCAGCAGTTTCAGCAGGCGCTTGTTTTTGGGTGCCCCTCGTTTGGCGGCCAGAAGTAGTGTTCCTGCTTCAAATTCGTTCTCGGCCACTTCATCTGAAAGCATCTTTTCTGCTTTGGCCACCATTTCATTTATCAGCACTGTCTGTTTGCGAACGACCCGTTCAACGGTCGGCCGCATCTCGCGATACCGATCATGAACCGAATTCTCCACCTGGCCGGAAATTATGAGCGGCGTTCTGGCTTCATCAATCAGGATTGAATCAACTTCGTCAATGATGGCGTAGTGGTAATTGCGATGCACGCGATCTTCGGCTGTCTGGGCCATATTGTCACGCAGATAGTCAAAACCGAATTCATTGGCCGTACCGAAAGTTACATCACACTCATACATTTCCCGCCGTTCGGCGTTATTCATCTGGTTCTGGACAACGCCGACAGTCAGGCCCAAATATTCATATATTTTACCCATCCAGTCCCGGTCACGACGGGCCAGGTAGTCGTTGACAGTTACAACATGAACCCCTTTTCCGGTCAGGGCATTGAGGTAGGTGGGCAGGGTGGCAACCAGCGTCTTTCCTTCACCGGTGGCCATCTCCGTGATTTTCCCCTGGTGAAGCGCAATACCGCCAATAAGCTGGACGTCGAAATGTACCATATTCCAGGAAACCTCCTGGCCGGAGACCTCCCACGAGGTTCCCATATGACGGCGGCACGCTTCCTTGACCACCGCGAACGCCTCGGTCATGATATCTTCGGTGGTTTCTCCATCGGCCAGTCGCTGCTTGAACTCAGCCGTTTTTGCGATCAGCGCTTCTTCGGACAAATCCTTCAGCTTTTCAAAGTGCTGGTTAATTTCATCGACCAGCGGTTGCACTTTTTTGGTGTCCCGCTCGTGCTTGGTACCGAATATCTTGGTAATTATATTTTTCATAGTCTCACTTCAATTTATACTCCCAGAATGCTTAGAGAATACGAAAATTGGGCAATTATTGCAAGATAATGGTCTCCCAGATTGCTTGGCAGGGTAGGTCCTGTAGTAGTAGTAGGTCAGGAGGCCTGCTTGTCCTGAGCTTGCCGAAGGGCCCTCCTGACAATTTGGCAAGCTCAGTAGGGCAGGTCCGTGCAGACTTTTTATTGCCAGATTGTGATAGAGCATCGTCGTTAAACGAAGTGTGTGTATATCCGGTACCTAATTGTACTGAAATGGGATAATTTACGCCATCCTCTTTGATAACCATAAACGAAATCGCCGGTCCAATTGAGAGGGCTGTACGATCATCAATATCCTTTGAAGACGTTCTTCCTATGCCGAGCCCAATATCAATCATGCCCGAGAATGCCATTGAGGCACTACCTCCTATACCGGATGCATTTTCGTTTGTCGAGAGGCTCATCCCAATTCCGAATCCATTCTCGTTCTTGTCCAAATAGAGACTTTGGCTTGAGATGCTTGAGCAGAAAATGCAAATAACGCAGAAAGGAATCAGAAACCTTTGGATGGCCACTTCATTCAAACCTCCTGTTTTGCATCGAATTAGACTGAATATTTCACCTATCTTAACACAGATTGCGGAATCATATATGTCAAGTGGATCAGGACTCCCGGTCCTCCCCGCCCAACTTCGGAGCTTGTAACCGGGCCAATTGCGATATACCTTTTGGTATGGTGAACGATTTTGAATCCGGCATAGTCATTGCCACCCGAGGACGTCTTTTTGAAGTTCGCGCTGAAAACGGCGACCGGGTCAAGTGCGAAGTGCGCCGAAAAGTAAAGCTCGAAATCCCCGGAGTCACGCCGGTGGCGGTGGGGGATGATGTGTTGTTCAGTCGGCCCGAAGGGGGGCGGGGAGCGATTGAAAAGGTAATGGAGCGGCGCTCCTCTTTTTACCGTCCTTCAATTCGCTCGGAGTCAATCAAACAGGTAATAGCTGCCAATCTGGACCAATTGGCCATTGTCACTTCGGTCAATTCTCCGCCATTCAAGACCGGCCTGATTGATCGCATGCTGATTGCCGCGCTGAACGGAGATATGACCCCGCTGATAATTGTCAACAAGACCGATCTGGAACCTCAGGAGAACTTGGAGCATTTCGTCGAAGAATACCGAAAAATCGGTTATCAGCTGTTTCTCACTTCGGCCATCAAAGAAGAAGGGACCGATCAACTCCGGCAGGCGCTGGTCGATCATCGGACCCTTTTTGCCGGAAATTCCGGGGTTGGGAAATCCGCGCTACTGAATCTACTGCTGCCCGGAATTGACCGCAAAGTTGGGGAAGTCTCTGACTATTCCAACAAGGGTCGCCACACCACCACCAATATTGAGCTATTTGAAATCCCCAGTGGCGGTTATTTGGTCGATTCGCCCGGTCTGAAAGTGATGGGGCTCTGGGAAGTAGAAAAAGAGATGCTGGCCGAGTACTTTCCTGAATTCGGCAAATTCTCCCCGCTGTGCCGGTTTCAGCCCTGTAGCCACAGCCATGAGCCGGATTGCGCCGTAAAAACGGCCGTAGAGCAGGGTTTGATCAGCCGTTTTCGCCATGAAAATTATCTTGCCATTGCGGCCACCCTGTAACAAATTGAGCCGGATAAACTAAAACAAGGTAATAACTTACCGATAGGTTAAGTATATCTTATGGCTGCTAAAAACTTAGAATTCAAGGTCGGCCTGTTTGTTATAGTCGGAATCCTGGTTCTGGTCGGGTCATTGTACTGGCTGCAGGGCGTTCAGCTGCGGGAAGGGTCCCGCTCGGTTACGGTCAAGTTCCAGGATGCCGGGATGCTGAAAGTCGGGAATATTGTCACCGTGGCGGGGGTCATAAAAGGAAAAGTAAACGGGATGACCCTGACCGAATCCGGGGTGATGACAGAACTGCTCTTGGGGCGCGAAGTCCTGCTCAAAGAGGATGCCCGGTTCATTATCCGCAACTACGGGCTGATGGGGGAGCGCTTTGTTGCCATCTATCCGGGTGAATCCGCCACGCTTCTGGATACAACCGTGGCTGCCATTGGTGAGTATGACAGCGGGATGCCGGAAGTCATGGGGTTGATGGGGGAGATGATTACCGAACTGCATGAACTGGTGGTTACTTTCAAAAGAACCGTCGGGTCAGATTCCAGCCTGGGGAAATTCAACAGTGCTGTGGCCAATCTGGAACGAGTTTCAGGCTCAATGGCTAACTATATGGAGCGAAGCGAAGGCAAACTTGACCAGACCGCGGACAACTTTCTTGCTGCGTCCAAAAAACTCAACCGGATGATAGAAACCAACTCCGGGAAAATTGATTCATCAATCACGCGGGTTGATCGAGTTACGGCCGGGATGGAACAGTTGGTCGCTCGACTGGACACACTCTCGCTGGCCGCCCAGGAGTTTGCCGACCGACTCAACAGCCCGGACGGCTCTTTGCAAATGATGCTTGAAGATAGAAAGCTCTATGACGATCTTCGCAAGACCGCCGATGACATTGACGCTTTGGTAAACGATATCAAAGCCGATCCACGTAAATATATCAACCTGAAATTCGAGCTATTCTAACAACATGGACAAATTCAAACTCGCCTTTGGAATTCACAATCATCAACCGGTCGGAAATTTCACGGCTGTATTTGAAGAAGCACACCAGCGGGCCTACCTTCCCTTTCTGGAATTATTGAGCAAATTTGAAGAGATAAGAATCTCATTGCACCAGTCCGGGATTCTCTGGGACTGGCAAAAACAGACCCATCCGGAGTATTTCCGGTTGGTCGGTTCGATGGTTGACCGAGGGCAGATTGAACTGATGACCGGCGGCTTTTATGAACCGATCCTCACCTCGATTCCCGAACGGGACTCCAGGGCGCAGATTCATAGGCTAAGCCAGTATCTTCGCGAGCATTTCGAAATCGACCCCAGCGGCCTCTGGCTCACGGAGAGAATTTGGGAGCCGCACCTGCCTCGATTGCTGAACGAATCCGGGGTGAAGTACCTTCCGGTCGATGATACCCATTTTATCTACGCCGGATTTGAACAGAGCCAGCTAACCGGCCCGTTCCTGACCGAAGAAAGCGGCGCCTCGGTTGTGCTCCTGCCGATCCAGAAGAGACTTCGCTATCTCATGCCGTTTGGAAAAGTTGAAGACCTCATTGCTGAATTAAAAAGTCAGGCTGATCGTGATCCCAACGGGTTAGCCGTATATGCTGATGATGGTGAGAAATTCGGCGTCTGGCCCAAGACCTACGAGCACTGCTATGAAGATGGCTGGCTGCGGGAGTTTTTCCAGGCCGTTCGGCAAAATTCCGACTGGCTGGAAATAATCCCGCTTCACGAGGCCGCCGCCCTGAAGACGGTTGGACGCGCCTATCTCCCTTCGGCCTCTTATCAAGAGATGCTCCACTGGTCCCTTCCCACCAAAGCGTACGTGGAATACGAAAAGTTTGAAGAGACACTCAAGCAGGCCAAAATGGAAGAACGTTTTGGACGTTTTGTTCGGGGCGGACATTGGCGCGGCTTTTTGACCAAGTATGAAGAATCAAATCTGATGCACAAGCGGATGCTGGCTGTCTCTGAGCGGCTGGCTCTGGTTGAAAGCGAAAACCATGCGCTCGACACCAGCCGGGCCCGTGACCGGCTCCAGGCTGCTCAGTGCAATTGCCCTTACTGGCACGGCGTCTTTGGGGGGCTCTATCTGCCGCATATCCGGCAGGCGATCTGGGAAGCACTAATTTCGGCTGACTCCGAACTTGACCGGCTGACTGAGTTCTCAGGTGTTAAGGAGTTTCGGAAAGACCTGGATTTCGATGGCCAGGAAGAGATAGGCGTAGCCACCGAGCAGTTCCACGCCATTATCAAACCCTCTCGGGGCGGAAGCCTGCTCAATTTGAATCTCAAAGGTCAGAATTTTGACATAACCGATACCCTGACCCGCCGAACCGAAGGCTACCATACTCATCTCGATATAGCTGTTCTGGATGGCGAGCCTTCAAACACGAGTTCAATTCATGACCTCATCCTGGCCAAGGAGCCGGGGCTGAAGGAACTTCTGGTAGAGGACTGGTATCTCAAGCGCTGCTTTATTGATCACTTCCTGACCCCGGATGTAGACCTAAGCAAATTCTTCTCAGCTAAGTTTGGCGAAGAAGGGGATTTTGTTCTGGAACCTTATACTGTGGAAGACAACCCTGAGCCAGGGACAGTCAAGCTCAGTCGATCCGGACATCTCTGGCGGCCGGAAGGGGTGCTTCCGGTTCAGATAAACAAAGAGTTCATTTTTCAGGCATCGTCCAACGAGTTGACAGTACGCTATACCCTCACAACCAGCTCTGATTCTCCTATCAATGTTGCCTTTGGAGTGGAGAATAACTTCAACTTCCAGGCCGGTCATGCTGAGGATAGATTTGTTCTGGTTGATAATATCAGGCCGGAGCGGTCATATCTGGATTCTCTGGATCGGCATGAAAACGCCTCCAGCCTGATCCTGTTCGATCAATACCGTTCTATTGCTGTCGCCCAGCAGACCAGCGAACCGGCCGAACTCTGGCGGATGCCCATCTTCACCGTCTCTCTTTCCGAGGGCGGCTTTGAGAAGGTCTATCAGGGAACAACCCTGCTCCACCTCTTCCGCCTGTCGCTCAGCTCCACACCGCAGGTTTTAGAGTTCAGAATGTACGCCGGCCATTCAGAAACAGTTCCGGAGACTTACCTGGTAGGGAGCAAAGCCAGGTCAGGCCAAAACGGCTGAAGGCTCGGCAATTTCCCGCAACGGGCGACACCTTTCTATAATAGATTGTCTTTTCCCCTGCGGCCGATTATCTTAAATCCGTATGGAAGACCTTCTGAAACGAATCAAGTCCTGCAAGCGATGTGTTGTCCTGACCGGGGCCGGAGTCTCAGCCGAATCCGGTGTACCTACCTTTCGGGGGAAAGAAGGACTCTGGGGGAAGTTTCGCCCGGAGGAATTGGCCACGATGGATGCATTTATGGCCAATTCATCGATTGTCTGGGAGTGGTACAATTGGCGCCGGGAACTTCTTGGAAAAGTCCAGCCGAACCCGGGACATTTTGCTATGAGTGAGATGGAACAGCTCTTTGACAGCTTCTGCCTCATAACCCAGAACGTAGATTCCCTGCACCAGGCGGCTGGCTCTAAGGAGGTGCTTGAATTGCATGGTAATATCCTGCGAAACAAATGTGCCGACTGTTCCAGCCCGTTTCTTGACGAAGGTGACATTGATCCGGACGCCATTCCCAAATGCAAAAAGTGCGGCGGAAAAATCAGGCCGGATGTCGTTTGGTTTGGAGAATTGCTTAACGAGCAGGTAATAAACAGCGCTTTTGAAGAATCAGAACAGGCCGATATCTTTTTCTCCGTTGGCACTTCGGCCCTCGTCCACCCGGCCGCGTCATTGCCTGTTGCGGCTAAACGTCACGGGGCCATCCTGGTTGAGATCAACGTGGAACCGACCCCGATTTCGGAAATGGCCGATTTCTGTTTTAACTTGCCCTCGGGTCAGTTTCTTCCTGATATGGTAGCTAATCTGAAGTCTGAACGTGTTGCGGACCAGTAGAATCCGCCGGGCTGACTTTGAAACGGGAGAGAGTATCGGAAGTATAAGCTTTGCAACCGGTATTGCTTATGAAGCGGAGAATATCAGACTTGACCATTAGACGATCCACGCTCCTGTTGGCTATCTCGCTGTTAGTGCTGGCCATGTCAGGCTGTGTCTACTACAACACGTTCTACAATGCCCGGAAAGCTTTCAATATTGCCGAGAATGCTCGTAAAGAAGGCCTCAAGAGAGGGCATCCAAGTATTAATGCCGGACAGTACAATATTGCTATTGAAAAGTCGCTCAAAGTCATTGAGAATCACCCTAACTCCAAGTGGTATGATGACGCTCTTTATGTTCTGGGTGTCTCATATTTTCAAACCGGTCAATACCTGAAGTCCGAGCGCCGCATGCGCGAACTGCTGGCCAACTACCCTGAGTCCCAATTTATCAAGGAAGTGAACCTCTACCTGGCCAAAGCAAAACTGCAACAGAATGAGATGGCCGAGGCGATGACACTGTTCGAAGTCCTGTTGAGTGATGAATACGACCGTTCTATAAGAGCCGAAGCAGGCATGGCGATTGGAGAATATCATTACGAGAATCGTGATTATGATCTGGCCGAACCATATTTTCTCTTTGTGCGTGACTCCGTTGGCACTAATGAAGAGGTTGAAAAGGCACAGGAATTTGTCGCCGATGCTTACTTCAACTCCTTCCAATTTGACAAAGCTCTGGGCGCTTACTTACAGGTGCTGGGGCTGGAGCCGGAGAAAGACCTGAAATACCATGCCCTCTACAGTGCGGCTATCTGTTCTTATCGTCTGCAGAGGATTGCCGATGGGATGGATTATCTCAAGCAGCTATCCGATGACGAACTCTATTTTGATTCCCTGGCCGTTCTAAAACTGGCCACCGCCTATGGATACGAATTGGATGAGGATATTGAAGGGGCCATCTCTATCTATGAAGAAGTCTCGCTGGACGAAGCTAACAGCCGGGCCGCCGGTGAAGCAAACCTGAATCTCGGGTTGATCTACCAGTATGAATATGATGATCTCAAAAAGGCCAAAGAGTATTATGATCTCTCCACAAGACTCTCCCGCTCCTCAGACATTGGGAGACTGGCCCTTCAGAAATCATCCGATATCGGGAAGATTGAAACCTACGCCCGCTCTCTGACTATTGACTCGGCCACAACCCAAACTCAGATTGACGAAGCCGCTCACACCCAATACCTGTTGTCGGAGCTATACTGGTTCCAATTGAATAAACCGGACTCGGCCATGCTGGAAATGCAGTACCTAATTGATTCCTTTCCGACAGCCTATGAAGTCCCCAAAGCTATGCTGGCTCTGTCTCGAATGTATACCGAAGGAACCAACGATTCCACCGCGGCTGACTCAATCATTGATCTGATCATAAGCAACTATTCTAATTCCGATTACGTTGGCGAGCTAATGGAGATGAGAAATCTTATCGGTACCGAAGCCGATACCGGCTACGCCCAGGTCTATATTCGTCAGGCCGAAGAGTTCATTGACGAAGGCCAGATTGATTCGGCCAGAGCCCGTTACCAGTATGTGGTCGACAATTTTGAAGATTCCAAGTTTTTCCTGCAGGCAAAATTTGCGACCATCTGGTTGACCGAACAATACCAGAGCCCGGGTGATTCTTCGCTGATATTTGCTTATAACGAGTTTGTTGACTCCTTCCCCAATACGTTCTGGAGTGAAGAAGCCCGCAAGCGCACCAGCTACACGCCGCAACGCTCTTTCCGGGATGAACTGGCCGATCAGGAAGTGATTGATTCGACTTCTCAGGAGATCGCTCCGGTAGATGGCACGGCAGATACCAGCGATTATGTCGACCCCTATGCCGCCATCTACATTGGCCCCGATGGTGACTCGATAACCCTCTTGTATCCGGAAGTAAAACCGACCGTCTTCCGGGAGGAATTTGAGTTCCCTCTCGAAGCATACCGCGTCCAGTGGATACAGATGGACTTTTATTTTCAAATCAAGCTTGATTTTTCCGGCCGTGTTGAGGACCTTAGGCTAATGACGCCTTCAAGTATCGAAGAACTGGATAACCGGTTGCTCCGATATGTACAAGGGATGATTTTTGACATTGCTCCCATGCCTATCGAAGATCAGGGGCAGTGGAAAGTGTATAAGCACCAGGTCCAGAAGCCAAGAGAATTGCGATGACCAAGCCGGCGTGCCATGATGGCAGCCTAACGAAAATAAAAGACCTCAAAGCTGACTACTTCTCCATTACGGTCGCCCCTTTTCCCCATGCCGCCAAATGCCAGCCCGGACAGTTTGTGCATCTCCAGATACCATCACCCGAGCTCTTTTTCAGGCGGGCCTTTTCAATTGCCGGTGTGACGGAGAATAAGGACGGTCTTGAGATCATCTTCAAAGTCTTTGGCCGCGGCACTAAAATTCTGTCTGACTACTGCAAAGGGGAGAGCGTCAATGTTCTTGGTCCGCTCGGAGTCCCCTTCAAGCTCCCTTCAAAGAGAGAAAAGACTATAATCGTAGCCGGAGGAGTCGGCTTCCCGCCGCTTATGTTTTTGGCTCAGCGGATGATTGAAAAGGGGTACAATCCAAAATCAATCCAGTTCTTTTATGGCGGCCGGTCTGCGGGTGACATTGTTGAAAAAGCGAGACTCAAGCGGATGGGTCTGAACCTCTTTCCTGTCACGGAAGATGGTTCCGTGGGGGCCCGCGGTCTGGTGACTACCGAAGTGAAAAAGTACATTATGCAAAACGGTGACAGTAAACTGCGAATGTATGCCTGTGGACCGGAAGGTATGCTCAAGGCGGTGGACGATTTAGGTCAGAAGCTCAACGTACCGGGACAGGTCTCATTGGAAGCTCCCATGCCTTGCGGCGTGGGTATCTGCCTTGGCTGTATTGTCCCCCTGCGGAAAGGCGGCAACGCGCGAGTTTGCTGCGATGGTCCGGTATTTAAAATTGGCGAGGTGCTCCTGTGACACCCGATCTGAAAATAGAAATCGCCGGGACGAAGTTTGACAACCCGATTATGACCGCCTCCGGCTGTTGCGGTTATGGCGAAGAACTGGCAAAAATGTATCCGCTCTCCAAACTGGGAGCATTGGTCACCAAATCAATAACTGCCAAACCGCGCCTGGGGCATCCCTCTCCAAGAACGGCCGAGACCGCATCCGGTATGCTCAACGCCATCGGTCTGGCCAATGTCGGTATTGACGCCTTTGTGCAGGACAAGATGCCTTTCCTGCAGGAGCACAAGACGCGCTTCATTGTCAATGTGGCCGGATCCACCATTCAGGAGTATGTCGATGTTTGTTCCCGGCTGGCCGACTGCGGACCGGTTGACATGATTGAACTCAATATCTCCTGCCCCAATGTTGATGAAGGAGGCATGGAGTTTGGCGCCAACGCCGCCCTGACCGAAAAGGCGGTTGCTGCCGTGAAGAAAGTGTTCCCGCGCCCGTTGATTGCAAAGCTCTCGCCCAACGTTACCAATATCGTTGAGATCGCCCTGGCGGCGGAGCAGGGGGGAGCCGATGCCCTCTCGGTGATCAATTCACTGGTCGGGACCACTCTTGATATCGATACCTTCCGCCCCAGACTTACCAACAACAAGGGGGGGCTGACCGGTCCGGCTATCAAACCGGTGGCGCTGGCGATGGTCAATCGAGTGCACGAGGGCTGCTCCTTGCCAATTATCGGGATCGGCGGTATCTCCAATTATTCGGATGTGGTGGAATTCATGCTGTGCGGAGCTACAGCTGTGCAGATCGGAACGGCTCTCTTTATCGATCCGTATACTCCGGTCAAAATTATTCAGGATCTAAAACAATACCTCAAGCGAAAAAAGATGTCCTCGGTTACCGAATTGATAGGACAGATTAGGAAGTACTAATGAGCGTTAGTGATAAATTAAAGAAAATACAGGAAACCCAAAAATCCATGATCTGCCTCGGGCTGGACCTTGACCCTAAAAAAATGCCCCAGCAGTACACCGGTTCCTTGCGAGAAATGTTCAATTTTGCCCAGAAAATTATCGAGGCAACCTCTGATCTTGTCTGTGCCTATAAACCGAATCTGGCTTTTTACGAGAGTCTCGGAACCGATGGTTTTTCTCTTCTGAAACTAATCCTGGAACGCATTCCGGATACCGTACAGGTGATTCTCGATGGCAAGCGGGGGGATATTGGAAACACCGCTTCGCACTATGCGCAGGCCCTCTTTGATAAAATGGATGCCGACTGGGTGACAATCAACCCGTACATGGGGTATGATTCCATCCGCCCGTTTATTGAAAACCGGGACAAGGGGGTGTTCATTCTCTGTCTTACTTCCAATAGCGGCTCCAAGGATTTCCAGATGCTGGATGTAGGTGGCCGACCGCTTTATAAAGTTGTGGCTGACAAAGTTGCTTTCTGGAACAAAGATGGAAACTGCGGTCTGGTAGTTGGAGCCACGCAGCCGGAAGAACTGGCCAATGTGCGGGGGATCGCCGGTGATATGCCCATTCTGATTCCAGGGGTTGGAGCGCAGGGAGGTTCATTGGAACTGGCGGCCAGATATGGAACCGATAATTTCCGTAAACTGGCGGTAATCAATGTCTCCCGCTCGGTACTGTATGCTTCACAGGGGGATGATTTCGCCCAGCGAGCGCGGCAGGAGTTGCAGAAACTAAATGATGCGGTCTACAATATAAAGTCAGGCAACAAAGAGAACCAGATGCCCGCCCCGCCCAGCTCTCTGCCGGGAGAAAACCAGAATGAGAATCATGGAGAGCAGGCGGTTTCCGAATCAAAACCTGAGAATCAGGGAAATCAATAGTAGGATAGATTCTATTCGCTACCAGTCTACCTCGGCTCTGAGCAGTGAATAGATATAGTCGGCGCTGAATTCCCCGTTGTGGAAGTGGTGGTTACGCAAGACCCCGTCCCGGCTGAAACCGATTGACTCCAGCAATTTGATTGACCCGCTGTTCTTCTCCCAGGTCTGGGCGTGGACTTTGTAAAGATCGCGCTGGAGAAACAGGAAACCGATCAGGGTTTTCATAGCGTCCTGCGCAAAGCCGTTCTTCCGCTCGTCCGGGTCAATCAAGATTCCCAGTTCCGCGGACCGATTCAGATTGTTGTAATTAAAAAAGGAGATCGAGCCGACCAGGAGCTTATCGGTTTTGCGCACGATAGCAAAACGCTGATCATAGGGGCTCTTTTCCTTCTTTTTGTAAGCTTCGGCGGTCTCGGACGCAGACCGAAACGGATGCGGACGACAAGACTGTGTTTGCGGTTCTGATTGGACAAACCAGGTATGGTGACTGAGGATATCATCGGCAGTGGCCGGCCTCAGGTAGACCTTGCGTCCTACCAGAGAGGGTTGGGTCGGATACCTTTCTTTTTGCGACATGACAACTCCCTACCGTGACCGGTTACTTTTTGTTTTTTATAAATTCCTGCTGGTACAATTCCAATCCCTCTTTGATGCAGTTCACCGCATCTATTCTTCCGCGAAGATTGTCGATCACAACTTCCTTGTGTTCCAGAATTTTGTAGTCCTGGAAAAAGCGTTTCAGTTCCACAATGACGTGCGGCGGAAGGGCGGAAATGTCCTGATAGCTGTTGTAGGCCGGGTCGTTGGCATGAACGGCGATGATCTTATCATCCCGTCCCATCTCATCGCTCATGGTAATCATACCAATCGCGCGGCATTCGACAATGCAGAGCGGGACAATCGGTTCCTGACAAAGAACCAGTACATCCAGCGGGTCACCATCATCGCAATAACTCTGGGGCACAAAGCCGTAGTTGGCCGGGTAATGTACCGAACTATAGAGTACCCGGTCAGCTTTCAGCAGTCCGGTCACTTTGTCCAACTCGTACTTATTTTTGGAGCCTTTGGATATTTCAATAATGGAGTAGAATAAATCTTCCGGGCTTATCCCAGGACTAACGTCGTGCCAGGGATTTGTCATATTACCTGCTTTGTTTCAATTTTTGGCATAATAACAAGAGAGGGGGGAAGGCGCAAACTCAAATTACGCTGTTTTAGACTGCCGCTGATTGACTTCGACCACCCGGATCAGTAACATGGGGCATGAAACGCAACCTGGTTTTCCTGATGCTCCTGATCCTGCTCTACCTGATCCCGACCGTTGTGCTCAAAGCGAGCTATGGTGACTCCTATAGTATCTGGCAGGGAGAGGACTGCTGGCTGCCCGACCAGTCCGGCGGCTGGGTCAGGCATGGAGAGCCCACAAGTCCAATGCCGACTCAACCAAGTGTCAATATCCCTGTCTACCAACAGTACCTGCCAATTTTTATCCCGATGCTGGTACTCGTATTGTTCCTGCTGACCCCATTGTCCCGTCTGCTTGATGACAATCCTGAGGATGAGGAAGCGGGAAAGGATGAGGAAGTGGATGAAAAAACAGAGATCGAGTAGGTAATTGTAAGAAGCTACAAAACTGTAGATCGGGTCCTTTACGGTCCCGACAATTTTGCTTACGTGAATCCTAAGACAAATACCGGGTCGGGCCGGTGATGGAACCGGTCAGTAAGAAGCTACAAAACTGTAGATCGGGTCCTTTACGGTCCCGCCAATTCTGCTTCTGTGAATCCTATGACAAATACCGGGTCGGGTCGGTGATGGAACCGGTCAGAGCCGAGGCCGCCGCGGTGGCCGGGGAGCAGATGAATATCTCAGGCGGGTTAGCTTCGTTCTGAATCTGTTCTTCGGTCGATAGCTCCGGCATATTCCCAATAGTAGCCAGACATTTTTCACCGGGAGCGAGTAGATTCAAAATTGCCTGCGGCGAGTGTCCATAACCGGGATACATGATGATCGCCCCAGCCTCAATGTAGGCCCTGATCAGCCCTTTCTTGACCGCCTCAAGATAGACGGCGGTGGAGCCCGGCACGACCAGCAGCCGACAGTTCTTGCTGATCTTTTTCCCTTTAATAATCTCGGCCCCAATCCGGAGATCATCAAATCGTCCACTGGCACAGGTCCCCAGCACCACCTGGTCTATATGGGTATCTTCCAGTTCCGAAACAGCCCTGATACTCTCAAAGGAATTCGGACCGGCAATCTGGGGAGGGAGATGGTCGATATTCATCTGATAGAGACCGTCATAGATTGCATCTTTGTCAGCTACTACCGGGGCATATTGGGAATTATTTCGATTGGTCAAATAGCGGCGAATGGTTGAATCAAAATGGCAGATTGCCCCGCGCGCCTTTAGCGTATGCGCCATCCCGGCCAGTGTAAAGCGCTCACTCATACTGGACTGGGAAATCAAAGTGCCGTGATACTCCACGATCCGGTTTTCGGAATCCTCTTTTTTGATCTGGCTGCTGACGTACAGAGCCACATCCTTGGCCATAACCGAGCGAACCCGGCGGCCGTTGACATCAATTCGGATCGAGGGCGGGACTTCCATAGTCAGCGTGCCGCTGGCCCAAGAATTGGCCACAACTTCAGCCGAATGCGAGACAGCCAGGGCGGAGACAGAGCCGTATCCGTGCAGTCCCGCTTCGCAGCCGGTAATAAGTTCTCCCGGTTTGATCATACCGGATTCAACCAGCACCTGGTGGCAGGAGCCCTGAGCAAATTCAAAGACGGATTTAATCGTCTGGCGACGGGCAAACTCCCGTATGGTCTGGTTCGTTGCCGCCTGATTGCCGTTGATATCATCCGGCAATGCCAGAGAGAAGGCTATCCGATTCGGATTCTTGACATATCCGTTGCCCAGCGCCTTGAATGCATCGATAACATCCGAAGTATCAGAATTGCAGACAATCAGGTTCGGTTCAATCTCTATCTGCTGTCCGATCTCCGCCTTCTGGGCCGAAGCCAACCTGGCCAGGATTTTCTGAGCGACCGTCTGCTCTCCAAAAAGTGTGATGGAACCAGTACTTGAGCGCAGGCCGGGGAAATTCAGCTCCAGTTGTTCCAGCTTAAGAAAGGCCGGTTTTTCCCGAATCCCATACCGTCTCCGCCAGTTGTAAAAAGCGGCCTTGGAGATGCCCAGCTCCAGCCCGCATTTGTCATCATCCCCATACCGTTCCCACAGCGTCCGTATTTCATTCTCGGAAAATTTCGGCAGCGAGTATTTCGGCACCCCTTTCTTGCGTCTCCAATAGGCGACCAGATAGGCGGGGACACCACCAAGCCGCTCCCCAATTTTCTCGTCGGTCCGGTACAGTTTCTGTAACTGCAGCAGTTCGGTTTTTGTTGGGATTTTCTTGCGCGGGCTCATTGGCGGGAGAACTCCTCTACCAGCTTCCGATAGATCGGTTCAAGTGGAACCGAGATGACTTCGGTCCTGCCTACCACCGGCATAAAATTGGTATCCCCGCTCCAGCGCGGAACAATATGCATATGAATATGTCCCGGGATGCCCGCCCCGGAGATGCGTCCCAGGTTCATCCCCAAGTTCATGGAGTCCGGACCAAGCGCCTTCTTAATCACTTTGACGGCAAAACGGGTGGTTTCAAAAAACTCTGTTGACTCCTCAAGGGTCATGCGCTCGACCTGCCCGAGATGCCGGTAAGGTACCACCATCGCATGCCCGGTATTGTAAGGATACTTGTTCATAATTACGCAGACCTTCTTGCCCCGATGGACAATCAGGTTCTTGACCGTATCTTTCATCTTGATCCGGTTGCAGAACACGCACCCTTTCTCTTTCTTGCTCTTGATAAATTTGTAGCGCCAGGGGGCCCATAAGATTTTGTCACTCATAACTCTACAAAATATACAATTTTTCTGATTAATCAAACGCAAATAGGGTAAAATGAAAGCTCGCCTCGTAAGCCGTTGTGACTGATGACGTTGCTGGTCAATTACCATAATCGGATGCCCGGTCGAGAGTCCGTCATAACCGCCGGCCACAAGGTCTGTTGTTGAAATGGCTCGATACTCTCCCTATGATTTATACCGATGAAACCGACCAGGAAAATCTCAAGGCTCAAGCCGCTCCGGCTATCAATCATGCTGACGGCTACTCTGGCCGTCACCGCCTCCGGTTTTGATGGCGTCCGGCAAGGGTTTGTGCTGGGAGGCGGACTCGGGATCGGACCGGCTGCGCATACATCGGCCGATCTTCTTCCGGACACCAGTACCGACAGAACCGGACTGGCCCTGAATTTTGTAATCGGCTATGCGCTCAATGAGAAAAACCTGCTGGCTTACTTTGAAGACGCGGTTGTTTTCTCAACTTCCGTCACTTCGGGGAAAAATCTGAATTTTGTTCAGGGGTTCAGTGGGGTGGGCTGGCAGCATTATTTCGGACTGGATAGTCGCGCTTACATAGTGGGTGGTCTCGGACTTCAGAGTTATATATCGCCTGGTAGTGACTATGATTCCCATGATCCCGGATTTGGTCTGCTCCTGGGGGGCGGGTATGAGTTCAGGCGGCACCTGCAGATTCATACTTCCTTCTCATTTGGGAAAACATCCGATTCAGCGATAGAGTATAACCATTCGCAATTTGTCATTACCATTGCCGCTCTGGCTTATTGAGTTCGGTCTGCAAGAGACTTTTTGTTGATCAGCCCGGCCGGTTCTGATTCTATGAAACCATGAAACGATTCCCGTTGCCGAGGCTTGATACCGCCGAAAAATCGATTCGCGCCAACTTCCTGCCCTACTGTAGACTGAAACCGGGGGAGTATTGGTCCGACCCGGAGAAGAAGCATCTGGTCGGCTGCGGGGATGCAACCAATTCGGACCTAACCACAGAGCTCTACCGGGCGGGCGAGTTTGCGCCCCCCACCTTGGCCGTGCATGATCCGCCGTACAATCTGGTCATGGAAAAAAAGAGTTCGGTCACAGCCTTTATTAATTGGTGTCGACTCTGGGTGAATAGCAGCTTTGAACTGCTGGCCGACAACGCCGCCCTCTATATCTGGATGGGGGCGGATCAGAATGATCATTTTCAGCCGCTGGGCCAGTTCCTACAGATGATGGCCGAGAGCCAGTTTGACTCCCGCTCCTTTGTGACCATGCGGAACCAGCGTGGATATGGAACTCAGAAAAACTGGATGGCTGTCCGGCAGGAGTTGATATCGTACAGTAAGGGGAATCCGAAATTCGAAGTACAATACACAGATATCCCGAGGCTCCTGTCCGGTTACTTCAAGGAGGTCGCCGGGGCACGAACCGAGAACGGGGAGCGAAGCCGGTCTGAGACGATCCGGCCGGGGAATGTCTGGGTCGATATTCAACAGGTCTTCTACAGGATGGAAGAAAACGTCTCCGGCTGCTATGCGCAGAAGCCGTTGAAAGCAATTGAACGAATTGTGGAATCTTCATCGGTCATGGGGGAGACGGTCCTTGATTTCTTTTCCCACTCCGGAACAACCCTGTTGGCCTGTGAACGACTGGGCCGGAGATGTCTGACCCTGGACCTGGACCCGATTTTTGCTGAGATTACCATCAGACGACTTGAAAACTATAGAAACAATGGAAAACTTGGCTGGCAGGCCTCCAATCCGTTTCAGCAGGAATTGGAAGCTGTCGAATCAAAGGCACTACTGAGTGCCACGGTTGAAAGATAATGAGAGGACGGAATGCTCACATGAAGTATGGCGCACGTAATAAACTCGAAGGAAAAGTAGTTGGGATTGAAAAGGGAGGGATTATGGCCAAAGTGAAACTTGAAATCCCTGCCGACAGTGAGATGAGTTCGGTCATGACGATTGAGTCACTGGATGATCTCGGCATCAAAGAGGGAGACAAGGTCAAGATCGTCGCTAAAGCGGTCAATGTGCTGTTGATAAAAGAGTAGCTGCCATCTCAGGATAGTCGCCTACAAATACAACAACTGGATGCTGTCAGAGTCTATGCGGGCATAGCTGAAAGCATCAATGAAATCGCCGGTGTTGATATAAGTCCCTTGGTCAAAATGCTTCATGGTCGCGCGATGCAAATGACCAATAGCTACAATGTCATAGCCTGACTCCAGTTTGGTCCGGGCGTACTGCTCGTAATCTTCGTCAAAATCATATACTCGTTTCGAAGTATGCTTCCGCGATGACCCCGCTACGAATTTCGCCAGCGGAATTGCCCAGTCGACCGGCAGTTTGCGATAAGCCCAGATATTGAACCGATTCCGCAGGACGCGCTTCAGGAATCGGTAGCCCCGATCCGCCTTGGCCAGGCCATCGCCGTGCGTGCAATGCAGTTTGTAATCCTGGTACTCAAAGTCAAAATCATCCTGATGAACCGAGATACCTAACTGCTGGCTGAAGTAATTATCGATCCAGAAATCATGATTGCCACTGATATAATCAACCTTGATATCACGCCGGACCAGATCGCTCAGCACGAATAGAACCTGATGGTGTTCTTTGGGGATGGCATGCTTGTATTCAAACCAGAAATCAAACAGGTCACCGAGAATTATCACTCGGTCGCCGTCCTGCTTTATCAGCTCAAACAGAGTTATCAGCTTCTCAATCTTGAGTGCTTCGGAGGCCGGGCCGTTGCTTCCCAGGTGAGCATCGGAGAATAGATAGAGCGCCATCAGGTTCCTTGCGCTTTGCTTGACCGGCTACACGGTTCCGGTAGCTGGTTCCACCGGTCGCGTGTCCATAAACCCAGTCATGGCATTCAAGTATGCAGAGGCGACACTTTCAAGCGGCAGGTCCACCAGCTTATCAATCTTGAGTTTTGTGCCGCCGACCAGCCCGATTTGCCGACAGGTTACAGAGTTGCTTTCAAACTGCTTGATAATGTTCGCCGCCTCGGCAGTGTTGCATGAGATAACAACTCGTGACTGGCTCTCCCCAAACAGGAGAGCATCGGCCCGCAGTTTTTCGTTTAACGTAACTTCAGCGCCGCGTGAAAGATCCGGGTTGGAGACACAGCATTCAGCCAGAGCAACCGCCAGTCCCCCTTCGGAACAGTCATGCGCAGACTTGATACCACCTTTTCGTATGAGCGCCAGCAGTGAGTCCTGCATCCGTTTTTCAAACTCAAGGTCCAGCCTGGGAACATCCCCACGGGTTTGATTATGAATTGTGTGCAGATATTCCGACACGCCCAACTCGTTAGTATTATTGCCCACCAGCAGAATAACGTCTCCATCATCCTTGAACCACTGGGTGGTGATATGATCTATATCTTCAATAACCCCCAGCATTCCAATGGTCGGCGTGGGGAAGACGGCCCGGTCCGGGTCTTCGTTGTAGAATGAAACGTTGCCGCCGGTCACCGGTGTCTTAAACGTCAGGCAGGCATCGCTCATGCCGCCAATAGCTTCTTTGAAGCCGTAATAGACTTCCGGTTTGTACGGATTGCCAAAATTCAAACAGTTGGTTATAGCGACCGGCTGACCGCCGGAGCAGACCACATTACGGGCCGATTCAGCCACCGCGGACTGCGCCCCAACTCTGGGGTTGGCATAGCAATAGCGGCCGTTGCAGTCAGTGGATGTAGCCAGAGCTTTGCGCGTTTTGCGAAGGCGTATCACGGCCGCATCCGAACCGGGGCCGACGGCCGTATTGGTCCGGACCATCGAATCATACTGGTCAAACACCCAGCCCTTCTGGCAGATATTGGGCGAGGCCAGCATTGTCAGGACGGTCTCATTCCAATCGCGATCAAGGGGGAGTGACTCCGGATCAAACTGGTGCAGCTTGTCAAGGTAATCGGGCCGCTTGGTCTCACGATGATAAACTGGTGCGCCACCGCCGAGGACGAGTGATTCCGAAGGTATCCGTGAGACGACTTCACCGTTTAGTTTCACCGTGAACATTTTGTCATCAGTGACATGACCGACGAGAGTTGAGTCCAGACCCCATTTATCAAATATCTCGGTAACGCGTCCTTCGTTCCCCTTCTTAACACAGACCAGCATCCGCTCCTGTGATTCTGACAAAAGTATTTCGTAAGGGATCATCCCTTCTTCTCGTACCGGTACTTTGTCAATGTCGATCTCCAGCCCGGACTCTCCTTTGGCGGACATCTCAGAACAGGAGCAGGTGATTCCGGCCGCCCCCATATCCTGGATACCGACAATCAAATCTTCTCGAATAATCTCCAGGGTCGCTTCCAGTAACAGCTTCTCCGTGAATGGATCCCCAATCTGTACCGAAGGCCTCTTTTCCTGAGATTTTTCAGATATCTCCTCCGAGGCAAAGGTCGCCCCATGAATTCCGTCGCGCCCCGTCTTTGAGCCGACAATCATGATCGGGTTCCCGACACCTTCGGCGGTTGCCGAAGCCATCTCGCTATGTTTGACAATCCCGACCGCCATAGCGTTGACCAGCGGGTTTCCCGTATAAGACTCGTCGAAATAAACTTCGCCAGCCACGGTCGGTACTCCAAAGGAGTTCCCATAATCTCCGATCCCGCGAACAACACCGTCAACCAGGTACCGTACTCTTGCATTCTCGGGTGATCCAAAGCGAAGAGAGTTCAGGGCGGCTATCGGTCTGGCTCCCATCGTGAAGATATCTCTGAGAATTCCGCCGACTCCGGTTGCGGCCCCTTCGTATGGCTCAATTGCCGAAGGATGATTGTGCGATTCAATCTTGAAAACGACCGCCAGGCCGTCGCCGATATCCACCGCCCCCGCGTTTTCTTCGCCAGCCTCGGCCAGCAACGCGTCCCCTTCGCGAGGAAGAGTTTTCAGCAGGGCAATCGAATTTTTGTATGAACAGTGCTCAGACCACATGACAGAGAAGACACCGAGTTCGGTGTAGTTTGGTTCGCGGCCGAGTATCTTTTTGATCAGGCGGTATTCTTCGTCTGTAAGTCCGTGGGACTTAACCATTTCAGGGGTAACTTCAGGCTGTTTATACGGGGCGGACATCATTTCTCCTTTTTGATTTAAGAAGAGAATATAGCGAGGCCCGACCGGCAGGTCAAACGGGAACTGAGACACTTTTTGCCATAAAAAACCGCCGACAGCCATTGCTGTCGGCGGTTCTAATCAGGTGATCCGTTCTTTCAGTCTCAATCTATTACATGAACCATACCGTTAAAGAATGTCCTCAATGCTCACCGTATCGCACCCTTCTTTCTCCCAATCCAAGGGATCAGATAGAATCATATCTTTAATACGGTCCGAAGTCATATTGGGGAGCAGTCCATTGAGGGTCGGATTGGGGAATATCCACTCGGCATAGCTATTGGCCGTCCAGCCGTAGCAGGAAGAAACCCAATAGTCATCCCACCTGGTCCTCTGGTAATCATATCTGTGATTGGACGAGTAGTAATACAGGTTCTTACTGCCCCAATTGTAAGATGTAACATCATCCCAACCGAACACAAATTGATCAGCCGTCGGCCGATTAATCAGCGCATCATAAAACTGAGCGGAACCGACAGTTGGAAGGCTGTAGTAGCCATAGTAGTTGTACGCAGCAACTGAGTCCTGCAGAGCCGCCTCATCGGCCGCTCCAAAAATTGACTTAATGTTATCCCAATATCGAGTTTCATCCCAATGCGCATCGGCGTAGTCCTGAGCATAGTTTGGCAACGGGCTCATACTGAAATAGTAATCCGGCAGAAGGAGCTTTGGATTTGTTACCGGATCGTCAAAAAACTTACTCACGTCAATATTCTCAATGAATGAGTCGGTGTAAGTGGTGCAATTGTAATAATACCAACCAGACCCGGGATCATAATAAAAGCAATCCCACTCGGTCCACTTGATCATGAGATCTTTGGCGCCATTGAAGTAGTCCACGTAAAACGGCAACGAATCTCGGGCCAGGACATAGTCATCCCGATCACTGGCGTAAGCCGGAATGAGATCATCCTCTTGCAATTCTCCTGAGTCCACCTCATCGATCAACCCCTGAAGCACCCCAACAGCGCCGTTGGCCGCCGCGATAATGTCCGCCTTGGCGTCGACCATATAAGTCCCGGTCCGAAGTCCCAAAAAGTCACTGTTCTGCTGGATCGCATTCTCAAGTCCGGCAACATCGTACGAAACCAGATCAAGATTGCGTGAGAAAAATATGTTCAACGATGCCCGCAAAGCGTGCAGGACAGCCCGGAAGAGATGGAAGTCGGTATTGTCGATCTCAATCGCTTCAGCCCCGGGGTCTCCCTGCATCTGCGGAGTGATATAAAAGACAAAGCCGGGATCAGCAATCAGGTCATCGAGATATGAAATGGCCTCCGTGATTCTGGGCAGAAGGTCGGCTTCAAGTATGTCCTGAAGTTCACTAACTTTGGGTCCGGTTACGGCCGCAGCCATAGTCAGGTGGTCCAGTTTTGTGAAGTCCGGAAAGATACCGTACAAACCGGAGGTAGTAAGAGGAACGCCATCCGGAGCCAAATCCCCCCCCATCCCAATTCCGGGCAGCATCTTGGTTGGATAAAAGAGACCGGTGTCAGCCACGTCTTTTATCTCGTCAATCAGGTCGTTCAATGCCGGGTACTGCAAAAAGAGCATCATCCCGGTGAAGGCGGCACCAAACTTTGCATTGGAATGTTCGGGACTATAGCTCAATGCCTTTTGATACATATCGTGAATCCCGGTGAAATCAAGATCATCCGGACGGAAAGAGGTGTCCGGATTGTTGAGAGTATTGTTGATCATGTCGTTCAACAAATCAGCTAGTTCATCGTTGGCCGCCTTAGCTATGGAATCAGCAAGGGAGTCACTGGTCAGAGACCCTCCGCCTCCTCCGTCCCCCCCGCCGGTAGTATCAAGGGTGTCTGTTCCACCGGTTGGTCCATCCTCACTGCAACCGATACCGATAAAACTGAATGCAAATAGAACGGCGAATAGAACCGCCAGCAGTTTGAATTGATTGGACATAGTTCCTCCCAAAACCATTTAAGTTTTTACTTTATTGAACAATAAATATAGCTAACATCCTGTTGTAGTCAAGGTGCTCCATACTAATTTATTACAAATCCCGCCTTCCTTGGGCAGAAAGCGTGGCTATTTCTGAGAGGAGGGGCAGAGATCAGTAAGGAAGCATTGCTGACAGTTTGGCCGGCGCGCTTTGCAAATAGCCCGACCGTGATCAATCATAAGGTGCGAAAAAAGAATCCAGTCCGCCCTATCAATAACCTTGACCAGGTCGCGTTCCACTTTCACAGCATCCTTTTCCTTGGTCAGCCTGAGCAGGCGGGAAATACGGCCAACGTGGGTATCCACCACAACCCCCTCGGCCAATCCGAATCCAACACCCAGAATTACCGATCCGGTCTTGCGTCCCACCCCGGCCAGCGTCACCAGTTGATCAAGAGTTCTCGGAATCTCGCCGCCAAAGTTCTCCAGCAGTTGTTGTGCGGACAGCTTGATCGACCGGGCTTTGCTATTATGAAACCCGGTTGTGAAAACCGCCTGACCCAGTTCAGCCAGGTCGGCCTCGGCAAAATCCTTGATCGAGCGATACTTTTTGAACAGGGTCGGTGTGACCGCGTTGACGCGCTCATCGGTGCACTGCGCTGAGAGGATAGTTGCTACCATCAATTGATGAACAGTCTGAAAAGTCAGCGAACAGTGCGAGTCTGGATACTCTCTCTTCAGTCGCGAGACAATCTCTGCCGCCCGGGCGGATTTTAATTTCAGGGACTCGCGTGGCATAGTTACTCAGAACAGGTCAGAATGACCAGGCGGTCAATATCATTAAGGTCTTTCAGCACGACTATCGATGAATACTCTTTCATTCCGGCGGTGGCATCCATAACCGGCTCGGCCTGATTGTATCCGATCTCAAACATGATACGTCCTCCAGGGGCCAGATGAGCGGGAGCACTTCTGAGCAGTTCAATGATGGCATCCATCCCCTGTTCGCCCGAAGTCAGCGCTATTTTGGGATCAGCCAGTACTTCCGGTGGAAGGCTCTGGTATTCTTCGTCAGAGATGTAAGGGGGGTTGGAGAGAATTAGTTCAAATTTCTCGGATAAATCCAGCCCTTGCAGCATATCTGATTCCCGGAAGACAATCCGGTCTAAAACCGAATGAGTCTCCGCGTTCCTCTGTGCAACCGCAATTGCATCGGCTGAGATGTCGAGAGACAACAGTGAGGCGGATGGAACCTCAGCGGCCATCGTTACCGAGATTACTCCCGAACCGACTCCCACATCCAGCAGGCGGGGAGATTCAAACGCTTCTTTGCGGAGAAATCGAATGGCCGACTCACATAGGAGTTCGGTCTCCGGGGTTGGGATCATCACGGCCGGTGATACAAAAAAGCGGCGGCCATAAAACCAAGCCTCTTCAAGGATGTACTGGAGCGGTTCCCGGTTCTTGCGCCGGGTCAGGATCAAATCAAATTTCTCGAGTACGTTATCGTTAATGAGGGTTGGACCGTAGAGGTGCAAATGCAACCGGTCAACTTCCAAAAGAAAACAGAAAATGATCTCTATCTCCGCCGGCCCCTGTTCAATACCAGCCGCCTGGAGTATTTTCCCCTTGTCGGCGATAAATTTTGGGAGTTGTTCCATCATCCGGCCTGGTCCATTTTAACCAACACAGCCGGAGCAGTTTCGGTCACAGAATATCAAGTCGGCTTACCTCTTGACGAAATCAGCCCGGTCAGGTAAATCAGCGCCATCATACCAATAAAACCGTAACAGGCGATATAGGTGGCCGTAGGCTCAAATTGAATTGAATGCGGTATAAGATTCACAGCTAACTGGACCAAGAAAGCGCCCATACCAAACAGGCCGAGAGCTTTGGGGGAAAACACATTCCGACCCAGTTTGCTGGCCGTGAGTGACCTGAAGCCGCTGGCCAGCATGAACAGGAGATAGACAAAGATCAGCTGGGTCTTGTTGTCGGTGGCATCGGTCCCGAATGGCACCCCCTCCCAGAAGCCGTCAAAAGCAAACCAGTTCATTGCAAACCCAATCGGATAGCCGCCAATAAACATGAATAGAGTCGCCCAGAAAAAGAGCTTCATCCCCTTAGCCAGATCACCGGTTCCCCGGAATATCAGGAATGACTCAATGGAGGCGAGAGTGATCATAAAGACCGAAGCAAAAATAAAGAAAATGTGACTGACCAGAACCAGGGTGGGGACATGTCCAATGTATTTAAGAATGAATGGCTTTGCTTCTTCATCGGTGAAGGTGGCTCGCCTTCCGCCCACATTGTCTCGCACTTCAAAATAATAATACTGCCGTCCCCCTTTGAGTCCGGCGGTCAGTTCCGCCCGGTAGATTGACTGTGCTGAATCCTCAAGGATAAGGGGGGCCTGGCGGTATTCATGAAGTTTTGTTGTCGCGTCCTGGCCGAACGAAGTAGTTCTGATAACCGGAGTGACGTTTGAGTCGGCCAGCCCGGTGACTTTTACTGAGATTTTGGCCAGACCCTTCTCAAAGACCTTCGGTACCGAAGTCATCTCAAAGGTGATGCCATTGTCCGTGTGACTGTAAAACTTTGGCTGCCCGCGTGAGTTGGTTCGGGCGACATACAACAGAGCCAATGATAGTAGGACCGCAAATCCAATCTTGACCAGTTTCATACCTGCTTATGCATCCTCCGATTGTAGCTGTAGTCTCTTCTCCTGATCATGCTGCCTGATGGCTATGATCAATTCATCCAAATCCCCTTTCATCACCTCGTCCAGTTTGTAAAGGGTAAGATTGATGCGGTGATCAGTCACTCGTGACTGGGGGAAATTATAAGTTCTGATTTTGGCTGATCGGTCTCCGGTTGAGACCATTGATCTCCGCTCAGCGGCAATTTTTTCTTGCTGAGCGGCCATTTTCTGATCGTACAGCCTGGCCCGCAGCACTTTCATCGCCTTAGTGCGATTTTTGATCTGCGATTTCTCATCCTGGCACATCACGACCAGTCCGGTGGGAAGGTGAGTCAGGCGGACGGCAGAGTCGGTAGTATTGACCGATTGACCACCGGGGCCGCTGGAACGGTAGACATCCACCTTGACTTCATTCTCGGCAATGGAGATATCAACCTCCTGAGCTTCGGGGAAGACCGCGACCGTTACCGCCGAAGTATGCACCCGTCCCTGTGACTCTGTGGCCGGAACTCTCTGTACGCGGTGCACACCGGATTCATATTTGACCACTCCATAGACGCCATCCCCGGAAAGAGAAAAAATAACTTCCTTAAATCCCCCCATCCCGGCCGGGCTGGAGTTCATTATCTCAAGCTTCCATCCCCTGGTGTCGGCATAGCGTTGATACATACGAAAGAGATCACCCGCAAATATCCCCGCCTCATCACCGCCGGTCCCGGCCCGAATCTCAACAAACGCGGGCTTGTCATCATCCGGGTCTCGCGGCAGAAGAAGTAATTTGAGTTCCCTTTCAATTTCGGGCAGCCGGGTCTCAAAATCTTCAAGCTCTTCCTTGGCCATCGCCACCAGATCCGCATCCTCATTGGCCTCGATAATCTCACGCGCTTCGTTAATGCCAACGATCAGGTCACGATAGGTTGATCCGACCTTTACGATGTTGTCCAGATGTCTGCGTTCCCGGTTGAGTTCAATCAGACGGGCGTTGTTGGACATTATCTCCGGATCGACCAGTTGTTCGTCCAGCGCCACGAGCTTTTGCTCTATTTTCTCTACAATATCAATCATTACAATCTACTCTATAATATGATGCACATAATACGGGAGGGTTGCCGCCGCAGGCAACAAGATAAATGAGAATAGCTAAGAGACAGCAGTGCGCTGCGAAGTCAATTTTGATTTCTCGGGCTCTACTCCGAGAGCAGCCTCAAGAGCGGCCAGAGCAACTTCAACCTGCTCCAGATTCGGCTCTTTGGTCGTTATTTTCTGCAGCCAGAGGCCGGGCTGGATAAAAAAGCGAGTCACGCGGTTGTCACGAGTTCTCCCGGACAGTTTCAGCAATTCGTAAGAGATTCCACTGACCAGTGGCAGAAGTGAAAAGTGAACCGCAAAACGGACCAGCAGTGTTGGCGGATGACCCACGACGATAGCGTAAATTGTGTCTGAGATGGCGTAAGTCAGAATCGCCAGCAAAGCGACTATAAGTACAAACGAAGTGCCACAGCGAGGGTGAAAGCGAGTATACTTTACGGCTTTTTCCGGCAGGAGGTCTTCGCCCATTTCATAGGCATATATAGACTTATGTTCCGCCCCATGATACTGGAATATTCTCTGGAATTCTCCCAGCAGGGACAAGCCCCAGACATAAAGGACAAACATGGTCAGGCGGATGCCACCGGCCAGGAGGTTGAATCCGACCGCGTTCTTATCAATTCCGGTCCAATTGGAGATGGCAAGCGGGAGGAAGAAGAATATGAATATTCCGACCGCGAAAGCAAAGATAGCGCTCATCGCCAGGGCAAATGAATTGGACCCTTTCTGCTTTTCCACATACTCTTCCCCTTTGGTCTGTGCTTCCTGTCTTTCCTGCTCTTTGATCGAGATATCCGCCGAAAAATTAAGCGTCTTGATCCCGATAATCATCATTTCGACAAACGCGACGGCCCCGCGAAGAATAGGTAGATTGAGCACTTTATATCGACTGGCCAGAGAACGGTACAACTGCGTCTTGACCATGATCTCCCCGCTCGGTACTCTCACGGCGGTGGCAATCTTATCTTTGGCTCGCATCATGACACCATCTATTACAGCTTGTCCACCTACGTTCAGATCTGGCATAGTCTCAATCTTTCGGTTTTGCCCTACCTACAGTTCAATAAATGCGCAAACAGGCAACGCCCACCAGTAGTGATCAGCATCGCCTGCGCATTGAGTTTTGAAAGTCGGTCTCTTATTTGCCTTTTTCCTGAGTACCGTATTTGCGACGGAATCTCTCCACCCTACCAGCAGTATCAATCAACTTCTGTTTACCGGTAAAAAAGGGATGGCAATTGGAACAGATTTCAACGCTGATCTCTTTTGCCGTCGACCGAGTTGCATAACTGGCGCCACAGGCACATTTCACCACCAGCTCGTTGTATTTGGGATGAATTCCTGATTTCACTTTATCCTGTCCTCACTATTTCAATTGTATCTCTAACACACCAAACCAAACGGGGTTCCCGAGTAATATCTTTCCAACTCGGGTCAAACCCAGTTACCCAATATAATAACTATGCGCCTCTTGGCAAGTCGATTTATATTGAGGGAGCTTCTGCTCAATAACCCCGAGGAACCATGTAACACGCTGAACTACAATATTTTAGCTGGGGCTGTCAGGGCTCAGCAGGACAGCCGACCAATAGTATTTGCCGTAAGTGAGGCGCTCAATTCGGAAATTGGCCGAAAGTAGTTCCCTTATTTCCTCTTCTGAGAAGTAGTTTTTCATGATCACAAACCGTTTTCCACTGTCAAGAAAACGCTCTTTGAAGTTGTTTCCATGCTTGTCAGAGCCAAATGACTCCGGACGATCCCCTTCGGCCGGTGGATTGTTCTCAATCATCCAGATTTTCCCGGCAGGCTTGATCAGTCGCTTTAGACTCTCAAATAGAGTAACAAAATGCTGACGGGGATGATGCGAGAGCCAGAACCCGAGTGCAACCAGGTCGAACGCTCCCGTGGCAAACGGGGGCTTGTTTATATCGGCCTGAACCAGACTGACCTTCTCATTCCGTATTCTCCCGGATGCTTCGGCCAGCATCTCCCGGGAGAGATCGGCCGCCACGATCTGATCAGCGCTATCCTGCATGATGGCGGTCCAGTAGCCGGTGCCGCACGGAATATCCAGGACCGACTTATCTTTGCATAGCTCCTGCAGTCGTGCAATTTCGTCGTCAATCTCCCGGCGTCGTTCCGGCATGTCTCGATAGTAAATCTGTTCGTACTCCGGAGCACGCTGGCAGTAGTATTGGATCAGTTCTTCCCGGTCATCAAGGTCAGGCATGATTCGCCTCAATCTGCTCCCTGAGTCTGTCTGCTGTTGTTTCAACCTGCCGGAGAACTTCGTCAGATGTAGAAGCCGTTCCCTTCCGGTTATAGTCAGGGGAGCCGTAGGTTATCAGACCGTGCGATTCGACCTCAATCCATTTGAAGAATCCGGCAATTGTCCGGCGGGCCCCTTCAAACCAGGCCTTTTCCCCTCCAACAAGTACCATCGCGCCCGGTCGCTTTCTGGTCAGCCGTTTGATAAAGAGGTGCTCTGGCTGCCGGTTGTCGAAATCCGGCGGTCGGATGCAGTTGCACCGATCAATAAAGAGTTTGGACTGCGCCGAGACGGTGTCAAAATAGATGGGGGAGCCGAACAGGAAACAGTCACACTCGACTATCTGATCATACAATCTGGTCATGTCATCATCATAGAAACAGAACGCATCATCGGGCGCTTTGCCGCAAGCCTGACAAGGTTTGATAGTGAGGCCGTTGAGACTAACTCTTTCTGTGGAGAGATTGTCTTTGCCAATCTTCTGGGACAGCTGTTCAGACAGGCGGTCCAGAATGAGGTCGGTCGAAGAACCCTCGACCGGTGACCCGGAAACTGCGAGGAGCTTAATCAAGCTGGATTCCTTTCAGCTCCTCCAACCGGTCATAGAGCTGCAATAGTAACTCTTCGAGTTCGGACTTGGAACTGGCCGCTTTCCCCAGCGCTTCCCAGTCACTCCGGGGGATTTCCGAATCAATCCGGCGCGACAGCTTTTCAATCTCTTTTTCGGTGTCCGCAATTTTGGATTCGGTCGACTGTATCTGCTTTTTCAAGCGAGTCTTCTGCCGGGACTTATCTTTGAAAGCAAGGTAGGATTCTTTGCTGCTGCTTGATTTCTCAACTGTCGGCATAGCGGCGGTGGCTTCAGCTATCTTCTCAGCAAAATAGGAGTAGTTCCCCGGGTAGCTTTTGAGAAAGCCGTTATTGATATGCATAATCTGGGTGGCCACCTGATCAAGCAGAAAGCGGTCATGACTGACGATCAGGCAACTGCCGTCGTAGTCAATCAAGGCCTGTTCCAGCGTTTCGCGGGAGTCAAGATCAAGATGGTTGGTGGGCTCATCAAAAATGATAAAATTGGCCGGGTGGTACAGGATGCGGGCCAGAGAGAGTTTTGTCTTTTCGCCGCCTGAGAGGGTGACAACTTTCTTGAGCGACTCTTCGCCACTGAACCCATAGCGGGCCAGGTAGCTGCGTATCTGACCGATTTCCACCATCGGGTCCAGCTCCCAGATAGTGTCCAGGGCGGTAGCATCCGGGTTCAGATCGGACAGTTCCTGGTCGAAATAGGCAACATCGGTATTGCTCCCCAACTTGATTTCACCTCGGATCGGGGCCAGGGCTCCAATGAGAGATTTCAGAATGGTCGTCTTGCCACTGCCGTTTTTTCCTACCAGACCAATCTTATCCCCGCGATAAATATCAAAATCAACATCCCGGACCACCTCCCGGTCCGAGTAACCAAGCGCCACTTCACGCGCCGAAAGCACATGGGCGTATGAGCGTCCCGATGAAGTCATCCGGATGATATCGGAGCGTCCATCGGACTTGGGAGGCTCCAGTCTTTTCATCCGGCTCAAATACTTCAGTTTGGATTGCGCCTGCTTGGTTTTTTGCCCGGCCATATTGCGCCGCACGAAATCTTCGATTCTCTTGATCTCCGCTTGCTGGAGTTGATACCGGTGATCGTGCTGATCGTTGCGCTGTTTTCGTTCCTCAATGAACTGCTCGAATTTACAGGAGTAGAAATCAATCCGCGCAAAATGTATCTCCCAGACTTTGCTGACCGTGGCCGACAAAAAAGCCCGGTCATGAGAGACGACTAGAAAGGCTTTGTCAATCGACACCAGGTATTCTTCGAGCCACTTGGTCGATTCAATATCAAGGTGGTTGGTTGGCTCATCCAGCAGCAGCAGGTTCCCATTTCCAGCCAGCGCGCGGGCCAGTCCGGCCCGGTTCTTTTCACCGCCGGAGAAATTCTGGATTCGTTCTGAGTGCCTTGAGGCTTCAAACCCTAACCCGATCAGGATCAGCTTAATCTCGCTCTCAAAGGTAAAGCCGCCAGCCGCTTCAAATTCCTGTTGAAGCTGCCCGAGTCGGTTGAGAGCGGCACTGTCATCGGGTCGCGAAGTCAGCGCTCGTTCCATCTCAGATATTTCCGCCCGAAGGTCATGCAGGTCCTGCCGCGCCAGGGAGACAAACTCAAACAGTTGCGTATCCAGGTGATCAGTCTTTTCCTGCTCCACATAGTCAATGCGGCAGTTCTTCGACTTGTTGATCGCCCCGTTGTCAGCCTCGGCCAGCCCGACCAAAATTTCAAAAAGGGTCGTCTTGCCGCTCCCATTGCGGCCCACCAGACCAATTCGGTCGTGGGAGGTAATAGAGAAAGAGACATTCTCAAGAAGGGTCTGCTTGTTGAATTTCTTGCTGAGATTGGCCGCCGAAAGAAGAGTCATGCTATTCCTCGACAGGCGTAGACCGGGAAAGAATGAGCTCCACCGCGATAATCAATGCCGCCAGCCAGAGGAACAGCTGCCACATCTCACGACCAAATCTGGCCTCGGTTACTTCCTCTGTTATGTCTGACTCGTACTCAATTGATGCTGATTCGGACAGTCCCAGCCCGGTGGCCATATCGTCAACCGCCAAGCGGTGCAAGTCCCCTTCAAGAGGATCGGCATTGGCCGCAAAGCGATCAATCTCCTTGCCGAGATAGCGCACATGGTAGACCCCGGCCTGATCGGTCGGGCTCGGATTGATAACCAGTGATCCCTGCTGTTCCATTGGAACCACCCGATACGTAGCGCTGTCCGGTTGGGTTATTTCCAGGGCTGCCTCAATCGACCCGGCAACCGCCACCGACCGGATGATATTGTCATCGGTCAGAATATCGAGATCAAAAGTCGAGAGATCGCTGGCCAGGTACTCGGCGATTCTGGAAACGAACGGCACAAAGAAGGCGTGCGAAGTCAGATCAGAATACTCCGGAGAGATTGGCCCCACAAAACTGATTACTTTCCCCTGTCCATATTGGCTTTCAACCAGGGCCGCCCGGTTTCCGGTAAAGCGCATCAGCACTCTGGCCGATTCATCGGTCGTTACTTTCGGCAATGAGTAAAAGTGTACCTCCGGGAGTTCTCCTTGGGTAAGTTCAAAGATTGAGAATACGGGATGGCTGGCGTCAAAGGACTGAAAACTGTAAAACCCGGCCCTACTGACGGCCGTCTTGATCGGCTCGGTCACCGTGACACCGGTCAACGCCGACCAGCTGTTATTGACCTGATCGACATCAGACAGCGCCGATAAACCCATGAACAGCGCCCGACCGCTCAGAACAAACCCTTCCAATCGCTTCAGGTAGGTCGGACTGATACGGGGTGTCTCCGGAATGAAAACAACATCGTAGTCAAAGAAATTCACCCCGGCGAGTTCTTCGGCTGAGACCTGCTTGATTGACCAGTATTGATTAAGATCGGCCGAAGGGGAGAGGGCCAGTTTGATCAGTTGCGAAGCGGCATCGCTGCCAACAATCAGAAGATTGAATCGTTCCGGGATGCGGAAGCTGAAATAAAAGCGATTATCTTCCATATAGGGGTCATCGGAAATCTCCACATAGCCGCTATGAAAACCGGTTCGCGAAACCGACCGCTCAAACCGGACGACCGTCTCTTTGTCAGCCTCAATGGAGAAGTCAACCTGGGATACGCGGTTGCCATCGATAAAAAGGGATGCAATCAGGTGCTCAAAGCTGCTTCCGGAGTAGTTCTTTACCGTTGCGCTCAGTTCAAAATCATGTCCGGGGAGAATCAACTGTCCGCCAAAATCAATCCGGGTCAGGCCGACATTCTGGATTGTCTCCAGGGGAAGATCAAGAAAATAAACTCTCGCGTCGCAATTTTCCAGAGGGTTGCTGTCCGGCAGGAGGTTGGTTTGACGATCTGATACCAGATAGAGTTCTTTGTTGAGATTGGCATCATCCCCAATCAATTCACAGGCCGATTCAAGGACCGCCCCCAGATTGGTTGACTTGGCCGTGACAGTAGTTTCACGAAGAAGTTTTCGCGCTGCCGCGGCCGAGGCAAACTCCGGGGATGCCGATGAACCGCTGGAAATGATCGGCATCAGGCAGACCAGGTCGGACTCCCCAAAACTATCCAGCAGCTTTTCAACTCTTGCTACAGCCAATTCATACAGATTGCCGTCGGCTACGTATCGGTTCATCGAAGCAGTATTGTCCAGTACAATCACCGCCGAAACCGAGGCATGCGAGCCAAGACTTCCGCCTTCCGAAGTTGGCCGGGCAAAAGCCATCACGATCAAAAGAATTATCAGCATTCTCAACAGCAGCAGCAACAGCTGGCGGATCTTTAGTTTCCGCACCTGCCTTCGCTGCATCGCCTTGAGATGCTTTAGCGAAGAAAACTCAACAACCTTTACTTTGCGCCGCGAAAAAAGATGTATAATCAACGGTATAAGCGCAGCCGCAGCCGCAAAGAGAACCGTTGAATTTAGAAAACTGAACATACTAAGCTGCTACCAACTGAATGCTGTCTCAATGTACTGTTGTGCTTCGGCCTGGTGATATGCGGCGCTGTTGTTAGCCAGTACCGCCCCGTAGAAATCCCGAGCCGCCTTCCTGTCTCCGGTGAGATCAGCCAGTTTCCCCAGCCAGAGATTTATCATCCCCAGGTAGAATGGTCGCTGCTCCAGGTATAGCGCCGTCTGAAGATGATTGTAGGCGTTGTCAGTGTCATCACTTCCCAAAAATGAAATACCCAGCCACATCTGGTAAACCGGGGCCGGTTGCCCCGCCTGCACGGCCCGGGTGAAGGTTGCGGTCGCCTCAGAAAAGTAGGTGGCCGCCAACGCTTTCTCGTTCTTGTCTTCAGAACCTTTGAGCAACTTGCCAAGAATCACGCGACTCTCAGACTGCCCGGTGGCATCTTTCCCCGGAACCAACATCCCCTTGAACCGCTCAATGGCGGCGGCCGTGTCCCCGCGGATCAGCGTATTGAGGGCCAGGTTGAATCTTATCAATGAAGAGGTTGTATCCTCCGACTGCGCCGTCAATAGATCCGAATACGCCTTCTCATAATCACCGCTCATCATTCGGTACAGCCCCATCCCCATCCAGTCCTGGGCGGTGTTCTGAAGAGTCAGCAGCGCCTCCTGCGTCTCAAGGGCACGGTAGTAATCGCCGGTGTTGAAGTAAGCCCGCTTGAGAAGGACCAAACTCCCAATGGAGTCCGGCACCCCGGTAGACAAATCACGCAATGTCTCGGCCAGAAACAGCATGCGGTTAAAGTCAAAGAGGGCCTCGGCCAGATCAATCTCACGTACAATCTTAATCTTGTCCAGGGTCAGGGTGTCGATATAGTGCAGCCACTCCCGCTCCAATTCACTGACCGATTTGGCGTAGGTCTCCTGCAAGGTTACTACCTGGTTTATCTCATCAGCCGCCTGATACCATTGGGAAAAACGATCAAATCCGTACTGACGAACCAGATACCGGGTGAACGAAGCAGAACTCTTGTCCGCCACGTAGGCATTGGCGTTTAGATATTCATAGCTGTCCAGCAACTGCTCCAGTCCTATGTTGTTGGAATCAGCTACAATCTTTTTCATGTCCAGTTCGCTATAGGAAACATAACTGGCCAGTCCCTCGGTCAGAAAGATAGGGGAGTAACCAAAGTTGCGCATCACCGCTGTCTGAAGTAGCACAAACGGATCAAAGGTGGTTAGATTCCAATTGTAAATCGCATATCCGGAATTGCGGGTCGGGTCCACCGACATCCCAAAGCGGCGGTCCCAGATAACACTCTTAAGGGCGCACGGCGTCAGATAAATATTGTACTTGCCGGGGAGGTTGAATTTGTAAAGAGCCGAAAGCTGCGTGTACTTCTCTTCCAGAATAGACTTGGCTACGGTCCAGTAGTAATCTCCAAACGAGTTCGGCACGCAGTAGATGTCAGTATTGGCCGAAGGGGAGACTTTGAACTGTCCCGGATCGCGATGGTCCACCTGGCAGAGGGTAGAATCATACTCTTCTGCCCTGAGCGGTGTCAGGGTGAATTGAAAGCGGCTGTCATTTTTCCCCGCAATATTGTCGATCATAGCCGGAAGTCCGTACTCAACCGTAAAGCGCTGTGAATAATTATGCGGCTGTTTGTCCAGTGTGATGATATGCAGCTCGAACTTGACCGACCCGGTATCAATATCCGTGAACCTTATGTCACAACTGAAAGCGGTCATGAATCCGGACGTAAGGGTACTCTCGGCGAAATGTACGCTGTCCGACCAGGCCAGCGTGTGGGTTCCATCCTCCGCTTTCTGGTAGGTCGACAGAAGACAGACCACTCCCTTGGAGGCGGCGGCTGTCTGAACCATCAGGACTATCGCTATAGCTGCTAAAATCAGGGTTTTCTTCATTTTCCCTTATACTCTTTTCCGGCTTATTAGTTGTGACAGACTGCTCTCGCGGCTCACTTGTGCGATGCGTTCTTGTAAAACGGCGGTTTTACTACCGTGGCCGCAATCTTCTTGCCCCGAATCTCAACTTCCACCTCTGATCCGGACTTGGTATGACTTCTTGGAACATACGCCATGGCGATCGGTTTCTGCAGCGAAGGGGAGAACGTCCCGCTGGTCAGTTTCCCGGCTGCTTCTCCATTGACAATCACATCGTATCCCTTGCGCGGAAATGCGCGGCCTTCAAGTTCCAGACAGACCAGGCGTCGCGAAGGCTTCTCAGCTTTCTGCATGGCGATAACCTCTTTTCCAATGAACTCCTTATCCAGATGCACAATCCATCCCAGCGAGGCTTCAATGGGCGTGGTTGATTCATCAATGTCGTTCCCGTACAGGGCCATCTTCATCTCCAGCCGAAGAGAATCGCGCGCTCCCAGACCAATCAGTTCCAGCCCGTGCTTTTTCCCTTTTTCAAGAATCTCCTTCCAGATCGTTTCTGCCTGCTCATAAGTCATGTAAATCTCAAAACCATCTTCGCCGGTGTAACCGGTTCTGGAGAAGAGCAGGTCCACCCCGGCAATTTCGGCAATCGCCCAGGTGTAGTATTTCATTTCGTCAAGATCGTAGTCCGTCAACTCAGCCATCAGTTTCTGCGCGTTTGGTCCCTGTATGGCCAGAAGAGCGGTCTGATCAGACAGGTTGGTCAGCTGCACTTCCGGGTCCAGCTGCGAACTGAGCCAGTCGAAATCTTTCTGAAGGTTAGAGGCGTTGACAATCAGCAGGTAGCTGTCTTCCAGACGGTAGACCAGGAGGTCATCAACAATCCCGCCGGTCGGGAGGGTCATGCAGCTATACTGAATCTGACCAATTGCAAGCGCTTCTACATTGTTGGTGGTTACTTTCTGTAGATACGCGGTGGCACCTTCGCCGCTGACTTCAAACTCCCCCATATGGGTGAGGTCAAACAGGCCTATGTTTTCCCGAACCGCCAGATGTTCGGCTGTAATTCCCTGGTATTGGATTGGCATATGGTACCCGGCGAACTCGACCATTTTAGCCCCGGCCGCGACATGCTTGTCATAGAACGGCGTTTTTTTGATAGTATCGGTAGTTGCGTTTGTCACTTTGTTTTCCCACAATCTTTCTTATTGTTCACCACATCTGTAAATCATTCCCGCGCACGCGGGAGCCCAGGTTTCTCTGGGTGCCCCATCTCTGGGTGCCCCATCTCTGGGTGCCCCACCCTTTATGGTGGGGTTGTAGGTCGAAATCCCCTTATGGGTTTCGACATCCATATGGCAGCTTGCCGGTCGAAATCTCTTTGTGGCTTGTTCTGAGCCTGACGAAGGGGTTTCGACAGCAGTTTGGTTCTGTCAGTTCTTGATTTGCCACTGCAAATTGTGACCTGACAGACCGGAAACATTTTCAGCCCAACAATTTACGAGCTATGATAGGCCATGTCAAGGGGTTGTGAAAGGGCAGAATGGGCTCTTCACCAAGTCATTCCTGCGAAAGCTGGAATCCAGGTTTCTTCTCTTGCCCACTGGATCCCCGTTTACACGGGGATGACTTGGGTAGACAAAACAGCTGAGTAGAGCAGTTTGAGTAGACAGAACTCTTCAGTAGTTCTGCCAAAACAAATGGGCGGGACCACTAAAGGGTCCCGCCCTGTTCGAATCTACTCTCTGGCGCGGCACGAAGCGGAAAAAGTGACTATGTCACTTGAGGAGTTGCCGGAGCACGGTGTGCAATATCCCACCGTTGCGATAGTAGTCAATATCAATCGGAGTGTCCAGGCGCGCGATCGCTTTGAACGTAATTTCGCCGCTCGATGACAACGCCTTCACCGTCACCTCATGATGCGGTTTCATATGGTTGCTGATACCATCGATTGAGTAGACTTCATCCCCCTTCAATCCGAGGGATTCGCGAGTGTCGCCATCCTTGAACTGAAGTGGCAGCACGCCCATCCCGACCAGGTTGGAGCGATGAATACGCTCAAAGCTCTCGGCAATGACCGCCTTGACGCCCAGGAGATTGGTCCCTTTGGCCGCCCAGTCACGCGAAGAACCCATGCCGTAGTCCTTGCCAGCCAGCACGACCAACGGTATCCCTTCGTCAATATACTTCATAGCCGCATCATAGATAGACATTTGCTCACCGTTCGGATGAAACACGGTGACGCCCCCTTCGGTGCCGGGCGCGAGAAGGTTACGAAGGCGGATATTGGCGAACGTGCCGCGAGTCATGACCCGGTCGTTGCCGCGTCTGGAACCGTAGCTGTTGAAATCGACAAAGTCAACGCCGTTCTCCATCAGGTAGCGACCGCCGGGGGAGTCCGCTTTGATTACACCGGCCGGGGAGATATGGTCGGTTGTGATCGAGTCACCCAGCATGGCCAGGACTCTGGCGTTTTGAATCGGCTTGATGTCATCGATCTCCTTGGTCATGCCGACAAAGAATGGCGGCAGCTGGATATAGGTCGATTTTTCGTTCCACTGGTAGAGGTCGGAATCCGGCGACTCAATCTTGTTCCAGGTTTCGTTCCCATCGAAAACCGAGGCGTACTGTTCCCGGAACATCTCGGGCGTGATCGCCTGTTTGATAGCTTCAGAAATCTCCTGCTGGCTTGGCCAGAGATCTTTCAGGAAGACATCGTTGCCGTCAGTTCCCTTGCCCATCGGTTCGGTGGTGAGGTCAATATCGGTCGTTCCGACCAGTGCGTACGCCACCACTAACGGGGGAGAGGCCAGGTAGTTTGCTTTGGTGTTCGGGCTGACCCGTCCTTCGAAATTCCGGTTTCCGGACAGGACCGCCGATACTACCAGGTTGCCATCGTTGATCCCCTTGACAACTTCGTCCGAGAGCGGACCGGAGTTGCCAATACAGGTGGTGCAGCCGTAGCCGACATTGTGGAAACCGATCTTCTCAAAGTACTCCATGAGTCCGGCCTTTTTCAGGTACTCAATGACCACCCTGGACCCCGGCGCGAGCGATGTCTTAACGAGCGGGCTAACGGCCAGACCTTTCTCGACTGCTTTCCTGGCCACCAGTCCGGCTGCTAAAAGCACCGAAGGATCGGATGTATTGGTGCAGGAGGTGATCGCCGCAATCACGACTGAGCCGTGCGACATCTTATTCCCGTTGACAGAAACGGTTTTGTTCCGCTCCGATGCTGGAACTTCAAAACCGCGCTCTTTGACCGGGGTTGACATCCCCTTCTCAAACTCAGCTTTCATATTGCTGAGTGCAATTCGATCTTGCGGACGTTTTGGCCCGGCCAGTGAAGACTCTACTTTGGAGATGTCAAGCTCCAGCGTGTCGGTGAATACTGGTTCAGCCGAGCCCGCTTCTCTAAACAGAAGTTGTTCTTTGGCGTAGGCTTCGACCAGGGCAATCTCGGCCTCGGAACGACCGGTCATAGTCAGGTAGGCCAGAGTCTCTTTGTCGATCGGGAAGAAGCCCATTGTGGCGCCATATTCGGGTGCCATATTGGCCACCATCGCTTTGGCCGGCAACGTCAACTCATCCAAAGCCGGTCCATAGAACTCGACAAACTTACCGACCACACCCTTCTGGCGGAGCATCTGGGTAACCGTCAGAACGAGATCGGTATCCGTGACCCCTTCGGGGAGCGAACCGGAGAGCTTGAACCCAATCACTTCCGGAGTCAGCATATAGATTGGCTGGCCGAGCATGACCGCTTCGGCCTCAATCCCGCCGACACCCCAGCCGACCACACCCAGACCATTGATCATTACGGTGTGACTGTCGGTCCCAACCAGCGTGTCCGGCATAGCGACACCGTTCTGGACCAGAACACACTTGGCCAGATACTCCAGGTTCACCTGGTGGCAGATTCCGGTGGCGGGGGGGACAACACTGAAATTGGAGAAGGCTTTCTGTCCCCAGCGAAGGAACTCATAGCGTTCATTGTTCCGTTCAAATTCACGGGCCATGTTGATTTCCATTGAGTCTGAAGAGCCAAAGGAATCAACCTGCACCGAGTGGTCAATGACCAGATCGACCGGCACCTGCGGGTTGATCTTGTTGGGGTTCCCGCCCATCGCTTTGACGGCATCCCGCATGGCGGCCAGGTCGACCACAGCCGGAACCCCGGTGAAGTCCTGCAGCAGAACTCGGGCCGGTTTGTATGGCATTTCCGTCTGTCCCACGTTGCGCGCATCATATCCCGCCAGGCGGGTGACATCCTCTTCGGTCACCGCGCGGCCATCGAGATTCCTAAGAACATTTTCCAACAGAACTCTAATTGAATAAGGGAGAGACTCCAGCGAGCCTAATCTGGACAATTTATCGATCTTGTGAATCTGGTAACTGTCATATTTTGTCTTGAGAGTAGCTTTTGCTTTAAAAGGGTCCATCTGGGACCTCCGATCTCTAAAAGGGTCGAACAACAGAAAATTTATAAACCTCAATATACATGAATTTTCCTCCGTACTCAAGCTCCAAGCGGTTCCTAAAAGATACTTTTTCTGCTTTTCTCTCTCTCCGGAATTGCTTATCTTATAAGAGCTTCTAAACAATTCGAGCCGCGGAAGCGGCCATTTGCATGAAAAGTGAGAAATATAATGCTTGTGAAACAAATCACCAATATTGATGTTTGGGGGAGCGAGTCATATTGAGCCAAGAATTCAGAGTTCGGCTCTCTATCATCCGCCAACAATGTGACCTGTTCGGCGTTGGAAACCTGCTGATGGAAGTATCGGATGCAAGCATACGGCCCTGACTTTGCCCGCATATATAACTTGAGGTGGCCAAACTTCGCTCGAATAGTAGGACCTCCAATTCTCAGTTTTTACGCAGCCGCATCGAATGGTCCGGCAAAAAACTCGGTGCTCGATCTGTGTTGCGGGGCCGGTCATCTCGCGGAGCAGTTTTTATCAAACGGCTACCGGGTGATGGGACTCGATCTGTCCGAGTCCATGTTGCGATGGGCCCAAAAAAACACAATTCAGTACCATGAATCTGGTCAGAGCCAGTTTGTTCCAGCCGATGCGACCGACTTCAAATTGGATGAAAAATTCGGGCTGGTTGTCTCCACTTATGATTCGCTGAATCATCTCGAAAGTGAGCAGGCACTGTTTAAGTGCTTCCGATCTCTCTTCGAAGTGTGTGACAGCTTCTTCATATTCGATCTGAATACCGAACGAGGACTGAGAAACTGGGCGGCTGATCGGGTCGACGACAGCGAGGACGATCTTCTTATTGTCAATCGCGGTCGTTTTGATGAACAGCAAGGAAGAGCGACGATGAAGATTACGGTTTTTGAGCGTCTACCCGACGGTCTGTTCAAGCGATTTGAAGAAACAGTGTTCAATTCTGTCTTTAGCCTGGAAAAAGTGAGCGACGCACTTGTCGATATCGGGTGGAAAAATGTTTACTTTGCCGCACTTGACGACTTAGCCGCGCCGTTGGCCGCGCCCGAGGACGAAGTGCGAGTTTTTGCGATTGCAAGCAGATAGGATTTATATTCCAGAATGATTATCGAAAAACTAACAGATTCAGCTTTGCAGATCCTTGCCCCGGCCAAGATCAACCTCTTCCTGCAAGTTCTCAATCGCCGCGAAGATGGATTCCATAATATCAACTCCCTCTTTCAAGCAGTCTCGCTTTTTGACCGGCTGAAGTTTGAGACAAGACCGGAGCCGGGAATAGACCTTAAAATACTTAACAACAGGGAGTTGTCGACCGGAAATGACAACTTGGTGGTGAAGGCATTTCAATTGATGGTCGAGAGGTTTTCAATCAAAAGTGGGCTGAATATCGAATTGGAAAAGAACATACCGGTTTCCGCCGGGCTGGCCGGCGGGTCAACCGATGGAGCGGCAACAATTTACGCCTGTAATAAGCTATTTGAGCTTCGCCTTGACAGTGGCCGGATGGCTGATCTGGGGGCTGAGATCGGTTCTGATATTCCTTTTTTCTTTGGAAGCGGCCAGTCTTTGGTCCGGGGAAGGGGGGAAATTGTTGAGAATTGGCCAGTTCCAGCCGATTACCACCTGGTTTTGGTTAATCCGGGGATCGCCATTTCAACCGCCGAGGCGTACGCCCGGCTCAAAAGAGGCTTGACTTTCTCTAAGGAGCCCTTTAACTTAGCGCGTTGCGCCACGGTTATTGAGTTGGTTAAGGAACTTGAGAGATGTGGTAACGATTTTGAGGAAGTCTCCGTGGGATTTCACCCCGAGCTGGGTATAATCCTGGACGGGCTTTTGAATAATGGAGCGCTTTTGGCAAGGATGTCCGGATCGGGTCCGACCCTGTTCGGCCTCTTTGACAAAGCCCCTGATCTGGAGCAGCTGAGAAGTCGTTTTTCAGGCGATTGGCATTTTTGCGCGGTTAGGCCAATTACTTACACCCATGATGGGTCAACCTGAACAGGGAGGGCAACCGTGGAGATTACTGAGATTAGAGTCACCTTGCGTGATGAAGATCGGCTTAGAGGTTTTGCCAATGTAACTTTTGACAATGCCTTTGTGGTGCGCGGAATGAAGATCATTCAGGGCAACACCGGTTACTTCGTAGCCATGCCAAGCCGCAAGCGTCCCAACGGTACTCATCAAGACATCGCTCACCCCGTTAATGGTGAGATGCGGCATTTGATCGAGACGAGCGTTCTGGAAGCGTACGAGAAGGAGCTTCACGCTCACCAGGTCGAATAGTCCCGGCGCAAAGTTTGGGGCGTCGTCAAGTGGTAAGACACCAGCCTTTGGAGCTGGCATTCCCAGGTTCGAATCCTGGCGCCCCAGCTTATCAGGCCGACAAGAGTAAAACGAATTGAAAGAGTGAGTTGAGAAAAATATGATTCTCCGCGATGAAATAAAACTGGTTACGGGAAACTCCAATGTCCCTCTGGCCGGAGAAATTGCCAAATACCTCGGGATTAAAGTTGCCGCTACCATTGTCACCAGTTTTTCTGATGGCGAGGTTTTTGTCCAGATCAATGATAACATCCGCGGCGCCGACCTCTTTATCGTTCAGCCCACCAACCCACCGGCTGAGAATCTGATGGAACTACTGATGCTCATTGATGCCTCAAGAAGGGCTTCGGCTATGCGCATCACCGCTGTTATTCCCTACTATGGTTATGCTCGACAGGATCGTAAAGACCGTCCGCGTGTGGCCATTACCGCCAAACTGGTAGCCAACCTGATTACCCAGGCCGGAGTTGACCGAATTATTACGATGGACCTTCACGCCAGTCAGCTTCAGGGCTTTTTCGACCTCCCGCACGACCACTTGTATTCATCCATAATATTTAATGACTATTTCCGCGGTCTCGGGTTAAAAAATCTCTGTGTGGTTTCACCCGATGTCGGCTCAATCAAGCTGGCCCGGGCAACTTCGGCATCACTGGGCGCAGAACTGGCCATTGTCGACAAACGCCGACAGAGAGCTAACGTTTCGGAGGTAATGAATCTCATTGGTGAAGTGGAAGACAAGAATATTCTGATTCGTGATGACATGGTTGATACCGGTGGTTCCATTTGTCATGCGGCCAAGTTCCTTAAGGACAGAGGCGCTCTGGATATCTATGCGGCCTGTACGCACGGCGTGTTGTCCGGCGAGGCCCTTGAGCGGATTGAGAAATCGCCAATCAAAAAAATGATTATTTCTGATTCAATAGATCAAGCCAGTAGAAACCTGTCGGACAAGTTTGAAATTCTGACCTGCTCTGAGCTAATTGGTGAGACTATCCGGAGAATTTTTGTGGAAGAGTCGGTCTCTTCATTGTTTGAGGAGCAACCGCAAGCGGCAAATAAATAAGTATATATAACAATATGTTTGGAGGTTTTTAAGGAACCATGAAAGAAGTAACGTTGGTCGCCGAGCCAAAAGTAGGTACCGGCAAAGGAGTCGCGCGCAAGACACGAGCGGCAGGTAATATTCCGGCGGTTATGTACGGTCCGGAAATTGAGCCGCAGTCACTGGTTGTCAACCGCCGGGAGTTTGGTGTCGCGATGAAAGCCGTTGCCGGAACTAATGCCATCTTTAATGTCAGTGTTGGTGGCAACGCTCGTAAGGCTATTATTCGTGACCTGCAGCGCGACCCAATCAGCAGCCATGTGCTGCATATAGATTTTCATGCCATTTCATTGACTAAGCCGATGAATATCTCGGTTCCCATCAAGTTTGAGGGCATTCCGGTAGGGGTAACAACTGATGGCGGAATTATGCAGACCAATATGAGAACTATTGAAATCTCCTGCCTCCCGTCTGAATTACCGGACAATATTGTCATTGACGTATCCGAACTTAACATTGGTGAGTCGGTTCACGTTAAAGATATTGATATCCCCAACGCAACGATTCTCTCCGAAAAGGATCGCACGATTGTTGTTATTGCCGCTCCGACCGTCATCAAGTCAACTGATGAAGCGGCCGAAGGCGAAGAGGGCGTTGAAGGAGTTGAAGGTGCTGAAGGTGCTGAAAGTGCTGAGGGCGCTGAAAGTGCTGCTCCTGCCGAAGGTGCCGCTCCTGCTGATGACAAGAAGAAAGAATAGTAGCGAAGCTGCTTCTTCAGTTTGTAGATAGGATTCTTAATTAAGAGGCCGCCAGTATTAGAAGGCCTCTTTCCTTGTTCCGTAGGATCAAGACTTTGTCAAGGGATAGTTTCTCCGTAGTTATTTATTACTTGATTCTGGCCGTGTATTTCTTCCTTCCAGAATTTCCTCCCACGAGACTCTGGTCGTTAGATATGTGGCGGTACATTCCTGATTCTCTGGCTTGGACGCTTCTTACCCTTGGTTTCATTTCCCCGCCGGTGATAGTTTACTTCACTCGACAGCAATCAGCAAATTCGGGCTTTGTGGAGAATACTGACGGTCCGGCTTCCTTACGCAGAATTATTGTAATCGCTTTGCCAATCTTGCTGATATTCACAACGGGCTTCTTTGTCTTCAGTGCCAACACGCATTTTCTTGGTGACGGGTATGAGACTTTGAGCAGAATTGGTGCCAACAATCAGACACTCAAAATTCATAGCTATGGTGAGGTGGCTATTCATCGCTGGGTATATTCTGTGTTGAGCGACAGATTTGAGGACCCTGCCAGATTGACATTCATTGTTGTCTCAGGAGTCAGTGGAGTGGCCTTTCTTATCTTGTCGTTAACAACTTCAATCACGTTGTTTCGAAATGCGCGCAGTCAATTTATGTTCTTCACTGCGTTTGTCTCGGGCGGTTACATGCTTCTGTTTTTTGGATATGTGGAATATTATTCGATCTTTGTTCCTTCGATCTTGCTATTCACTTTCCTTGGTGTAAAAGCTGCTAAAGGGAGTATTTCTTCAGCATGGCCTTTGATAAGCACGATAGTTGCGACAACACTCCATATCTTTGGGCTAATACTATTGCCAGCAGCCCTAATTCTATTTCTGAGACATACGCGAGTTGTTGAGAGCATAAATCGAATCGGCCGGAGGACACTGATCATAGGCTCTATGACTCTGACGGCAGGATTGATCCTCTTGTATTTTTACCTTACAAGGGAATTCCTGATTCTCAGATTTGCCATTGTTCCGATTTTTGAAGATTGTTTTACGATTGACGGATACACGTTATTTTCTATCGCCCATCTTCTTGATTTTCTCAATCTAATCCTAATCTTGGTTCCTGGGCTGCCGCTTGTGACCGTTGTCGTTAGCGGATTGTCTCGAAAGGCCTCTGCTGAGCAAGGTGTCCGAACATTTCTCATGGTGTTGTCGACTTCGACACTAATTTCGGCTTTCCTCCTTGAACCACACCTCGGCATGCCTCGCGACTGGGATTTGCTCAGCTTCGCAGGACTGCCCCTGTCAATCGCAGTACTCTACTTTGTTCTGAAGTTCAATGAGTCGTCTAGTACGGGACGTCGGATAGTTGGCATGATGATTGCCTTGGGAGTGCTCACAATGATTCCGCGGGTATATTGTCAGGTAGTTCCCGAGGCGGCTGTCGCACAGGTGCAGAACTACTTTGATCTGGATGTCAAGAAGAGTATGCACTACATTGGAATCGCTAAAGATTATTGCAAGAGCCAGGGGGATGACAATAACTTCAATGAACTAACACGGTTCTTTGATCAGAATTATCCGGAGAGAGAAGTCAATCGCGCTGGATTAACGTTATTCTACGATGGGAAATATGAGGAAGCAATCCCATATTTTGAGCGAGCTTTCAAAATGAATCCGAAAGTTGTCGAAGCACTGTTCAACAAGGGACTGTGTCTTATGGATCTCGGTAGGTTTCCACAGGCGGCAGAGCTCCTGGACACACTCGTTCGTCTAAATCGTCACAACGCTTCATTTCACGCGCATTTGGCTGTGGCTGCGTTGAAATCCGGCCAGGCGAAACGTGCAGAGAAAAATGCTCTAATTGCGCATCGTCTTGATCCAGAATTCACAATGCCAATTGTTTGGCTGATACAAATATACGAGGCTCTCCAAAATCGTGAGGAAAAACTGGTATTCGCTGCAGTATTGTCTTCACACCCTAGGGCTTCCCTTCAGAATCTAGTCGATGTAACACAGATATTCATTCAGGGTGGCCTGTACAACTCAGCCAGGATTTCACTAAATCGAGCAATTGCCTCTGGGCTCGATTCTACAATTGCTAGTCAGCTCAGCTCAAGAATTCGCTAGTCTACGGTTCCTTCAATCGGTTTGTAATCACCAACCTCGTCTGTTCATACGAGTTATGCGTCGTATGCGCCTGGCCTGAACTTCCACATAACATTCAACTCATGTTCCTTACCAATGCCGCCCAATCAGTTACAACAAACCAGGAACAGCGAAGGCCATTGGCACACGCTTTGCAATAAACACTGGCAGGTGGCTGGATTGTTGCATCTCATCTCTCGATACGGGATAGTGCAACTCGTATCGAAGCAGTGGCGCAGCAGTTCCGGCCTCTTATACATTCAGAGGCGGGGTGGTAGAAATGTCGGGTTCGGAGTGGGGATTACACATCCGGACCCGACACCTGCATAGCAGGCTTTATGCTTCGCAAGTTCTGGGATGGATGGCCCACCACTTGTATTTATGGTCGCCCACGGCTTGCCGTGGGAGCCAGAAAAATCGGCTGCCGTTCAATAAGTACCCACCGCAAGCGGTGGGCGACTGATTCGGAGAGAGGTGACCATGCCACAATGTGGCCAAGTCACAACGTAGCCAAGTTACAACGTGGCCAAGCTATAACGTGGCCAAGCCATAACGTGGCTATGCCACTTACATCATGGAGTCGGGGTCGACATCAATGACAATCTTTATCGAAGCTGGCAGTCCAAATCTCGGTTGTGCCGTTTCCCACTTGGTCAGCATGCGGGTAAGCTTGGTTGGCTGTTTCGTCTTTACAAAAAGGTGGCGTCTGAACTGTTTGCGAAGATAATACAGCGGGCACTCAGCCGGACCCAAAAGAGTAACTGAGACTTTGGCTATCTCTATCTGATGCAGCAAGTCCTGATGGAATTTGCGCATGGCTGTCGCAAGCGCTTCTTCGTTTTCAGACGAGAGGATAAAATTGACAATCCGTGAAAAGGGGGGGTAGCTGAGGGCGCGACGATTCTCTATCTCGCGATCAAAGAAGGTGTCGTAGTCCTGTCGAGCGGCATCGGTAATGAGTTCATCTTCCGGATTGAAAGTCTGAATCAGAACCTCACCCGGCTTGTCGGCCCGGCCGCATCGCCCCGACACCTGGAGCAGCCGGGCAAACGCTTTCTCTTTGGAACGAAAGTCCGGCAGATCGAGTCCAGCGTCCCCGGAGAGGACACCGACCAGTGTGACTTCGGGGAGATCAAGCCCCTTGGTTACCATCTGGGTGCCAAGCAGAATGGTAGCCTCTTTGCTGGCGAATGACTGAAGGATATCGTACGCTTTGCGCCGACCAAAGACAACATCGGAATCCATGCGCAGAACAGAGATATCTTTGAATAGTCGCGGAAGGTTCTCTTCGACTTTCTGGGTCCCAACTCCTCTGAAAATCAGATACGTCTTGAGGCACTTCTCGCACCGGTCGTATGATCGATCAACATGGCCGCAGTAGTGGCAACTCAGTCTTTTCCCGACCTTATGGAAAGTCAGGGTCACCTGGCATTGCGGGCAGGAAGGAACATGGCCGCATTCTCCGCATTGGATAGAAGGAGCAAAGCCGCGTCGATTCAGAAAGAGGATCACCTGCTCGTTCTGCTGGTTGCGCTTGTCTGTTGCCTGTTTAAGCTGGTGGGAAAAGTATGAGAGGTCCCCCCCAAGTCGATCACGGCGCATATCGACAAGGTTGACGGCCGGGAGTTTTGCACCGCTCGGTCGATTCCTGATTGAGATCAGCTGGTAGCGCCCCTCACGACTGTTATGATATGACTCAAACGAGGGGGAGGCAGAGCCGAGCAGGATAGGGATATTGGCCAGTTTCGCTCGCATAATGGCGGCGTCCCGGCCATGGAATCTCGGCGAAGGATCATCCTGCTTATAAGAGCCATCATGTTCTTCATCGACAATAATAATCCCCGGTTTCTGGATCGGGGCAAAGAGGGCCGAGCGGGGGCCGATGGCTACGCGATAGCGTCCCTCGCTAATCCCTTTCCAGCTCTCATATCTCTCTCGGTCAGTCATCGAAGAGTGAATCACCGCAACTTCATCCCCAAAGAAAGAGCGGAAGTAAGAGAGCATGCTGCCGGTCAGGGCGATCTCCGGCGTTAAGACCAGGGCAGTCCGATCCCGCTTGATAATTTCACGACAAAGATGGCAGTAGACTAATGTCTTCCCGGACCCGGTGACGCCATGAAGAAGGGTTGTTCCAAAACCATCATCCAGTCCGTTCCGAATCTTATTAAAGGCCGCACTCTGTTCTTGATTGAGTTCAAGTTCCTTGACCGCTTCTTTAGCTTCGATGAACTGCAACAGGGTGGCGGGTGAATCCGAATATTCATCCGTCAACAGCCCCGCCTTGCAGGCTTCGCGAATGGTGTGATCCCCCCAGCCAGCTTCAATCAGTTCAGATCGTCTTTTCAACCCGTCAAAAATAGGCAAGCAGTTCCGGCGTCGCGCAAAAAAGTCATCCCAGTCCGAGTCTGTTGTCGCGCGATACCCCACCAGCTTTTGTTTGCTGCCCCAATTTGGTTCCGGCCAGTTGAGTTGAAGTAGACCGGAACTGACTATCCGTCGGAACAGGGAAGCGCCCGAAGTGCGGAGTAGTTTTAGATCGGACGTTGAGAGTTTTTGACCGGGGCGAACCAGAGCGCCAATATCGCGGGGAAGACGCTTGAACTTCTGTTCAACCAGTCGATAGGCATTGCCGGACCAACTATACTCCGGGGTCATTGCTTTCTTAAGCAATGGGGGAAGAGCCGCCGCCAGACAGTCATACGGATTGGCGAAATAGTAGTCTGACATCCAGAGCAGAAAATCGAAAAGCTCTTTGTTGAACAACGAGGTCTGATCGAGAATCTGGCTGATGTTTTTCAGCTTGATGTCGGACGGGGGAGGTGCCAAGCGGATGAAAAAACCGACCAGCTTCCGATTGCCAAATGGCACAATGATCCGGCAGCCGGGCTGTAGAGATTCATTGCCCGAGGGGATACTGTAGCTGAATGTTCTTCGGACCGGACCGGGGACAGCAATTTCGGCAGACTGTTTCTGTTCTGGCATGATGGGAATATATCAAAAGAAAAAGAAAACGGCAGGTTGTTTACCTGCCGTTCTCAATAAATCTGCTCCGAATATTCTATTTTTGTTCTATTCGGACTTCTTTTTGGCTTCGGCAGCTTTGGCCGTTTGCCCCAGCTCCCGGTACAGATCGTACAGCCGGAGCCAGGTCTTCCGGTCAGAGTCATCAATGGCCACCACATGCTCGTACGCTTCAACCGCTTCGGGGAATCTCTGAAGGTTCAGGTAACAGTCACCCAGATAAGTCCAGTGGCCGGAATTGTCCGGCTCCATAGTTGTCAGGCGTGAATAGGCGATGGCGGCGTTTTCATAGTCAGAGCGGATTGCACTCACCAATCCGTATTCTTCGGCAGCCGAAGGATTATCCGGCATGAGATCAAAGACCTGCTTAAAGTAGGCCGAAGATGAGTCAAAAGCTTTCATCTGCTCATCCCGCCAGAAATTAGCCTTCTCTTCATTCTTGGCATCGCGGTAGAAATTGGAAGAGTCCGAAGCCGTTCGGGCTATCTGGTTGAAATAGCGACCGATATTGGTTAGCACGTCACCGTTTTCCGGATCGTTAGCCAGTATTTTGCGGTAGACAACGGCCGCCGAGTCAAAGAACTCGCAATTATTGTAGCAGGAGGCCAAATGCCCCATTGTTTTGGAGTCCTCAGGGTTACGTTCAACCATTTCTTTGAAATAAGGAATCGCTTCACAGTATTCATCGAGACGAATGTAATCATAAGCAATGTAGGGCAGGAGCTGATCGCGGGTTGAGTCCGGTGCGGCTTCCAGTCCCTTGGAGAACCAGAAGATAGCTTGGGTCCAGTTTTCCTTGTGCTCATAAGCCGATCCGGCCGCGATATAAGTCTGGAAGTCAGTCGAGTCAAAGAGAATAGCCAGTTCCATATTGGCAATACAGGAGTCGATATTGGTCTGGATCACATTGAGAGAGAACTCGCGCGAGGCTGAGTCCTTGATTTCCTTCAAGTCTTTGGCTACATCCCCCATATAGTTCAGCTGTTCAATACCGGCATTATAGAATTCACGCCAGTATTTCACCCTGGTGGAATCCGACTTCTCAACCAGTTTCTTGCAGTCTTTTTTGTAATTGCTCTTCACTTTTTTGGATGCGCAGCAGATCCGCAGCGAGTCAAAGTAGGCTACAATTTTCTCAGCGTAAGGCTTTTTCCCCCAGGGATCGGGTGTCTTATCAGTGAAATCGATATAGGTGGCGGCCATCAGGTTCAGACCCTCGGCATGGGGGCCGTAATGCATGAACAGAGAGTCAAGCATGGCAACGGCAACCAGATAACGCTCTTTATCACCGGAGAGGATTTCAATTTTGGCCGATTTGATGTAGGCACTGGCCGGGAGTTTTCTCGGCCTCTTTGCGGCCTCTGCACTGAGAGCCGAAAAAGAAAGTGCAAGTATTACCAGAAGTATGTATTTCCCAATCAATCTCATAAGAGACTCCCTTCGGTCTGTTTTCTAACCAGATTTAATGCACCGAATTTAAGCTTACGTTTTCCTCTTGTCAACCTTGTTCCCTCTATGGACGGGTAACACGTACCTTAAATTGCAATACGGCCACTCCATCTGCCGGCACCGGGATATCAAAACGGACTAAATTAGCGTTTTTCCGCTCATATTCGAAATTGGAGCCGGAAATTTCCCAGCTTCCGTATAGCTGTTTTTCCACCGCCACCACCACGTTCTCTTTCTTGTGGTTGCGTAGCTCAATCTCATAATCGTAATCTTCGATCTGCGCCGACACCCGCGTCTGTTTGAGCAACTTATGCTCGGCACTGATGTCAAAAGCGTAGCCGACTTTCAAGTCAACTTCTTCATCCTTTGGGGTATGTGAAATGTTGTCTTCGCCCAAAAGAATCAAGGAACCGTCACTATCACTTTGAAAAATCCTTACCCGTCCGGCTGGCAGCGGTTTGCCCAGTCCTGATTTAGTTGAATTTGTGAAACTGAGGCCAACTTCTACTTGATCAGCATTATTGTCCGGGCGGTAGATAAATTTCTTGGAAACGGCGGATGTGGCCGGATCAAAGAGCGAGATCTGCTTTATCTCCTGATCCGCCAGTGTTGCCGCTCTTGGAAGAGTATAGAGGTGGTACTCAAAGAACTCCTTCTCCTGAAAGCCGGATTCCATGGCGGCATCGGCTGCGTACATTTTCATTGGCTGCCGACCGCGTGGCTGTTGGGCGCGATTGATGTCACCAGCCACGAGTTTTAGGACGGCATCATTGTATCTTTTGCCGGAGTTGTTGGAGATAGCAGCCCACCCGGACAGGTCAAGACTCGTCTCTGACTGATCCAGAATCCCGACATACTCCGCCGACCAATTGAGGCCGGTTGTCTGATAGCTGACTTCACAATCCCTGGCCCCGGAAACGGGAGAGCTGTATTTCCAGAACAGGGTCGGGCGTGTGATTAGTCCTTCGGGAAGTGAGGGAAAGCTTACTTCAGCAATGTTTTGCATAAGGATAATTTTTACCCGTCCGGATTTCTCCTGCAGCGTAACGGTGCCATTTCCGGCTTGAGAACTGGCCAGAAGAGTGCCGGTGTATAGTTTGCCATCCATGTCAAAGAGTTCTATCTCTTTGTCCAGGTACTTCTGGTACATTTTGTTTGGATGCACCAGATCATAGACGTAGTTTTGTTCCAGGATACTAATCTGGTCCGGACCGACTAATTTGAATCGTACCGAGTTAGGGTCAATCCGGGAAGGGACATCGGTGAACGGGACCTGGTTGATTCCCTTCTCAAACTCCAACTTTCGGGACTCAGTAATTACGCCCAGATCGGAATTATAGACAGTGACCGAGATTTCTTCGGCAGAAATCGAAGTTGCTATCAACAGGGCGACAAATAGCACAGAGTTTTTCATTTTATATCCTCCACAGTTTCTTATACAATTGAGTACCTGTTGGGGTACAAGTTACCCTTTCCGGTACCAGCATTGATACCAGCATAGGCTCCTTATTCTTCCAGGAAAAGTTTTAACTTAGTGCGGCAAAAGAGGATATAGTCTCGTCAATCCGCTTCTGAACCTCGTGCGGGGTCGGATTAAGGTCATCTGTTCCAAACTGCCCATTTTGCGGGTCAACCCGCTCAAAGATTTGGAGATAAAGGGAATAGATCATGCCCAGGCTGAGTTGATATCTCGGCTCCAAATGCGGGAGCAGCCGTCCGATATTCTGTTCGGCTTTCTGCCGGTATTTTTCAGCCAATTCATGGTAGTGGGCAATCAGGGCGCGAAAACTTTCAGTCGGTTGTCCGGTAAAGGCTATTTTTTGGAGTTGCTCGCTTGGAACTTTGTGAAGCTTGAGCAGGTCGGTCGCAAAATAATTGAGACCGGCTTTCTGGTCCTTTTCAAAATCTCTCATAATGTGAACCAGGTAGGAGAATAGAGCCAGGGGACGGGCGGCCAGCCGGATGTCATAATCGGGGGGGTGGAATCTCTGGTCTTGTTCTTTTGTTCCGCACAGGTGCATGAAGATGGAGGCGGGGGCTATCGCAGCGCCTTCGGTGTAGCGGACAAAAATCAAAAAAGAACGGAATGAATCATGGTAGAGATCAAAAATCATTGCCTTGCAGAGCCGCGACCAGGGCCACGAAGGAATTCGAAAATCTCTCATAGTGTCCAGGAGTTCCTCCTGAAAGTCATCTACCGGTCGCCCGGTAACCAGGGCCTGATTCCAGATTTCAATTGATATCTGGAGCTCCTTTTGTTCTTCGGTACTCAAACTCTCGTTCAGTTCACGGCGGTCATCAACGAGATCATCAATGATCCGCATGGAACGGTAACAGAGTTGAAAAGCGTGATATCTTTTTTCATCCCACAAGCGAGCGGCGATATCCAGAATCGGGTTGGTGAGAATCTGGCTAAAGTCCACTTCGGTGGCAAAATCGAGGGTTTTGGGCTGTTTCTTACTCATAATCTGTTTGTAGAATATAGGTGGATTGGATCAGAAAAAAAATATATTTCAGCAAGCTTATGAATTGCATAGACTGTTGTCATGAACGATAGAATCCGGATTCTGGTCATCACGCATAACTACCCGCGCTTTGAGGGGGACTTTGCCGGAGTATTTCTTCACCTGCTAATGCGTCAGCTGCCACAGTATGGTGTTGACCCGATTGTGATAGCGCCGCATGATAGCGGGGCCGAGAAGTGCGAAGAGATGGATGGAGTCAGGGTCTACAGGTTTCAATATGCCGATCGGGAGTCGGAGCAGAACATTGCCTATCGCGGGCAGATGCACCAATTGGTGTTGGGATCGGTGAGCGGGATATTCAAGTTCAAGAGCTTTTTGGATCGGTTCAGGATGGCGGCCATGGAGGTGATTAAGAAAGAAAAGATAGAGCTTCTGGCCGGCCATTGGCTTATTCCGGCCGGGTTGGTAATGAAACCGATTGCAAAGAGAACCGGGCTGCCGACTATAATGTCTTCGCATGGGACTGATATCAGGCTGATTAGCAAGTATGCCGGGGCGGCTTATCGCTACCTGAAGTCATTCTGCCGTCAACTCAGGAGCTGGACTTTCGTCTCAAGTTACCTTCGGGATGAACTGCTTCGCGTAGACCATACACTGAACCGGATTCTGGAAGTTCTGCCGATGCCGCATGATGAGTCTTTGTTCTATCTAAAGGATGAAGTGGTCCGAGACGGGAACTTGATTGTAGCGGTGACACGGTTTACGGAACAGAAGCGGGTCGACATGCTTGTTAAAGCAATGGCCTTGCTATCTGAAAAGAGTCTCCACTTCCGGTTGCATATCTACGGCGAAGGGGACCTCAGGCAGCAGATTGTGGAACTCATCGACCGCCTGGGACTGTCTGAAAAAGTCAGCCTCTTTTCGGCCGTGCCTCAGTCAGAACTGGCCGACATTTACAACCGGGCCGGTATTGTGGTTCTCAATTCAGTACGAGAAGGATTTGGATTGGCCCTGTCCGAAGCTATGCTCTGTGGCGCTGCGGTAGTGGGGACAAATTCCGGTGGCATACCCGATATCATTGATCATGACAAGAACGGACTGCTGGTGGAACCGGATAACCCTTCGGAACTGGCCGACAATCTCGCCAACCTGCTGACCGATGAAGCCCTCCGAATTCGTCTTGGCCGGTCCGGGCTGCAATCGGCTCGCTCACGCTTCACCTCCTCCGCTTCGGCGGCTCGCTATGCGGAGATTATTCGCAACGCTGTTCGGAGCTAAACGCTCCTGCTAATTACTTTCGACAAACTTGAAACTATCAGGATCGGGCTGGGTGCAACTGCGGCTTATGGAGATTGGGGATTTGCCCCGCGCAGTTGCTGGGCGGTGAGAGAGAAAATCTGCGAGGCATAACTGGCTTTGAAACGGTTGGCGGCAACTCCCCGTTCATAGTAGAACTGTGACAGGGAGAGCAGGGACTGGTCTTTTCTGAGGGTGGCCAGTATCTGGTAAAACCGACCGGCCTGCACCTGAATGTAGAAGTCAGTCGGATGCCGATTAGCCAGGGCCGTGAGTACATTCTGGACTTCGGTAAACCGTTGCTTGTCGGAAAGTAAATCAATCAGGAGAATGACTGCCGATTTGGAATCCGGATTCTCGCTGAGAAAGCTCTGAATCTCAAAGAGGGCACTGTCCGGATTCTCTTTGTAATAAGCCGCCAGAGCTTGTTCATAAGTTGATTCCCGGTAGTTATTGGCTGTCGGATTTGCGAAGACCTTACTGATATTATAAATGTCAACCTGGTAATCGCGAATCCAGTACGAAGTCACCGGTTTCAAATCTCTAAGCTCCGGGTAATCCGAAACGGCCAAAGCCCAGTTGGATGAATCTACAGCCAAATGAGTAATCGGATAGCGATCAAATAGAGAAGAGTCTATATCGGCTACGCCAAAGAGGTGAATGAATGATTTCACCTCGTTATCCATGGTCAACGCCGGACCGTACGGGCCGGAAAGAACTGCTTCCGGATTGAGTATCTGGGCTACATCACGGTTAGCTTCCATGAGGTTGAAATTGTGATCAAGGTAATGGAGGCGGCGGATTCTGAACCCGTTGCCGGTGGCCGACATGATTAGTATCAGGACCATTATTGCCACCAGGTTTCGGGAAGAGAGCAATTGTGGCCGCTTGGAAATCAGGCGCATCATTCCGTATGCGGCCAGGGCTGCAAAGGGAAGGGTGATCCAGACGATTTTCGCGGTGGGGGAGGGGAAGACATTAAAGAAAAATGCATTGGCGATCAGGTGATAGCCCAGAAGCCAGAAAGCGAGTGCGACAAGCGAGATTGACTTCCAGTCACTCCTGATACTTGCGGACAACTCCGCCATGCGGAGATGGTCGGACAGAGCGAAGAAAGCAACGATCACCGAAGGAAGCATGATCACGGCATAGCGGACCGGTGAATAGTTTAGCGGCATGAGTCCGAGAAATGCGATCACGGTCCACAGAATTGACAGTCTTGAAATAGCGGAAAGCCGCTTGAAGCGAAAACCGTTGAGTCGGACGACTGCAAAAATAACTATTGAAGCAACCATGAAAACCAGTATGTCCGGATCGAGGTAGAAGAGACGATTTGAGAATCCGTACGAAATCAGATGTTCTACAAAACTCAGCGGCGAAGCGAGCCCGGCCGGGTAACCACGAAGGCCATAGGACTGTTCAGTAATGTAGGCCAGGGCGGCGGAAAAATCTGTTCCATAGAGAATCAGGACCAGCAAAACAGTCGTCAGGGCAAACGAAGCAGCCGTGGAGATGGCCATCACCAGGCGGCGCCGCTCGGCGGAGAAAAAAACGGTCAGTAACAGGGCAGGCAGCAACAAGGCTCCAAAGAGCTTGCCGGTGAGTGTGGCCGCGGCGGCCAACGCTCCTGCCAACAGGAGGCCCCATAGTTTCTCTCCCCAGCGGGAATAGACCCAGAAAATAACGGAGGCAATCAGCAGTAAGCCATTCTCAAGATAGGTCAGGCGGCCATAGGTGATCAGGGTCACATTCGAGACAAAACAGAACGCAATGAGCGCGCTCACCCAGCCGGAGTGGTAGCGATAGACGGCCAAAAGCAGGAACAGCAATGAGAGAAACGAGACCAGCACTCCCACAACAGCCGCCTGTTTGGCCGAAACACCGGCAATCTCAAACCAGATGTAGCTGAAAAGGGAGATTATTGAATGCTGATAGACAGTCCAGCGGGGATAATCAAACGGGTCAAATTCATCGAACAGAGTTTTGTTTCGGGCATGATGCACATATTGGGCCGGGTCTGTTGAAAGAGATTGTCCCAACCCGGAGTAGTACATGGGTGGGTCACTGGTCAGGTCCGACATCCAAAAGAGGACACCGCCGATCACAAGCGCAATCGTGGCGACCAAATACAAACGCTTCCGGTTTGCATTGCTAAGTCTCATATATCCCCATCAGTTTAAGATCAAAGCTGTGGCGCGTTTTTCAACCACCTGTCCAATCCGCGCCGCATTTGGAAGTTTCTCTTTCAATTCTGCTTCAAATTCATCCGCCCGGCTGGCATCAATAGCTATCAATATGCCGCCCGAAGTCTGAGGGTCAAAAACAAGGGTGACTATGTTCTTATTGATCGTCGGAGCAATTTCAATTTTGTCTGACAAATAATTCAGGTTGGCATTTCCGCCCCCTGGAATCATCCCGGCTTCGGCCAGTTCCAGTGCCCTGGGCAGCTTTGGCAGACTGTTGGCCCGGAATTCAATCGTCACACCTGATCCGTCGGCCATTTCATAAGCGTGACCGGCCAATCCGAATCCGGTGATGTCCGTGGCGGCGCGAGCCTCAAAACGGATCATCAATTCGGCCGCCGTTCTATTTAGCTCGGCCATCTGAAACGTGACCAATTCAATCAACTCACTTTCAACAACTCCACGCTTGATCCCGGTGGTTATCAGACCTGTCCCGAGTGGCTTGGTAAGGAAGAGTATGTCGCCAACCCTGGCTCCATCGTTGCGGATTACTCTGGCAGGATCAATTAGGCCGGTTACCGAGACACCGTATTTCAGCTCCTTGTCGTTGATCGAGTGACCGCCAACAACAACCGCGCCTGCTTCCTCTATCTTCTCACAGCCCCCCCGAAGGATATCGTTGAGAACCGAGGGAGGCATGCTGCTGACCGGAAATCCGACAATGTTCAAGGCCGTCAACGGACGCCCGCCCATTGCGTATACATCGCTGAGGGCGTTAGCCGCTGCAATCTGACCGAAATAGTACGGGTCATCGACTATCGGTGGAAAAAAGTCCAGCGTCTGGACCAGCGCCATGCTGTCGCTGATCTTGTAGACCCCGGCATCGTCAGCCTTGTTGAACCCAACCAGAAGGTTGGGGTCGGATGAAGCCGGCAGATTTTTTAATGCTTCGGCCAGCACCGCTGGCGAGAGTTTTGAAGCTCAACCGGCGCAGCTGACTTCGGCCGTGAGCTTGATAGACGCTTCCTTACGCTTATCTTCCATCCTTAATGTATAACACAATGCGGACCGCGAGGCAACGAGCCAAAGCCAGATTTTGCAGCAGGGGAGTCATAATTCCAGCTTGATTGGAACGTCCGATTGTAGCTATATTCAAATAAGATGAAAGACTCTGATTTTGACAAATGGGCCGCCTCCTACGATGACGGGATGAAGGATGATACCACCGAATTTCCGTTTATCGGCTACTACGATGTTCTGTCGGAGATAGAGAGGCTGGCAGGCAATCCTGACCGGTTGAAAATTCTGGATGTCGGGATTGGAACCGGATTGCTGTCTTATGAATAGGGAGCAGTTGACATTGGGCCGTAATATGGATATACTCAGCCCCTGATATGAATAGCAACTTATTGAATCGTTAGTTGTCGTTGTAGTTGTTGTTGTAGTTGTAGGTCAAAATCCCTCGTCAGAGGGTTTTGACGCCTGAAATTCCAGCACTAATGTCGAAACCCGCAAGGGGATTTCGACCTACTGGCTACTGGCATAATTGAAGAAAAACTGGAAAGTTGGCAGATATGGCACATAAAGTTACTCTGATACCTGGCGATGGTATTGGACCGGAGATTACCGATGCCGTAGTGAAGATAATTGATGCGGCCGGGGTTGAGATTGAATGGGACAAGCACGAGGCGGGGATTCCGGCCATTCAGGAGTTTGGGAAATCTGTCCCCGACGGCCTCATTGACTCCATTAAAGAGAATAAAGTAGCTCTCAAGGGACCAATAACCACTTTGGTCGGCAAGGGCTTCCGGTCAGCCAATGTGACGCTGCGCAAGAAACTCGATCTTTTTGTCAATCTGCGGCCGGTCAAAAGTATTGGCGGGGTGCCCAGCCGTTACGACAAAGTTGATCTGATTATTGTCCGGGAGAATACCGAAGACCTCTATACCGGGATTGAGAACCTGATCTCACCCGGCGTTACCCAGGCGATCAAGGTAGTTACCGAGCGCGCTTCGGAGAGAATTGCCCGCTGGGCGTTTGAGTATGCCCGGGAGCATGGGCGCAAAAAGATCACGCTGGTGCACAAAGCGAATATCATGAAAATATCGGACGGCCTGTTCCTGAGGACGTTTGAAGAGGTGGCCAAGGAGTTCCCGGATATTGAAGCTGAAGACAGGATTGTTGATGCTATCTGTATGAATCTGGTCATGGACCCGACCAAGTTTGACATGCTTCTGCTTGGCAATATGTTTGGGGACATTGTCTCAGACCTTGCGGCCGGTCTGGTTGGGGGGCTGGGAGTTGTTCCGGGAGCAAATCTGGGGGATGAATACGCGATCTTTGAAGCAGTGCATGGGACCGCTCCGGATATAGCCGGGAAAAATTACGCCAATCCGACCGCCCTTCTTTTTTCCGCCCTCCTGATGTTAAAGCATCTGGGACAGATCGAAGCCGCTGATAGGATATGGAAATCGATTGTCGTTACCCTGGCTATGGGTAATAATCTGACCCGTGACCTGGGTGGAAAAGCGACCACTACCGAATATCGCGATGAACTCATTAAAGAGATTGGCAGCCGCAGTTAAATGGTCGGAAAGTAGATCAGTTGGGCAGTCTTAGCTGCTTCTCAGAGAGGCTTGCGCAATCCGGTGATTAATATTATTATCTAATATGGCCAATGATGGACTGCTATGTTGGAATTGCGGCAAACCGACCGGGATTGTGGACAAAGTACTGCGATCCGATACTTGTACTGAGTGTATGGCGGATCTCAGATGTTGTCGGGGCTGCCGTCATTTTGACCCGACCCGAAGATTCCAGTGCCGCGAGAGCATTGAGCATCCCCAGCAAAATAAAGAGAAGACTAATTTTTGTGATCTTTTTCAGAAACGGGATGTGACCAAAGTGGCCGGGGGGATTTCCAGCCAGAGACCGAAAGAGGATGCCAAGAAAAAGTTTGACGATCTGTTCAAAGATTAGGCGGCTTACTTAAATCCCTCTATCCAGCCTCTGACCAGTGACTCGATCTGACGCGGGTCATAACCGATCACACCCAGAATCTTTTTCTGCTTCACCCCAAAAATAATTATCCCCAAATCCGGGTGCTCAAAGGCCATCCCCAAACCGGTATCATAGGGCATCCTTTTTGGGCTGCCAATAGCTCGCTCGGTTGATTCGGCCAGAATCTTGAGACGCTCGAATTTTTGGCCGCTCGTGTCCGGTACCAGGAAAAAGGTAGCGGTGTCTTCGCCGGCGACATAATCGATCGTGTAAACTTTGTTGAGTCCATTCACGCCAAGATAATCATAGCTGTAGTATCGGGCCGACTGCGATACCTGATCACGCGAAGGGAAAAATGTATACCAGGCGGGCGGTGGCGTGGCCTCCATCAGATTGCTGATCTCCCGGACCAGCTCAGCCGTTCTCGTCGCGCTGTTCTCCGTTTCGGTCAAGGGAGCGGCAGTCAGGACAAAATCGGCGATAGTAGCATAAAATGATTTCCCGATCATAAACGAGGCGGTTCCGACGCCCTGGTATTCAGCCCCGTTAGTTCGGAACGATGTCGCGAATCCAAAAGCATCAACATCAGTTTCAAACTGGGCCAGTTCAAATTCAATCGTATCGCTCCCAATCAGGTACTTGGTCGTCGCCAGCCCGACAAAATGGTAGTAACGGTAGAGGTTGGCAGATTCCCCAACATAGGCGGTTGCGGAATCGGGTAGGATAGTGCGCGGTTCGCCCAGACGAACTGCCTCAATCGCTTCAATCGACTCCGGCATGCGTTCGGCCGCCGTGCATTGCAGAAGTGGTACGGAAGGGACCGATTGCTGAGAAATGTCCAGCTCCGATGTCTTGGAGCAGGAGATCAAAAGGGCCAATGAGATAGCCAGCAGAGATTTTTGTGCGATTGAGTATTTCATGATCAGAGCACATAGAGAACGGCGAAAACAGACATGATCCAGAGGATAACATCGATCAGGATCGGCGTATCGCTTATCAGGACACTGGTTGGTGAGCCGCCCTTCTCTTCCTTATGAATGAGGTACAAGTATCTGAATATCCCGTAGACAACAAACGGAATAGTAACAAACAGATTCTCCGTATTCAGTTTTTCGGATACTTCGGTAGACAGTGTATAGAGCATGTACATGACGACTACCGAAGCTGTCACCACCCCTATCATTTGGTCCAGCAGGTAGGGGGAGTACCGGTCAAGAATCTTCCGGTGGTCAATTGCGTTCTCTTCCAACAGGAGAATCTCGTGCCGCCTTTTGCCGAGAGCCAAAAACAGGGCCAAAAATAGTGTATTGAGCAGCAGCCATTTGGAAGCCGGAACGCTGATAGCTACGGCACCGGCGTAGGCTCTCAGTACAAAACTGATGGAAATGCTCATGACATCAATTATCACACCATGCTTAAGCCAGAGGCTGTAAAGCGCATTTAGAACAAGGAAAGCGAGCGCGACTACAAAAAACTCCCGGCTGATCATATAACCCGCGACCAGAGAGACAGCAGCCAACAGCAGGATAGCTATGATGGCAACAGATAGAGAGACCTGGCCTGAAGCAATGGGGCGGTTTTTTTTCACCGGGTGATTTTTGTCCTGCTCGCGGTCGATCAGATCGTTGAGGATATACACCGATGATGACAAAAGACAGAATATGATTGTAGCCAGCAGCGCGGTCCGGATCTGGACCAGATTTGCCGCCTGCCCGGCAAATATCAGGGCGGCCAGAACAACCCCATTTTTGAGCCATTGTCTTAGTCGGGCCAGATTTATCAGGGATAGAAACATGGTCCTAAAATAGTCCGATCGGGAGTGAGGTCCAAGAATAAATTATGACAGGGCCGCAATTGGATTCAATCCGGAGCTGTCATTGGTGGGCCGGTATTGCCAACAAACTGTTTCCCGAACGCCTTCCGATATGCTATATTTATCGGATGAAACCAAAATCAAAAAAACAATCGAAGAGATCGCATTTCTGCCTGCTGGTTAACAAAGCGGCAGCATCATACGATCCATCACTTATTGAAAAGTGTACCAGGTTAATAAAGAGCAAAGGGCATAACTACACTGTGGTTGAGCCCAAAAGCGGCGTGGAAATGGCCCGTCTGGCTGAGATCGCGGCCGGTGTGCGGAAGAGTCACCGCTTCTATACCCCAGCGGTTAGCCGTCGGGGGAAAGTCACAGCCCTGATTGCCGCGGGTGGGGATGGTACCGTTAATCTGGTTGCCCGGGCCGCCGAACAGGCCAAACTTCCGGTCGGAATCATTCCGATGGGGAAAGACAACAATATTGCCCGTTCTCTTTTCGGCGAAGACTTTGATGAAA
>JARGFS010000019.1 GCA_029211095.1 bacterium | reverse complement strand
TGTGTCCAGAACTTGCAGGTATAGCTTGCAACAACTCCGGCACGCACACAGTGCGATTAATACGGCACCTGAATTTTTCAAAGAGCAGTCAGCCTCAAAAGCTGATCAGCAGGTAATACCTGTTAGTTCCCGGAGGTGTCGGCTGGTGCCGCCGCGCCGGTATCTGCTGGCTTATTGACACCATCGTCCAAAATCTTGATATCCAGGCCATTGGCTGCCGCCGCGGAATCTGCCGCCTGCTGCTGCTGTTCCTGCTGGAACTGAAGAGCCTGGTCCCGTTCCTTCTGAGCTTCTCTTGTAACTACCGATTCACCCGGATCGTCACCTGTTGCGACCCCGCGGTTTGAAGAGGACATAAAGGCCAGGGCGCCACAGTTAAACATAAAAATAACGGCCAGGACTGTTGTCGCTCTGGACAGGAAAGAAGCCGCTCCGCGACCGCCAAACACAGCGCCGCCCATGCCACCGCCACCGCCTCCAAAAGCGGAACCGGCCAGGCCTTCGCCCTTGGCGGATTGCAACAGTACCACCAACACCAATGCCGTGCAGACTATCACGTGAAAGATCACCCAGATTGTGAACAAAAGAAATACCTCCTAAAGAGCGTTAATAATTCCAACAAAATCATCAACCTTCAAAGATGCTCCGCCCACCAAGGCGCCATCGATATTCGGTTGAGTCAAAAGTCCACCGGCGTTACCAAGTTTAACCGAGCCACCATACAATATCGGGACCAGATTAGCCGCCTCTTTGTCAAGAGCAGCTATCTTTCCCCGAATAAACCGGTGTACATCCTCAGCCATTTCAGGCGTGGCCGTCTTACCGGTCCCAATCGCCCAGACAGGCTCATAGGCAACCACTGTCTTCTTCAGAAGATCGGCTGCGAATCCGGCCAGCGTACCAGCTATCTGATCGCCAACAGTCTTTTCTGTGTCGCCGCTATCTCTCTGCTCAAGCGTTTCACCGACACAAATAATCGGCGTCAGGCCAGCCGCAAGGGCTGCCTTAGCCGCTCTGTTTACCCGGTCGTCAGTCTCAAAATGGTATTGCCGTCTTTCCGAGTGGCCCAATATAGTATGGGTAACTCCAAGTGTCAACAGCATTTCGGCCGATATCTCAGCCGTATAAGCGCCCGATTTATGTTCGGACATATTCTGAGCGCCAAGCCCTATGCCACTATCTTTCAACAGCTTGCCAGCTGATTCCAATGCCGTGAAGGGGGGGCAGACGACAATTTCAACCTTGCCGCCCGCAACTCCGGCGTTCAAAATGCCTCCGATGAGGGCGGTGGACTCAGGGACCGTGCCATTCATTTTCCAATTACCGGCGATAATAGTCTTACGCATTTTTAACCGTCTCCACTCTCTGGGCGGAAGTTAGCGCTTCCACGCCGGGAAGAAGTTTTCCTTCCAAAAACTCAAGCGAAGCGCCTCCGCCGGTTGAGATATGCGAGAGCCGATCATCCAAAGAAGCTTTGGAGACAGCCGCCGCCGAATCACCGCCGCCCACAATTGTAGTGGCGCCGTTCTCGGTCAGTGAAGCCAAAATGTGCGCGATTGCAAAGGTCCCTTCGGCAAACGGAGCAGACTCAAAAACACCCATCGGACCATTCCAGACAACCGTCTTGCAGTCTGACAATTCCTGTCCAAAGAGTTTAACGCTCTTCGGACCAATGTCCAGCCCTTTCCAACCGTCGGGGATCGAGTCTATCCCAACCACCTTGGTCTCGGCATCATCGGCAATTGTCTGGGCAATAACACAGTCGACCGGAAGTACCAATTTGGCTTCGGACTGTTTGAACTGATCCATCAAGTCACGAGCCAAATCAACCTTGTCTTCTTCCAAAAGAGAGTCACCTATGCTGTGTCCCATCGCCTTTATAAAAGTGAACATCATTCCGCCCCCTACAAACAGTCGGTCAACCTTATTCATCAGAGAATTTATCACATCAATCTTCCCTGATATTTTGGCGCCACCAAGGATGGCGGCGAACGGCCGCACCGGTCGATCCAGGCTGCTGCCCAGGTAATGCAGTTCTTTCTGCATCAGGAAACCGGCAACCGATTGGTTGAAATGATGCGTTACCCCTTCGGTCGAGGCGTGCGCTCTATGGGCGGTGCCAAAAGCATCGTTGACAAATATATCAGCCAGCGATGCAAGTTTTTTTGCAAAGTCCGGATCGTTTTCTGTTTCTCCCTGGTGAAAGCGGAGATTTTCAAGAAGTAGGCAATCACCGGCCTCAAGTTTGGCCGCTGGATTGGATGCTTCCGGTCCAATACAATCTTCGGCGAAAAGGACATTGGTTGAGAGCAGATCACCCAGCCTGGCCGCAACCGGTCGCAACGACATCTCAGCGACAAACTTCCCTTTGGGACGACCAAGATGGGAGCAGGCGATGACCTTACCGCCGTCTGATAGAATCTTGCTCAGCGTGGGGATAGCCGCTTGAATGCGTCTATCATCGGTAATCTTCTGCTCTGAATCCAGAGGCACATTAAAGTCCACCCGGACCAGCGCCGTACGATTCTTAAAATTGATATCCGCAACTGTTACTTTATTCATGATAGTCTGACCTCATTGGTTCCTACAGCATCATCCGCATCATATCAACCATGCGACTGGAAAAACCCCATTCGTTGTCATACCAGCTGAAGACCTTGGCAAAATTCCCCTGACAGGCGGTCATGGCCGAATCGAAAATAGAACCATTCGGATTTCCAACGATGTCGATTGAGACAATCGGGTCTTCGCAGTATTCCAGCGTGACTGAAAGGGGAGAGTTGGTAGCAGCCTCTTTGACGGCCGCATTGATCTGCTCGGCGGTCGTCTCTTTGTCGAGCAGCACAGCCAGATCAACCATCGATCCAACCGGAGTGGGGACACGAATTGCGCATCCGTCCATCTTGCCTTCAAGCTCGGGTATTACCTGCGAGATAGCCTTGGCGGCCCCGGTCGTGGTTGGAATCATCGAGACGGCTGCGGCGCGTGCGCGGCGAAGGTCCTTGTGGGGCGTGTCCAGAATGCGCTGATCATTGGTGTAGGCATGAATAGTTGTCATGAACCCTTTCTGAATGCCGAAATTGTCCATCAAAACTTTGGCAACCGGAGCCAGACAATTGGTGGTGCAGGAACCGATCGAGATAACATCGTGCTTGCTCTTGTCATATTGATCAGCGTTGATGCCGGGAATGAAAGTACCATCATGTCCTTTGGCCGGGGCTGAGATCAGGACTTTCTTCGCACCGGCTTCGATATGCTTGGCGGCATCGGCTTTGTTCGTGAACTTACCGGTGCACTCCAGAATAATATCTGCTCCCAGTTCTTTCCAGGGCAGCTTGGCCGGATCAAACTCAGAGCTAATGGGGATCTTCTTCCCATCCACCACGAGAGCGTTTCCATCGGCGTGAACCTCGCCCGGGTATTTCCCATGAAGTGAGTCATACTTCAAAAGATGAGCCAGAGTTTTGGAATCCGTGATATCATTGATGCCAACAAATTCGATGTCGGTATCTTTGGCGGCCTTAAATACCAGGCGACCAATACGACCAAAACCGTTTATGCCAACTTTCATTATTCAAATCCTCCTGCGACCAGTTAGTGCGCTTTATTGGGCTTATAGAAATATTTTATTCCAACTGTTACCGTGACAGCATCATAGTCTTTGGCTGTAAGCAGTGGTGTGGCAAAATGAATAGGATGATAGCCCGATCGAAACTCCAAACCAAGATTGGAACCGAGCAGCCAGTCAAATCCACCCGCTAACGCGATATCAAAGTCTGTGGCTGATCGCTCCCGGTAGCTGGCATCGTAATAGTAGTCATTGGTGATCTGTATTGACTGTCGGCCATAGTAAACGCCACCACCAACCGAGACAAAAGGCTGGAAGCGGCTGTCAATTGAGCCGAACGGATAAATCCGGGCATTCACCAGGATGGGGTAGACCATCAGATTCCCATAGTCGGTAACTCCCTGCTCATCGATTGTGACCGATCCCCGATTCGCCACCCCGACCGAGAATTCAGCCAGCAGCTGATTGAGAAGGCGATGGGCGTAGTAGCCTTCGAAGTAGAAACTGCCGTCACGTACTTTGGATTCAAAGTAAAACACGTTTGGCACATTGATAAGATCAGGAATATCATCCCCTTGGTTGATCCATCCGCCCAGACGAACACCGATCTGATTTCTGGAAAGGAAATTGTCCTGCCTATCCGAGCCAGAGGCACTGGCTCCAAGGCCAACCAGGCCAATTAGCATCAGCCAGATTACACTGTTGCGAACGCTCATCGGTGACTCTCCTGTCCTCAATTCAACTATTCGTCGGCCACAAGTAGATCACAATATATCTCTGTTGATTCAAGAGTCAACTTATTTGCAGATTACTCCTGACGGAATAATGCGAGAGTTGAGACTATTGGGAGGAGGGGGGGAGCAGCCAGATTTTCTTGCTGCCGTAGTCCAGCAGAATTTTGAAATTCTGCAGCACCAGGTTGCCGATAGTACCGGACAATTGATCAGAGCCGGAAACGCCACCGGCCGAGTCGGGAAGGATCAGGCGAATAGAGTCCAGACGAATATCAGCAATATTGACACTGTCGCACATTCCGGTTCGGGCGGACATGGAGCCGGTAATCCCTGCGAATCTTCGGGTCGATTCCTGAATATCAGAGAGACTCCGGGCTAATTTCGTCTCTGATACGAATTGGTGATGGGCAATGAAGCCAAGCGCATTTCCCAGGTCAATCAGAAATTTTCCCGAATGCCCGTTTACGGACGCTTCAATAGTGGGAACCTGGCTAGTCAGGACAAAATCAATTGGTTTTATTCCCTGAGGCGGCTGAAAGCTGCCCGGTTTGAAAAGAGTGATACTTGGCTGATTGTAGTCAATCTCCAACGGCAGTTTAGAGAGAAAATCATAGCCGATCAGCCCGCCAAACAGACCCTTGGGGAGAACTCTCCTATCCAATTGCGAGAGGTCTAACACTCCGGCTTTAAGATCAAAGAGGGTGATTTCTCCGATGTTCAGGGAATCGAGTTTTACCAGGTCAACTTCGGCAAAACCGCCCACCCCTCGAGCAGGCAAGGCTCCAACTTTTTTCAGCCCAAGTTCGGCTACCGAAGCACGGTTTAGAAGTGTGGCCGAAGCACCCGAGTCGAGTATAAACCACATCTTCTTGCCGTTCAGGTGTGCGGTAACTCGCAGATGCCCGTTTATGTAATCAAGTGGCAGTATCAGAAAGTCGGTCGAGTCAGGGAAGTAGTAACCATTTCTGACTGTTGTCGGAATCTGGAACAGGCTGTCTTCAAGAGGGAGATCGTAATTGTAAGACTCGACTACCATTTCCGTTAGCATGCCGGCTTCCTCAATTTCCGAGATGCTGCTGAATGGGATCAAAACCCCTTCTACCTCTTCCTGGTCAGAGACAGTTGTGACGACTTTCATATTGTCAAGATTATCCAATGTGCGGGATTTGGCTGAGTCCGTTAGATTGTAGTATACCAGCACGGTATCAATATGCGCGGGATAGAAGGCTATTTTGTGATACTGCTCGTTTTCAATTGTATCTATGCCGAGGTAGTCGTAGCCGCCGGGAATACGATCCTTCATCAGGTACGAGACCGATTCAAAGTAGAGGTTCTTGACTATTTCGTCCCGCTCAAACCCCTGTAACTCGGTAGTTGTTCCGGTCAAGTCTGTCTGCCAGGCCGTTATGCCGTCGTACCCCTGAATGATCTTGAAAGCGCCGAAATCGACATCGAGGCGCATTTTGTCAGGTGCCTTGAACAGTTGGCGGAAGTGTCCCGGTTGACCGTTGAGGCTGATCAGTCCCTCGGAGACGGTGGTCTTGATTTTGGAAATCCGGGCAATAGCCTTCGGGCCGCCGAGCGAACGGATGAGAATGGAATCGGCGGTTGAATCATCGGTGCCGTGCACAACCGAAGTCAGAATCATCAGCAGTACGGCGGGTACGGCTAATCGAATGAGTTTCGAGAGCACAAAAAAACCGGGACGGAATCCCGGTTTTGTAGAATTGATCAGCTTTGTCACGCTACCACGTACCGCCCGAGAATTGAGCCCATCTGGGAACTCATTTTCGAATTCGGAAGCACCTCAGTAGCACCGGCGGTCTTGGCCGCTTTCATCTGGTCCTTTAACACATGTGGCGAGTAGCAAACAATGGGAATCTTGCGGGTAGCCCCGTAAGACCTGAGCTTGTTGATGAGAGAGGGAGCCTCGATACCGTTTAGATTCAGGTCGATCACAATCAGATCCGGCTTAAGTTCCTGGGCTTTGGTAAAAATCTCTTCGGCCCGAATCGCCTTGATACCTTCGGCTTCCATGCCATCCAGGATGCTCATCATCTTGGAGGTAAAAATCATATTATTTGCGGCAATCAACACTTTTCTATTCATACAATTCTATTCCACCTCGAATTTGCCTGTCTTGACCCCTCTATGACAGGACGCTTGATCCCTGTAGTCTGTTAATATACAAAATAAGTGACCAAATGTACAGACCGCGACCGAAAATAGTTGTAGACTTTGGAGCGTGGCGAGCTAAGTCACTGTAATACAATAAAATGCACCAGCAAGTCAGATTCGCCCTTGAACTCCTTGCTATTTTTGTTGAATCAGCACAATTACCAATATTATCTGTGCCTATATGAAAAAGACCCGAATCATAGCTACTTACGGGCCTTCGGTCGCTTCGCCCGGTATGCTCTCTGATCTGATTGACTCCGGAGTCAATTTATTCCGGATCAACTGCTCACATGGCAAATCTCCGGATTTTCTTGCCGCCAGCAAGAGTATCAGGAAAGCTTCCCGGGAGAAAAAGGGATTTTCGGTTGGTGTTCTTTTTGATATCTCCGGTCCTAAACTTCGTCTGGACCACTTTTCCGGGGAGATTCGGATTGAAGCGGGAGAGCGGCTCACCATTACCACCGGCAAGACCGATCTGGAAAGTCGGCTGGTTTCGGTAAACCATCCCGGTATAATCAAGTCGGTCAGGAGTGGGGAACGGTTCTTTATCGATGATGGCAACCTCATGTTTAAGATACTGGCGACCGAACCGAAATCGATTGAGGTTGAATCGATAAACTCCGGCACAATTCTTCCGGGCAAAGGGATCAATCTGCCTGATACAGATTTGAAAATCGAGACAATAACAAAAAAGGATATCGAAGACATAACCACGGCGGTGCGCGCGGATGCGGACTATATCGCCCTCTCCTTTGTGCGTTCCGGGAATGACATCATTGAAGCCAAGCGGATAGTAAAGCAATTTGGCGGTCGGCAGAAAGTTATTGCCAAGCTGGAGAAGAGGGAGGCGATTGAGAACCTTGAGAATATAATGCTTCTGGCTGACGGTGTAATGGTGGCACGTGGTGATCTGGGTGTGGAACTGCCGCCGGAAGAACTTCCCGTGTTGCAGCGTAAGATTATCAGTATGGCCAACTGCCACCACAAACCGGTGATCGTGGCTACCCAGATGCTGGAGTCGATGCGTTTTGCTCCCCGGGCGACCCGGGCCGAGATTAACGATGTTGCTTCGGCCGTCTTCGAACATGCTGATGCCGTTATGCTGTCAGCCGAAACGGCGACCGGAAAGTACCCGCTGGAGACAGTTTGTACCATGGCTCGCGTGATTGACCGGACCGAGATATCTCTTACGCGACCGGACATTGAGATTAATCATCACCTGATCTCCTCCAAAACGACCCTGGCTATTGCCGAGGCGGTCACGACTATCGACAGCAGCCATGACGCCAGGGCGATCTTTGCCTTCACAACTTCCGGATATACAGCCGAAATGATCTCCAATCTTTTCCCGTCGCAGCCGGTCATTGCTCTTACGCCGGATCCCAAAGTGATGACTCAGCTGTCACTCTACCGCTCGGTTTATCCTGAAAGGATAAAACAGCCGTTCTCCTTTACAGAGATGATTGAAATTGTTAACCAGGTTTCCCGCAAAAAACGGCTGGCCAAAAAAGGGGAAAATGTTGTCATTACCGGGGGGATGCCCTTTGGCTCTTCGGGACAAACAAATTTCATGATGATCCATGAAATTGGAAAATAAAGAAAGTGAATAACCGATGACCAAACTGCTATACAAGACACTTGCCCTTGCCCTGTTACTCCCTCTGATTCTGCCCGGTTCTGTTGTTGGCCAGAAAAAACCAAAAGGGGAAAAAACTATCTGTATCACTTTTGATGAACTCCCGTATGCGCAGAGTTTTCAGGAACTTGATGTCAACAAACTGCATGATCAGATACTTTCTGCTCTTAAGAAGCATGAAGTTAAAGCGGCTGGGTTTGTTGTCGGATACCGGATAGAAAATCACTTTGACATAATCGGGAGATGGCTCAACGAAGGGCACCGGATTGGGAACATGACCTTCTCCAACCAGGATTACAATGACCTGGAGACCGATGCCTTCCTGACCGATGTTGTGGCCGGCGGAGATCAGCTGGAGACAATGCTCTCCGGGTTTGGCCAGAAACCGCGCTATTTCCGCTATCCTTTTCTTCATTACGGTGATACGCCCAGCAAAAAAGCGGCGGCCCTCTCCTTTCTGGAGGAGTATGATATCTCGGTGGTTCATGCTACCGTGGTTGTCGAGGATTACCTGTACAATCTTACGGTCGAAAAATCTCATGGTGATCTGGACTCAGCTTCGTACGATCAGATACTGAACGAATACTTCAACCATCTCTTTGACGAACTGGAACGGGTCGAGCAATTGTCTGTGGATCGACTGGGGCGTCACTGCAGCCAGATTTTGCAGCTCAGAACCAACCAACTGAACGCGCTGTTTCTTGATGAACTCTTGACTGCGCTTAAAGAGGCCGGTTACAAATTCATCACGCTTGACCAGGCGCTTAAAGACGAGGTCTACACTCTTCCGGAAGCATATTTTCAACTTCGGGGGGTCGGCTACTTGGATATGTTGAATCTGTCCGACCCGGATTACCTCCCGGCACAATAGCCTAATGTAGGTCGAACTCAAGAGAATCCGGGACAAACAAGTTTGACCCGGGCACCCGTAAGTCAACCAGGATCGACCGGGCACCCCTAATTGACCCGGGCACCCGCCCGTCGCCGGAGGCACCCGTGGATGGGGCAGACCCTTCGACAAGCTCAGGACAGGCCCTTCGTCAAGCTCAGGACAAGCGAGAACGTCTGCCGGCCACGAGACCTACGAATCGTGGCTGATCAGGCTCAAGGAAATGCGGAAGTCGCAATAAGCAATCCTGACACCGTAGTAATCGCGCAAACTATTGTATTAACAATCCACCCGTAATTTGTGACACCAAAAAGCGGTCTCATACGTTATAATATGCAGGTAGGTGAGAGTAGAGTATTTGCCGAAAATAGATATAAGGATATAACTATGAGACCGGACCAGGAAATAGAATTAACTGAAAATGCAATCGCCGTCCTCGAAAAACGCTATCTCCTCAAAGATGGCAAGGGGGAAGTGGTCGAGACGCCGCGCCAGCTATTTGAACGGGTAGCCAATTTCATTGCCGAAGCGGATAGGAATTATCAGGCAGGTGAAGCTGAAGTCAAACGGAGTGCGGCGCGATTCTACGGGATGATGAGCTCGTTGGAGTTCATCCCGAACTCTCCGACCCTGATGAACGCCGGAAAAGAGAACGGCCAGTTGTCGGCCTGCTTTGTTCTTCCGGTCGGCGACTCCATGGAAGAGATTTTCGAGACCAACAAACATGCCGCCCTGATTCATAAGACCGGCGGCGGAACCGGGTTTGCTTTTTCCCGCCTCAGACCGAAGGGTTCGGTGGTGGCCTCGACTTCGGGCGTTGCCTCGGGGCCGGTTTCGTTCATGAAAGTGTATAACGCATCGACCGAAGCGGTCAAGCAGGGGGGAACCCGTCGGGGCGCCAATATGGGGATTCTTCGGATCGACCATCCGGACATTCTGGAGTTCATCTCCTGCAAAGAGAATACGGCTGACATCACTAATTTCAATATTTCGGTAGGGGTTACGGACAATTTCATGGAAGCGCTCCTAAGGGGGGAAAGTTACGCGCTGATTGATCCGAGAACCGGAGGCAATTACGAGATTGAGGCAAAAAAACAGAGTCTGGATGCAGCCACAGTCTTTGACCTGATTGTACAGCATGCCTGGGCAACCGGGGAGCCGGGGATTGTCTTTATTGACCGGATGAACCGGGCCAATCCGACCTATCCAGGTGAGACAATCGAAGCGACCAACCCTTGTGGTGAGCAGCCGCTTCCGCCTTATGATTCCTGTAATCTCGGTTCGATAAACCTGGGGAAGTTTGTTCACAAGCCGCTGCCGAATGATTTTGACCTCTCTCGGCCTGAGAGCGGGATCGATTTCGACCGGCTGGGTCAGACGGTTCGGGAGGCGATACATTTTCTTGACAACGTCATTGATCAGAACTGCTACCCGTTGGAACAGATTGAGCGGCAGACAAAAAAGAACCGCCGGGTCGGTCTGGGGGTGATGGGGTTCGCGGACCTGCTCTGTGAACTTGATCTGGCTTATAATTCATCCGGTGCGTTCGAGTTGGCCGAGCGGCTGATTTCGTTTGTTGAGTCGGAAGCGCGCAAGCAGTCTTCGGAACTGGCCAAGAGTCGGGGGAAATTCCCTAACTGGGAGAACTCCATCTACGCCCGGGAAAATGTGGCCATGCGGAATGCCACCGTGACGACAATTGCACCGACCGGGACGATCTCGATCATCGCCGATTGTTCTTCCGGAATAGAGCCGTACTACGCGCTTGCTTTCGAGCGAAATGTTCTGGATGGCACCCGGTTGGTTACGTTTAATCGGCTGCTGAAGCAGCGACTTGAGCAGCAGGGGCCAATCAGCGAGGCGGTGCTGGAGAAGATAAGCTCGTGTCGCTCCATTCAGGAGATATCGGAGTTGCCGGACTTGATCAAATCAGTTTTCCTGACGGCGGCGGATATCAGTCCCGAAGAGCATGTCCGGATGCAGGCCGTATTTCAGAAACATACGGACTCATCGGTTTCAAAAACAATCAACTTCCCCGAGCAGGCAACTCCGGACCAGGTACGCCAGGCGTTTCTAAATGCCTATGAGTTTGGCTGCAAGGGGGTGACGGTTTATCGGGATAATTCAAGGCCGTATCAGGTTCTCTCAACAACCGAATCATCTTCTGCCGCGGCCGCCGGGGGCGGAAAGGTAGTTGAGCGCCCCGCGGTACTTCAGGGGTTCACCGAGAAGATCAGAACCGGCTATGGTAACCTGTATGTCACCGTCAATCTGAGGGACGGGAAACCGTTTGAGCTGTTTGCCCAGATTGGGAAGTCCGGCTACTCAACGATGGCCGACACTGAGGCTATCTGTCGCCTGATTTCGATTTCACTGAGGGCCGGAGTACCGATTGGCCAGATAATCAAGCAGTTGCGGGGAATCGGGGGAGCTTCGCAGATTTACGCAGATGGAGCAAAGGTAACCTCGATACCTGACGCTATTGCGCAAGTTTTGAACAGACGGTTCGAGGGGGAGGCTGATACTTCGGCCGGAACGGGATCGGAGATATGCCCAGACTGCTCAGAAGCAATGAATTATGATTCCGGTTGCTACTATTGCAAATTTTGCGGTTATTCCAACTGTTGATTTGGCCGATAATTAGTAAGACAAGCCGAATTGATTTAATTTGAAAAAACGAAGTTTAGCAATGAGTGAATTTATCCCCACCGGTCGTACTTCGCTGGTGAAAGCCAACGGGGCCGACCTGCAAGTGCAGACGGAGTACGCTTACCGTCCGTATCCAAGAATTACGAGCACGATTTCGTGCAATGGCAAAGTTCTGCATAAACTGGAGAAGAAGTTGCCCGATCCCGTTACCTGTCTTGATGAGCAGGAGAAGGTTGATCTCTACATAAAGAAGCAGCACGCCGTTATTCTTGACACTATTCAGGGAAGCCCGGCTGCCGCCGTCGATCAGGAGAATGCCCCGAGTGGCTCAGCGGTAGTGGATCAAGCTCCCTCGTCACCATCTGTGGCCGAAAGTAACCTGACTCTGGATGAAAAGATTATGGCGGTTCCGGGAACGCAGGAGATATATCGTCTGGATATGATGGGGAATTTTCTTGAACCCGGATTTGATCAGAAGTTTCGCAATAGCTTTGCTTCGGTATATAAAAACCTTCGTGAAATGCTTGATATATTTCCAATTGATGCATTCGGTAAAAGGGAAAAAGGGGTGTACGAAGTTGATCGGGATCGACTCTATCTCATCTCGCTGGGGGAAGAGTGCTATTTCGCTACCGTACGGCGTAATGATGGTGAGACACGCTATGAAAAGGCATACAAAGCAGCTATCGCCAGTCCCGAAGATCTGATCTCAACAATTTAAAATTGTCCGGTTGTGCGCCGCCTCAGTCAGCGGCAATAGTCTACAAAAAAAGAGCCTGCCCAAGAGGGCAGGCTTTATTTTTAGGAGAGAAAGCATGGATTTGAGGTTTTTCCTCAAATAAACACGTTAAAGGGTTTTTACAACCGCTCGAAGCTTTTTGCTTTCGCTACTGCCGGAAAACCGGCAGGTCACGGCGTCGGCTCAGCCAGATGAGAAGTAACCTTCATCAAAAAAGTGTTAGAAAAAACAAACGCCGCTCACTCTCCTTAAATTCTGTTCTGCTTCTATCATAAAGACAATTCAAATATCGAACTCGCCTGAGAAGAATGCAACTAATATTTTGAAGCTGTTGCCATCCGGTAGCCAATATGATATTATTTGGCTGATATGAAATCTATCGGCATTGATATCGTAGAGATTGAGAGAATTGCGGCCGACATTGAGCGGTTTGGTGATCGGTTTATCAAGCGAGTACTCTCCGAGCGGGAGAGGGAACTATATGAAAATCGCTCCGATAAGGAGCTATTCTTGGCCGGAAGGTTTGCGGCCAAAGAGGCAGTGATCAAGGCACTCGGGCATTATCTCACTGATCGTCCGCCGTTAAACAGACTTGAGATTCTCAACAGTAAGAGCGGACAGCCGGAATTGGTTCTCTCCGATTACCTCTCCGGTCAGCTGTCCGGGGCAACCTGTCTGATCTCTATTTCACACGAAAAACATTATGCTACGGCTGTAGCCGCTTTTGTGGAGGAAAGATGAATCAAAGCGAAATTATCCAGCTGTTTGAAAGTTCCAATGCTCTTTTACGGGGGCACTTCAAGTTGACTTCGGGACGCCACAGTGATGTCTACTACGAGAAATTTACGCTTCTGAAACAGCCAGCTATTTGTACCCGGATTTGCGAGCAGATGGCCAATGATTTTCGGGACTTTGGGGCCGAGACAATAGTCGGTCCGACTACGGGTGGAATCATAATCGCGTATGACGTTGGTCGTTATCTTCAGTTGCCCTCAATATATGCGGAACCGGGGGGGGAAGGTGAGACGCCCCGGGTGTTCAAGCGTGGTTTTAGTCTGGAAAAGGGACAGAAGGTGGTAATCGTTGATGATGTCCTGACTACCGGCCGCTCGATTTTTGAAGTGATTAACCTGGTCAATTCCTATGGGGCTAACATTGTTGGCATTGGTCTGATGCTTGATCGTTCCAATGGTGCCGTCAAGTTTGATTACCCTTTCAAGGCTCTGGCAACGGTTGAAGCGCAGAGCTGGGAGCCGGAACACTGTCCGCTATGTGCTGACAATCTGGAATTGACGCAACGAGGAAGCCGTAAGTTCTAAGGCAAGGTCTATATTGAGTAGGTGAGATACGGATCGCAAACCGCTGGCAGGACTATGCCACCGGTTCCGGTTCGGCGACATTGGCCACCGGGAAAGTGACCTGAATAATAGTGCCGACATCAGGTGTGGAGTCAACCTCCAGTTTACCACCGTGACTTGCAATGATCCGGCTGCAGACCAGCAGACCGAACCCGTGGCCGTTCGGTTTGGTCGTAAACTTCTCTTTGAACGCTTTTTCGAGTAGTTTGGGATCAATGCCGCTACCGGTATCTTTTATGGACAGGGTGAAGCTGTTTTCATCCGGATTGGTGGTGACGGCAACATCGATTCTTCTCTCAGGCCGGTCTTTGGTGGCATCGGCTGCGTTATTCATCAGATTGTACAGAAGCTGCTGGATATGAGTGCTGTCAGCTTTGAAACTGATCTCGGTATCAGCCGGGTGCAGTGAGATGGTTACACCGTTATATCTTCCCTGCGGCTTAAGGTAATCGAGAACTTCGGCAAGAAGCTTGTTAAATGAGAGAATCTCCGGGACTGAGGCAATTCGTCCCAGGTCCATCAGGTTGTCGGTGAATTTTTTGATCTTGTCGATATTGGTGTTCATGACTTCGACATATTTTCCAAGCAGATCATATTTCCCTTTGCTCCAGTGAAGTTCCAGCAACTGCAGGTTTCCAGAGACAACGCCGAGGAAATTATTCAGTTCATGGCCGATTTCAGCAGAGATTTCTCCCCGGGTAGCCATCTTTTCCAATTGAATTGTTTCATCCTGCAGGCGCTTTAGTTGAGAATATGCGATCTGCGTTTCATCGAGCAGGAAGAGATTCTCCAGTGAAAGGGCCAACTGACTGGAGGTGATGGAGAGGAGCTGGAGTTCCGTCTTTTTGAGAATTGTTTTCTGTGTATCAATAGCCACAGTAAGGACACCGAATACGGCATCGGCTCTGCGTATGGGTAGGGTGACCAGTTGAATTCCCTCACGCTGAAACAGCTCCGGGAACATCATGTCCGTACAGTTCACTTTCTCACAGTAAGAGTACAGGGGGTGCTCCTGGTAGTTCTCAAGATCGCGCGGTTGATTCCATCGCCCAAAATCGACATGATCAAACAGAATGGCAGAGCTGGCTTCGTCCAGGCTTGATTCCGTCATGGCTGAAACGTTGCCGTGGAGAATTTTTATCGATTTGTGTTCGCGACTCCAGTACATGATATTTCCGGCCAGACCACCAAGCTGCATTATCGCAAATTTCATTGAAATGGCCACGAGTGATTTGGCGTCGCCAACTTCATACAACATTTGACTGAGATCAGACAGACGTTCCAATTGGTCGGCTGAGTTGTTATCGGCCTGCTTCTTTAATATACTGTTAATTCCCTTCTGGACGGACTGGCGAATCTCAGTCAGTTCAAAGGGCTTCATTATATAATCGAACGCACCATGTTTGATAGCATCTTTGGCGGTGTTGAGATTGGCGTAGCCGGTCATGAAAATAATGACAATGTCCGGATTTATCTCTCGGGCCTTTTGAGCCAGTTCAATCCCGTCCATCGGAGACATACGAATGTCAGTAACGAGCAGGGGAATCTGGTTCTCTTTCAGAATCTCCAAAGCGGCCGGTCCATCCTGTGCCGTCAGGACTTCGGCCCCCTCGTCTTCGAGAGCGTCCTTGACAAGCGAGACGACAATAACTTCGTCGTCGACTACAAGCACCGGTATGTTGAAGTCATCTGGATTCATCGGCAGTGTCTTTTATAAATATTTCACTCAGAGCGGTGCGTACCTGTTCCAGAGTGAATGGTTTGCTCAGACAGGTGTGGGCACCTCGGCTGACAGCCATATTGGCCAGGTCATCCGGGAGTGAGTCGGTCATTATGAAGGGCAGGGCCGCCTTTTTCCCGGATACCTCGACATAAACCTGATAGCCATTTTTCTTGGGCATATGGATGTCGCAGAATACGGCGTCATATTCATTGTTAAGCGCTTTGTCAATCCCATCCTGACCGTGGATGGCCGTCTCGACTGTGTGGCCGAGTTCTTCAAGAAAATCGGTCAGCAAGTTTCTGATAATCTCACAGTTGTCTACAATTAGTATTCTGGCCATATCACTAACCCGATGTACACCCTTCTACAGCCTTCATTAGCTCCGAGATGCTAAACGGTTTGGAAAGGAAAGCCGTTGCGCCGGAACTGGCGGACTGGCTAACCGAGTAGAGACTGGAATAGCCGGAAATGATAATGACGTAGGTGCCGGGGCAGGATTTCTCAACGAATTTGACAACTTCTTCGCCCGACACATTCGGCATTTTCATATCGGTGATGACGAGATCGAACTTATGTTCCTTGAGTGACTCAATCGCCTCACCACCATCGCAGGCAGTGGTGATATTGAAGTCATCTTCCAGGACTTCCGTGAGAAAGTCTCTGATAACTTCTTCGTCATCGACTACTAAGACTGATTTCCTCTGCGTATCCATTCCGTATTTCTCGGTCACTTCTCTTGTCTGTTAGCGATTTCAGAGCTATCCTCAGTATCGGACTCGCTTGACTCTTTCTTAACGGGTAGAACCACGACAAATGTCGATCCTTCCCCTTCAACGGAGTCTACTTTCACCTCTCCACCGTGATCTTTGATGATTCCGTAGCTTACGGACAGGCCCAGACCGGTGCCCTTGCCCACCATTTTGGTTGTGAAGAACGGCTCGAAAATCTTGTTGAGATTCTCAGGTGAAATGCCGGTTCCCTGATCGGCCACTATTATTTCAATAGCGCCGGAAAATTCTCCCAACGGCGGGCTGTATCTGGTAAACACGTTAATAATGGAGTCAGCCGGTGAGGCATGCATGGCATTAATGATCAGGTTGGTGAGCACCTGCTGTAACTGTCCGCCGTTGCCGTGGATCACCGGGAGGCTCTCGGAGAGGTTGACTTCCAATTCAATATTGTTCATGTGCAGTTGGTGTTCGACAAAGGTCCGGGTGTCTTCGACCACCTGGTTGATGTCAACATCCTCAAAATCGGTCGTCCGTGAACTTCGGGAGAATCGGAGCAGATTTTGTACAATTGTTTTGCAACGTCTTGCTTGTGTTTCGATGTCGGTCAGGTAGCGTATAAACTTGTCTATGTCCTTGGGGGCGTTTTCACGCTCTTTGAACTTCTTCAGCTTTTCCAGAGTAAACTGAGAATATCCAAGAATGCCTCCAAGAGGATTGTTGAGTTCATGAGCTACTCCGGCGGCCAACTGTCCAATAGCGCTCAGTTTTTCAGATTGGACCAGTTGCTGCTGGATTTCCTCCAGTTCCAGGGTCCGTTCTATAATCTTCTGTTCCAGGTTGCGATTGTATTCTTCGATCTCATCGCGCGACTGCTCAAGTGAGTCGACCATTCTGTTGAAAGTACTGGCCAGATGACCAATCTCATCCTGTTGCTTGAGTTCGGCCCGCTTGCTGAAGTCACCCCGACTTACCTGGTCGGTTACCTCGACCAGGGACTTTATTGGTTTGGTGATTACGCCCACAAACCAGGCCAGTCCGAGGATGGTCAGGATTACTACCACAATGGTAATGACGGTGGCCGTGATCATTGAATCAGAAATAGCTTCTTGGACCTTGTCCAGTTGTAGTATAAGACGAAGATGGCCGACAGTTTCGGTAGTATATTGCCCCCCTTCTAATCCGGCGGTAAGGCCCAAATTTTCGCGCCCGATTTCTTCCTTTCTTGTTTCAATGGGATAATTGAACTCAAGGAATTCCTCATCATTAATATCGTTACCATAGAAGTCATTGCATTTGTCAGTGTCTCTGTCATAGCTATGGAAGCGATGATCAACAACCAGTCCGGCGGGTTCTGTCCCGAACTCGGTCAGGATACTGTTCTCTACATCTGAAATGCTGGCAAATTGGACGTCTTCAAATTGAGCGAGCGTGTTGAGAATGTCTTCAAGTTCATAGATATTCTCAAAGATCACGCCACTCTCAGCGCTGTGGGCCAACATGCGAATTCTTGTTTCGCCACTTGCTTCCAGTTCCTTGCGGAATCCATCAGCCTGTCTGTCAAGAAGGTAGCTGCTGATAGTTGTAACCGAAGCTGCCAGAAGAATGGAGATCGGTATAATGAATTTCGCTCTTAGGGTAAGGTTGTTCAATAGTTTCCGGAGGTTCATCGGTAAACCTCCTTGGCTACGGCGACCATTTCACTGGGCATCTCAATCTTCAAATGTTTAGCCGTCTTTTCGTTATAGTGGAACCAGAGAAGATCGACCATGGAGACAGGGATTTGAGACGGGCTTTTTCCGCTGATAATCTTTGATGCTATGTCTCCAGCCTGCCTGCCGACAGCTTTGTAGTCAAAATCCAGCGCAAAGAGGGCTCCCGATTCGACAACGTGGCGGGAGAATCCCATCAGGGGCAGATTTTTGCGCAGTGTATTAAGAAGAATGAACCGGGTTGACTGGGGGGTAAAGAGCTGAGGGTCCGCAACTGACCAGAGTCCATCGGTAGTTCTGGCCAGGGAATCCAGGGCTCCCGGCAGCTGTTTATTCTCCTTTATCTCAATTGCAATCAGCTCAACACCCATTTCCGCAGCAACTTTGGTTGCCGGAGCGATCAGGGATTTAGTTTGAGCCGTATAGAGAACACCCATTTTAGTCAGTTCCGGAAGAATGGTCTTGAAATAGCGGAACTGAACTTCGGTCGGGATATTAAGAGAAGCGCCGGTAATATTTTGTCCGGGAGAAGAGAGACTCTCAACAAAGCCGGACATTACAGGGTATTTAACGGCGGCGAATACAATAGGTATGTCAGGGAAATTATCTCTGGCCAAACTTGTGGCCGAGGTTCCAACGCTCAATATCAGAGTTGGTGACAGCTTCCTGATAGACTCAATCTGCGAATCTGCGCTTCCCGGTGACGTATCTACCAGGAAATCATGGAAGATGACATTGCTGTGCGATCTTGAGATTATTTTCTTGGCGCCAGATATCGCTCGCGAAGTCGAGGTCAACTGGTCGGCCGAGAGAACGACTATGTTCTTATTGTCAGCAGAATCTGCCTCTGGTACTGATATCGTTAATACCAGCAGTGCAATCAGCAGAACTCCGGCAGAGATGTTCTTTCTCAATTGCCGCTATCCTATACTACAAGTGCATACCTGGCCACTGGCCGGGCGGAAGTCGGTCACAATGTAAATCTTGTTGAAACGATGCAGCAAACCTACCCTCAGTTTATCGACTCCACTTCAATAAACTTGAGTAATCAGCCTTTAATCTCACGTATTTCTGTTTCACCGTTTTTCTATAGAGGGCTAAATATTTTACCGTAAAGTCCGATAAATCTTGGTGTTGAAACCTTGCTGCTAAAAAAACCAATATTGACACATTAACTTGTAACATGATGCCTGTAAGGAGGAATCGCCTTGGTTCAGAGTATAAAGAGACTCGTGGCACTCCCTCCCATATTATTTTTACTTTTGCTTCATGCTCCCGTGTATGGCAGCATTACCGGTAAAATAGCTGGGGAAGTGGTAGACATAGAGTCAGGAGAACCAATAGAGGGGGCGACGGTGCGTGTCTTAGGTACCAATCTGTCAACGATGACAGATATTGATGGTGATTTTTTCATCATTAATGTCCCTGGCGGCAAGTACGATGTAAATGTTACTTACGTGGGGTATGATCAGATGACCCAGACAGATGTCAGGGTTCTGGTCGATCTAACCACACCGGTCGATTTTGATTTGAGGGCGGGAGCAATTGAGCTTCCGAAAAGCGTGGTAGTAAGCGCGGCTAATCCCGTCATCCAGAGGGATATGACAGAATCAAAAGTGACATTTACAGCCGATCAACTGAAAGACTTGCCTAATATTGTAACCGTTCAGTCGGTATTATCAAACTATCCCGGTGTCATTGTAGATGCCAACGACAATTTGCATGTCAGAGGCGGACGCACCGGCCAGGTCGCTTATCTTTTTGATGGATTCTCAATACAAGATCCATTTGTGAGTTCAGCAGGACTGAGAGTGATGCCGGCCGCGCTGGAAGAACTGTCATTAATATCTGGTGGATTCTCATCTGAATATGGTGAAGCCATGTCCGGTATTGTTAACGCAATAACCAGGGAAGGTGGAGCCGATTACCATGGTGGAATCAAGGCCTACGAAGGCTTGACGCATCAGTATGATGTAAAAACCGGTGATTGGAAAGACCTCGACCTCTATCAGAGTCGGGCGGCTACGTTCAATCTTTCCGGCCCGGTTCCCGGAATGGACTCCAAGAAATATAATTTCTTCACCGCCGGTGAATACCTCAGGGACCCATCATATCTGCCGGCTAATTGGTCAATTGCATACACCGGTACGGCTAAACTGACCACCCAGCCGCTGGCTAAGATGAAGATTAAGAGTAATTTCACCTATAGTAAGGTGGATGGACTGGCATATAATCATCGGGATAACAACGGTATCTCGTATGATTTCAATCTTGATGGTACCCCTGCCTTTGATCGGGACGCCTACCTGGCCGGTATATCGGCCAACTATGTGGTTAACGATCGCATGGTGCTGTCTACCGTTGTCAATACGTTTTCAACCCGGACCCTGACTGCTCCCGGGCACCTTATGGACAAGTACTGGACCGAATGGCCCGGTTACTCAGTCGATGACACCGGTGCCTATAATGGAACGATCCACGAAGACAACTACTGGGGTGCCCCGGACTTCAGTGATGCCATGCAGGCCAGTCAGTTTACTGTCGATGATGATTTCCTTCCCATCTATCAGTATCGCCGGGCCAAGTATAACTCGTTCAAAATCAGCGCCATCAATCAGCTGAACAAAGGTCATCAGCTCAGCAGTGGGATTGAATGGCGTAAATATGATATCTCGTGGGACTCCAAACAGTTCTTTAATCGGAATCCCTATGGTGAGAAGTATTCAAGTCGTCCGGCGTATGCCTCGGCCTACTTCCAGGATAAAATGGAGTATGACTACTTCATCATCAACCTTGGGGCAAGACTTGATTACAATAACTCTGACATTGAGTACAATGCCTCCAGCCGTAGTCGGGACACTGCCTTAGCGTTGGGTCCGGCCAAGTTTGAGACATCTGAGAGCCATTACCGGTTCTCACCTCGATTCGGGGTTTCTTTCCCGATCTCAGAGAAGTCAATGATGCATTTCAATTATGGCGTCTACTTCCAGGAACCGCGTTATACCCAGATGTATGAGAACCTGGAAGGTGATATTACCACCGGTCTGCCACGATTGGGCAACCCCAATTTGGAACCGGAAAGAACCACTTCGTATGAAATTGGTCTGGATCACCTTATCGGGTCTGATCTTCGTCTTGACCTGACCGCCTACTATAAGGACATAGAAGAGCTGGTCACTACTCGTAGTTACTATAACCTGGGTACGAGCCCGATCACCGTTTATGATAACGATGATTACGGGGCGGTCAAGGGGATCGACGTCAGCCTTGAGAAGCTGCCGACCTCCGGCTACCTTTCAGTCTCTCTGTCATATTCTTATATGCTGACCGAGGGGAACGGATCGTATGCGGAAGAACCATATTACACCTATATCACCTCCAATACGGATACCCTCGCGCCAGTCACAAGCTACCCGCTTGACTTTGATCAGCGACACACCATGACGGCTTCTATGTCATACCGTGTCCCGGCCGACTGGAAGGAAAGTATTCTGGGTGCGTCCATCCCGGGTGACTGGGGGATGTCCATGGTTGGTCATTATGGTTCGGGACTGCCGTACACTCCTACCGATGCACAGGGGAATCGGTTGGGTGAACGTAACGAAACCCGTTTGCCAGCCTATTACACGGTTGATATGCGGTTCAACAAGAACTTCCAGTTGAGCAGTGGAGACTACAAAGTCGGTTTCTTTGTTGAGGTTGATAACCTCTTTGATCGTAGAAACGTGTTGAATGTCTACAGTCGTACCGGTAAACCGGATGATGATGGCAACGACCAGGTTGCTGGTTTGTCAACCAGCCAGTCTGATCTTGACTATTTTGACCGACTGTATGATCACGATCCACAAAACTATTCATCGCCCCGGACAATTCGAACCGGGTTAGAATTTACCTTCTAAGCCGGAGTGAATATTATGAAAAAAGAAAACAAAATGTTTAGAAAGTTGATCCTGATACTGATCCTGACCTTTGCCTGCGCCGCCTTGGTCACGGCAAGGCCAGACCCAAAACTGTCTGCCGGCAGCGAATCGGACGACACCATGTCGTTATCTCCGCAGCCGGGGATAGTTGATCAGATCACTCACAACAAAGGGAATATTGTCACCACTATTGACAACTGGGGATATATTGGTGGCTACCAGTACTACGACCTTCCTTCCGGTGAATGGCCGCGAAATTCCGGTCATGACTATATTGGGGAGATCAAGTACTGGATGGGTGCCACAGTTGGTAACGATACCGTAGTGGCCAATTCCGATGAGGATTTTCAGGGAGTCCCTTCGATAATCAATGGATCGCCTGAATACAAAATCCTGCTCTCAACCGATCCAGCCCGGTATTACGACTATAACCAGGCTGATACGGTTGGTATTGGAGTGGGCCGACCGGCCTACGGCTGGAGAGTATATGATGCCGCTCAGGGGGCCTGGGTCTACAACCAGAGCTACTATTCACTTAGTTCCAGTTTCCTTGCCTCCGGACCAACTTCGCTTCAGGAATCATTCTATGTAATGAATGATGAGGCTGATGGTAACTCCCTGGGACTGGAAGTAACTCATACGCTGATGCAGTGGAACTATTGCTACAACGAGAATATTATGTTTGTGGCCATGGAGATCACCAATACTTCAACCAGCGACTACACTGATTTTGCTTTCGGCCTCTATATCGATATCGATGTAGGCGGACCGGATGGATCCGGTGAAAATGGTCGGTTCGGTGACCTGGTTGGTTTTGATGCCGCGGAAAACCTTGCCTGGACCTACGACGAAGATGCTCGTGATCCGGGTTGGGGGCCTGACGTGCAGACAGGTGTCATGGGTACCAAGTACCTGGAGACGCCCGATGATATCGGGATGACGGGCTTTAGAACAGGCGATTGGGACGCCGTGTCAGGCTTTGAGGACCCTGTTCGCTATGCCCTGATTTCGGCCAACACTTTTGATCCGTTGCTGCCTCCAACCGATCAGTACTACTTACAGTGTACAAGTGGTATTAACCTCGCCGCCGGAAAAACCGTAAGAGTCGTTTACGCGATTGTTGCGGGAAGGGATGAGGCTGATTTCCGGGCCAATTCCGATATGGCACAACAGTTATATGATGCCTTCTTTGTAGGGCCGGAACCGCCGCCGACACCGATACTCTCGGCTCGGGCGGTGGACAGCAAAGTCTACCTGAACTGGACCGACACATCAGAAACTGGTGTTGATCCTCTCACTCAGGTGAATGACTTTGCGGGATACAAGCTTTACCGAAGTGACAATCGCGGGTATACGTGGGGTACCGTACTCGGACCGCACGATGATGTCAGCGAATGTATGGATACCGACTACAAAACTAAAGCCACCTTCAATGTAGCTACTCCAGGGGACCTTATTCCCCACAGCTACATTGATTCCGGCTTGACCAATGGAGCGGAATACTGGTATTGTCTGGCCGCTTTTGATCGTGGTGATACGACCATTGGCGTGGATGTACTACAGTCCGGTTTTGGTATCGCGGGCGAAGTAACCAACATTGTTTCCGCCATGCCGAGGAAAGACCCGGCTGGCTACTACGATGCTTCCACTACTGTCGTACATACTTATACCGGTCCCGGACAGCCCTCGGAAGGGGAAGTCTACCCGACTGTCTTTGATGCCAGTCAATTAACCGGTACTGACTTCAGAGTCGTTTTTGAAGACAGGGAAGAGGATACGTACTGGCACGTGATTGATCAGGAGACCGGAGATACTCTGGTGGCTGATCAGACAATCACCGGCGCCGATCCGGATCTGTTCCCGGTCATCAATGGACTCAGAGTAGTTGTAGACAATCCTGAACGTGAGCCGGTGCTCAAGGAGCAGACTGCGTTCGGTGGATCGGGTAACACGCTTCCTCTGGATCCAGGCTGGTGGCTCGGTTCGGCCGCGGCCTTCTGGTACGGCGATATCTTCAATGACGCACCAATACGAGCTCGGTATGAACTTCGCTACACTCCGGGGACTTCGATCACCCAGGCAGTGAATGATACGACCGGCATAGTATACAACGTACCGTTTGAATTGTGGGAAACTCGTACCAATCAGCAGGTGGCAATATTCATCTATGACTTTGGTGTCGATGGCGCATTTGACCCGTGGGATATGATGATCTTTTCAGATTATCCTTATAATGAGTCGGAAGATATGCTCAGTGCCGCCTGGCCATACCATCTTTCATGGTTCTTTGGCTTTGTGGATTCTTTGTACAATCCTCAGGTGGGCGATGTTTTGACCGTCGAAGGTCCATTGCTGCAGAGTCCGGATGACGTCTTTACATTCAAAATAGACGGTGTGGATGATGCCCTGGCGCCTCAAGCGATGAAGAACATCAAGGTTGTGCCTAATCCTTACTTCGCGGTAAGTTCTTCGGCCTGGGAGACTAACGCCGGAGAATCTCGGCTTCAATTCCAGAGAGTGCCGGCGACCTGTACGATTCGAATATACACCCTGGCGGGCGAACTGGTGAAGACTATTGATCATAGCACCACTGACTCAGGCGCGGCGGAATGGGATCTGTTGACCGAAGAAGGTCGGCAGATTGCGTCCGGCGTATACTTTTATCACGTTGAATCCGATTACGGCACTCACAGCGGCCGTTTTGCGGTAATAAAGTAGAGGAGGTAACCAGTGAAGAAGTTTACTGTATTCGTTCTGGCCAGCCTGCTCTTAATATCGAGTGCAATGGCAGCCAGCGGTGGTGTCGGCTCCAGTGGCGCACAATTCCTCAAGATTGGAGTTGGCTCCCGGTACCAGGCCATGGGCGAGGCTTCCGTAGCCGTTTCCAATGATGTCTACTCGATGTATTGGAATCCGGCCGGGCTGGCTGAAATCGAGAATTCCTCGGTCAGTTTCACCAATGTGAACTGGCTGCTGGATGTTGATCTTAACTACGTCGGATTTGCAAGATATTTCGAGGATGTTGGTGTCTTTGGAGTTTCGGCAGCAGTTCTCTCGATGGGGGATGTCGAAATCACCACAGTCGAAGAGCAGGATGGAACCGGTCGGTTCTGGTCGGCCAGCTCTTATACCGTCGGGATGAGTTTTGCCCGGCAGTTGACCAACCGTTTTGCGTTTGGTGGATCGGTTAAGTATGTTGGAGAGAAGATTTACAATCTGAGATCGGGAGCGTTTGCTTTTGATTTTGGGACCATGCTGCATATTGGCTATCGGTCATTGCGCATGGGGATGTCCATCACCAATATGGGCCCGGACCTGCAGTTTTCAGGATCTGATCTGAACGTTGGATATGATGGCGGTCTCTCCCAGAGAAACCCGAGTGATCCGGCCTACGGGGCGGAACTGAAAACGACTCCTTATTCCATGCCGATGACCTTTCGTGTTGGCATGGCCTACGACTTTGAGATGAATCCCTACTCGATTCTGACTCTGTCCGGGGAATTGAAACACCCGAATGACCAGATTCAGCAGGGGTCTATTGGAGCCCAGGCAGCCTTTAAGGAGAAGTTCTTCCTTCGCGGAGGCTACAAGTTCAATTATGACGAAGAAGGTCTGGCTCTGGGTGGGGGATTTGATACTCCTATCTCCGGAGATACACGGCTTCAGATAGATTATGCCTGGCAGGACTTTGGTCGGTTGAATTCCGCCCAGCGGTTTTCGATTGGATTTACGTTCTAAGGCAGATTGAACAGCGTTTACTATTGGAGAAAAGGCCCTCAGGGGCCTTTTTTTCATACCTGCTTGGCTTGCGGCTGTATAATTTCTATATTGCTGGGTGCGTCGGCTTTAGACGAATGTATAGGGAATAAACTGGAGGAACGATGATACTTGGATTGAATGGCAGGAAGTTCAGACTTCTTTTTTCGGTACTCAGTCTTGCGGCTCTGCCTTCGCTGGCAATTGCGGAAGCACAACGCCCGGAACAGCAGATGGCGGATTATTTTGACATGCTGGTGTCGGGGAATTATGAGTCTGCATCGTATATGTGGTCAGAGGCTGCCCGGGAACGATCAACCCGTTTTGGGATAGAGTTCGACAACATTGTTGTCAAGGCAGACTGCGCTTCTCCTATCGTTCGTAATCTGAGTGTAATGAAAGATTTCCTGCACCAGCCGGTTCGTAAAAAAGCTGCGCTGGGGGAGACAAACTGTTTCAGAACAGACTTTGAGGCGCTGGTCCTTGGACAGGTGGTCAAACATTCCTACTATCTCTGTTTTGAGAAGGGCTACTACTGGCTGACCTATCCGCAGGAAGTGTATTGCTCCGAATGGCCGGTAATTGAATCCAAGTACCTTCGCGTGCACTATCATCCTTCGCTGGAGTCTTCGTTGCACTCGGTCATTCTGGATGAGGCCGACAAGTATGTTGAGATGATTTGTGATTCGCTGCAAATGGACCAAGAGAGTATGAAGTTGCTTGGGGAGCGGAAGATGGAGTACTTCTATTGTCAGAACGAGACAATGGTCGAGAAAATCACCGGATTCCATATTAAAGGAACGGTTGATCTGGGCTCCAACGATATTATCTCTTCGTTTTTTCCGCACTACCATGAGATGGTGCATTTACTGGTGAATATCAAACTGCGCAAACTTCCGATGTACACAGTTCCATTGTTTAGAGAAGGGATTGCCGTGCAGCTGGCCGGGCGATGGGGGAAAATGTCCGGGGCGTTGCTGGAGCTGGGCAGTTTTGTTTTGCAGCATGAGATTATTGACCTGGATTCAATCCTGACGATGAGCGGGTTTGAAGAGAACGCTACCTCGGATATTGTCTATCCAGTGGCGGGACTAATCTCTTCGTATTTGATAGATGAAATCGGGATGGAGAAATACATGAATCTATACTGGGCGGCATCATGGAGTTTTGAGTCAATTGACGCTCTCAGCGAGGAACAGGTTAGGAAGTTACTGATCACCGCCCTTGGTCTTGAGACCTGGGATGATTTCCGCGAGGGATTGGCTGCCTATGGTGAAAAGAGAACGACCGAATATGCGGATATGCTGCCGGGAGCGATTGAGAAGGGGAAGCGGATTGTGGAAAATGAGAAGATGACAATCCGGGCCGATGGTACCTGGATCTCATTTGAATGCAGCGCTCCGCCCGGGACGCCGGTGGCCGGAAATGTGCTTTTTGATGAAGTTGAGGGGCTGACCGGATCAAAATCGGAACTGTTTGAAGAGCAGTACCAGTCTGAGATTCCGTTTGAGTCCTACCGGTTTGGCGTTCGCTATGACCAGAACGAGGCCGGTCTTTACGATTACGCAACAAATCATCTGGTGGCAAAATATATTTGGGGAATATCTCCTTCGGAACTCTACTTTGATTCAACCGCAAATCAGGTGAGTTTTAAAGTGAGAAAAAAACTGCTGGACCAAAAACTCCCTTCCCAGGATCACTACAAGCTTCTGGATTACTAAAGAGTTAGTTGAGGAACGTTGAGTCAAACCGAAATATTACTGGTAGCCATTCTTGGCCTCAACCTGTTGTTGACCCTGATACTGTTTGTTCGTGGTCGTAAATCCGGTGACGAAGACAGTAGTGGGGCACTCTCAGAAAATTTCCTGGCCCTGAAATCTGAAATACTTACTCGACAAATGGAGGGGATGAATTCTCTTCGCGATAGTCTGGACAGGGCCAACCGCGTTCTGGATGAACGGCTTTCCGAGGGGAACCTGAATCTTGACCGAAGATTAGAGATGATCGGTGAGATTGAAAATCGACTGGGCCAGCTCCAACAGCAGACGATCCAGATTGAAAGTATTGGAAGCAATATTCAGTCTCTTTCCGAACTGCTCAAACCACCGAAAGTGAGGGGCGGGCTGGGAGAGATGCTTCTGGAGCATATTTTGGCCCAGGTTCTTCCGATCAAATTGTACGAGCGACAGTATCGTTTCAGCAATGGCAAAACAGTTGACGCGGTTATCCGTGTCGGGGAGATGATTCTACCGGTAGATTCCAAATTTCCGCTTGAGTCTTATCAGAGAGTTCTCGCCTCGGGGGAAGAGGAGAAGGCGGCCCAAACAGAATTCAAGCGAACCATGAAAAAGCATATCGATGATATCTCTGAGAAATATATTCAGCCGGAGGAGGGGACAACTCAGTTTGCCCTGATGTATATACCGGCCGAAGCAATCTATGCCCGCTTTGTTTCTGATCCTGATTATGATGGGCTCAGCTATGCCCTCTCAAAACAGGTGATTCCGACTTCGCCGGGGCATCTTTATGGCTTTTTAGTCTCGGTGATCGAGTTATATCGCCAGACTTCGCTCTTCTCTACCGGTCGCAAGGAATTGTCGGCGGCGCTCTCCAAACTGGCAGAGTCGGTGGTCAATCTCAAATCATACCATAGCCGGATGGAAGGCTCGCTTCGCTCTGCGGTTGGTTCGCTGGATAAGTCCAAGAAAGAGGTTGATTCTATGGAGTCAGGTTTGGTACGGCTGAGAGAACCAAATGCCGACAGTTACAGTGAAGACGTTTCTCACAAAGAAGCTTGACAGTAAGACCGGGTGGACTCTACATTGGGCCGTTTCAGGATGAAACGGTAATCCTAATCTAAAGGAACAGTTTTTGGCCAATACGCAATATGATCTGGTTGTAATCGGCTCCGGACCAGCCGGGGAAAAGGCAGCTATTCAGGCCAGTCGGATGCGCAAGTCGGTCGCTATCGTGGAACGGCATAGTGTCCAGGGGGGTGTCTGCATTCATACCGGGACAATTCCGTCAAAGACTCTCAGAGAGACCGTTCTGTACATTGCCGGCCTCAGACAGCGATCTGTTTACGGCATGACTTCGGGAGTTAAGCCGGATATTTCGATTCGTGAACTGATGTACCGTAAGGATCAGGTGGTGCAGCAGGAGCTTGATGTCATCCAGCAGAACATGGCCCGATACCGGATTGAAGTAATTCACGGGACCGGGACGATTGCCGATCCGCACAGTGTGGTAGTGTCTGAAAGAGATGATAGTAACCGCATTCTCAAGACGGAAGCGATTATCGTCTCCACCGGGACGAGACCTTATCTGCCGGATCATATCTCTTTTGATAACAAGTTTATCTATGATGGAGAGTCGATCATTGATATTGATACCATTCCCAGATCGATGACGATAATTGGTGGCGGAGTTATTGGCTGTGAGTATGCCTCGATTTTTGGACATATCGGGACGCGGGTGACCATAGTTGATGATCGACCGCACCTGCTGTCATTTTTGGACCGGGAGATTGCCGATGCGCTCATGTACCTGATGCGCAAGTATCGTATCAACCTGGTTCTGGGGGATGGCGCCAAGACGGTTAATATTGAAAATGATCAGGTGGCGACGGTGACAAAGTCCGGTCGTCGGGTTCTTTCTGACCGGGTTCTGTTTGCGGCCGGAAGAACCGGAAACACCGAAAAC
>JARGFS010000199.1 GCA_029211095.1 bacterium | reverse complement strand
GTGGGGCCAACAAAGTTGTTACTCATTTTGACAAACTCCTTCCAGATTATTGGTCAATCTCACAACTCTCGCGTCAAAGGTCAGGCCGTTATCAGGGTTGTCATTTTCCGGATGGTATCTATAACGACATCTACCGGGACCGCTTTGCTCAGATCGAGCCCCGGTCGACCAGATCAAGCACATTCCTGGCTAGCGCCATGCCTGACGTATGCTTTTGGCAACTGGCGTGTGAACTCATCTGTCGCATGTGCGACGGCAGTTTCCGGATCGACATTGATCCGAATCCGGCCCGTCTCCTGAGGCAAGCTGGCGACGCGGTCGTATTCAGCCTGAGCTACAGGTCTGATCAGCTTTCTGAAATCGTCCAGGTTCCTGATCTCAGTAATTTCCACTGATTTTGTCATGAATCCTCCAATCTCAGGTTGGGTTAGTCTGTATTCGAGTCGACTCATTATTCTTGCTCACCACGGCCGCTGGCTGAAGACTCGCCTGTCTTATCTCAGCCGCGTCACCTTTCGGACCTGTAGAATCCATCGCCCTCAACGCGCCCTCTAGGAGAAGCTCAGCTACAAGCGACACCCGCTCCCGGTGGCTGATGGCTCTTTTCTTGTAGTCTGGACGTGCCATCACACACTTCCCTCGTGAAGTGGAATGAGGTCGAAGCGATCTAAGGTTGGTCTCGCCAAACCCGGAATGCCCTGGAAAAACGCCGTATACAGCAATACACCAGTCAGACAGAGTGGTGCAGGACTACCTATTAGTAGAGATAAATCATTACAGCCCAAGTTGTTGAGTGTTCCCCGAAGGTAGAATATGTGAGCCTGCTGCACCACGCTATTTCCCCCGACTATCGCGCCGTTTGGCGCGATCTTTATAGTTCTTGACCCGCCCTCGATAATACCGACTGGCTCTTCCGGTCAACCAGGAGGGCAAGAGACCTACCGCATACTTCAGAATTCCGATCAGGACGGCCAATGCGACCAGTAACGGAAGAAAAGCCTCCAAATCCTGTGCAATCACACAGAAGATCAGGATCGGGATGGCCAGTTTGAGTATTAGCATCAGGAACGGGAATGGACCGCCGCCCTGGAACAGCCTGAAGATGCCGTTGACAATCCGGCCGCCCCGGGCCGTATCGGTAAGATCTCCGCTACCGCATTCTCCGCAGAAGACTGCATTAGCCGGATTCTGATGGCCTCGCCGACAGATTCGAACATTCCAAGTCAGCCCACAGAACCGGCAGCGTTCCGGCCACGCTTCATTGATCCGGCGACAATTCGGGCAGTACCTCATGAGGCACCTCCGACCGGATCAAGTTCGGCAGCCAAGTGGAGTGCTTGTGCTATAGAATCGCCCGCCATTAACCAGACCGGCGCAAACAACGGGTCGATTCTGACCGCCTCGAAATTGGCGACATAAATCTTAAGATCATCTGCGGCCGGAATGGCCTGGCTTATATTTCTGGCTCGAATTCCCGAACTGGTTACGACAAATACCCGAAAGGCTCGCCGATTGAATGCTTTCGTGAATAATCCGCTGGCTTTGAATGACCGGTATAGTTCCACCTTCTTAAGAATCCGCGAGATCGGCTCGGTGCCGAGATCGGCTTCCAGAAAGAAATTGAACAGCGTCTTGTGAAGGTTGTAGGAGCCGTAGGCGTCAGGCTTGAGCTCGATGTCGGCACCGCCTTCTATGACGTTACATTGTCCGATAATCTCCTCGTCCGATTTCCAATTTTGCAGTCCGCACTCCGGGTATCGCCGGAACGTAGATTTGAGCAAACATGCGAAGTCAGTAATAAGCAGTTCATGCGGCAGCAGATTGTCACTCAGGTTTCTGAAGCGGTATCGTCGCCGGTTAATAGTATTGGCAGCGATCTTGGTAAAATCGACGAGAAGCTTAGCACCCTCATTTCCGATAAGATAGACCGCCGGTGTCGGACCGAAAGTCCGGGGAAGAAACCGTCTGTCAAGGTATCCGGCGTCAAAAAGCTTACGAAGGCGACGATTAACATCCGACACGCAGTCCCAACCGAAGTAATCCTGAATATTGGTCCGTGTCATGACGCCATGTCGATAGACCACGGTGAAAAGCTCAAGATCACGTTCGGTGATAGCCACCTTCGGAGAATTGGAACGCTTGTGGGGCTTTGCGCGGGTCATACATCACCCTCCACAAATCCGCCGGTCACCTTGCCGGTCGTTTTCCGCTTGGGTTTGGGTATAGCCGCAGGTTTCGGTGCAGGTGCGACCGGTTTGGGCGTTGCCGGCGTCGGTGTCGCAACCACCGGCGTCGGAGCGGGTTTGGCCTTGGCAATACCGGGGGTCGGAGCACCGGCTCCATGTGACAGATCAAGCGGACTTCCGACGTTCTTTCTGATCCTGTCGATAATTTCTTTCTCCCGGGCGCTCAGCCGTTCAGGCACAGGCGTGTAGTCGATGCGAAGCCGCTGTGGCGGTCCGCCGCCTTGCATCAGTATCGCTGTGCCCGTCGGCAATGAAACCAAATCTCTCGCAATGAGATCACGAACTTCGCCGGTCAGCCCGGCGGCGGCGATCCGGGCGTCCTCAGGCGAAAGCCGGAAGAACATTTGGGTCTGACAGTTGGCCCGGATTGAGGACAATAATCCCCTATCGAGTGAAGCAAAGGTCTGGGCGATCAGCGTCAGACCAACACCGAATTTCCGAGACTCATTCAGGAATGGCTCAACCGTTACCGAACTGGCAAAAGCCGGGAATTCCTCGATTATGATGAAATAAGGCGTTCGAGCTGCTTCCGGCAGATCCGATCTCGAGAAAGTTGCCTGCTGAAGTGACACGAGAATCATCGATGCCAGTAAACCCACAGAGTCAAAGAACTGACCTTTGCTAATTTCTATTAGGATTGTCTTACGTTGATCCATGGCGCGCCGGAAGTCTATATCACTCACCGGAGCGTCGAGCATCGCCGCAATCCGTGGGTCGGCCAGAAAGATCGTCACCTTATTCAAGAAAGCCTCGGCCACCTGGGTGCGTCTTCGCGGTGACCAGGACAAATACCGCCCGAGAAAATACTCCCGCGCCCGATGATTCAGAAGGTTTAGTGAATGGGTGCGCAGACTCACGGTGTCGCTCAGCAGACTACTTACCTGCGGCAGCGGGATCTTTCGTTCGGCAAGAAGAATCAGCAGATTCTGTGTGAACTCGTGAGTCTGGGGCCCGAGCACGTCCCCCCAAAATACCCGCAGCAACTCCATCAGCGGCGCAATCTTGACGGGTGCCTTATCCGGCGACGGGCACTCCAGCGGATTGATCCGCACACACCACTTATCGTTGGCCGGTGAAACAAGCCAAATATCGTTGATGACCGATTCCGGAATCTCGCCAGCTGTAATGCGGCGGGCGAGAGTCCTCAATAGCTTTTCTATCGAGTCGTGACAATCAATTTCGAGAAAAGGCTGGCCAACGGTGAAGTCGTGAATTCGATCGTTATTTTCTGAGACGGATTTTCCAGATCCCGTCGCACCGGCCTTTATTTGATGTCGCAGCCTTTGGTCGATGGTCAG
>JARGFS010000198.1 GCA_029211095.1 bacterium | reverse complement strand
CGGCATGATCTGCTGGAAATCCTGGAGGATCGCTATCAGCTCCGTTCCACCCTGGTGGCCGGCCAACTACCTCATGAGCACTGGCACGAGCAGATCGGCGACCCCACTCTGGCCGACGCCATCCTGGATCGCCTGATCCACAACGCCCATATCATGCAACTAAAAGGAGGATCAATGAGAAAGGCAAAAGCCGACTTGACAGCACTGAACCGGAAAGAGTAGAAAACCCAAAACTACCGCGTCGCTGCGCTCCGACTACGGGGTGTCCGGAATCACCGGAATGGGTGTCCGGCTTCGACTGGAATGAGTGTCCGGCTTCCCACCGGAATGGGTGTCCGGAATCACTGGAATACGCACTTGATCCGAATGCCGCACAGGTCACCGCCTTTGCACAGGAAAAAGGCACCAATGAAGATGTCCGTGGTCTCGTAATGTTTGATGTCCATCACCCCCTAAAAACAAAAAAAGTTAAGCCAAATCATTGGCTACCATATACCCAATACACGACCAATGTCAACACCAATCACGATACGAGACTAGATTTTTTTGCCATTGAGGGATAGAATAAACCTAAAACACTACCTTTTACGGCCAAGAGGAATTAATATGACGATTGCTGAACGGATAAAACTGCTGCGCCAGGAACGAAAATGGACTCAGGCGGAATTAGCGGAACACTTGGGAATTCATCAAAAACAGATATCAGCCTATGAAAGAGGAGTTAACCTCCCGTCTACAGATATCTTGATCAAGCTTGCCGGGGTCTTTGATGTGACCCTTGATTACCTGGCCTTTGAAACCAAGGGCGGTGGCTCCGGCAAACTTAATATCCAGGACAGAGAGTTGCTGCGACGTTTTGAAATGGTAGATACTCTTTCCGAGCAAGAAAAAAGCTTGGCAAAAGAAATCCTGGATCTTGTTATTCTAAAACATCGTTTTCAGGAACTGGCCGGAACTGGGTTGACTGGATAATCAAAGAAGGAGGTTTCTAGATGCAGACAGTAAAAGAGAAAATTACAGAAGTTGTCATGGCGCAGCCTGATGATGCCTCTTACGAAGAAATTATCCGGGAGCTGGCATTTGAAAGAATGATTGAACGGGGGATGAGCGACGTTCGAGCAGGACGGGTCATTTCAGACGAAGACATGTCACACCGGATTCGTACATGGCAAAGCTGAGGTGGACCAGAGAAGCCGAACAATGGCTCAAGGACATCCATGACTATATTGCCCTTGAAAACCCTGCTGCAGCGCAAAAAGTAATTGGCGGCATCTACGATAAAGCGCAATTGTTACGAGAGTTCCCGGAGCTTGGCCATAAATACAGAGCAGAGCCGGAAGGCGATATCCGAATCCTGCTTTATGGTCATTACCGGATCGTCTACTTGATACAACCTGAAAAAACTATTGATATCTTGGGCGTGTTTCATGGCGCACTGGATATTGAGAGATACTTCCCCTGATAGAAATACGGAGGGTCTTCGGCTGCGGGTCAGGCCCGTTCCGGTCCTTCCTTTTCCGCATCCTTCAGCCCTGCTTTATAGATCACCCCAAACCCCTCCAGGGGTTCATGGTATGTGGTTGTCATATTTTGTGCAGGCTATGTCCGGCGGCTGCGCCATCAAATGCTGCACACCCTCCATACCGCGGACACCGCCACGGCCCAGGCTGCTCTGTACAACAACTCAAGCTAAAAAACATCCGACGAATAACAATTATATGGCTTCCGGTTTGGCACGTGGTTTCGGAGCGGGCACGATACGGCTGTCTCGTGGTATACTTGCCTCGGCAAAGGGAACTAAACTGTTACACTTTCACACTATAGCTAATTACAACTAAATATAAAACTATCTGACCAGCTATTATTATCTGTGGTAGTGATCTGAGCTATAGTTATGGCCGCCAATTCAGATAGTGAGAAACTGCCGTTGAGGGTTGTGGACATTACCGCATTAGAAGTGACTGGGTCTGTAACTACAACAGCTACAGCGTTGCTACGGACAGATAAACTGACATCGTAATCCCCATAAACAAATGGTACCGAGACAACATCCTCTGGAAGCTGCCACGTAGGATAAGCTGTACTGTTAATCCTCGCACTCAGTGTATTAGCACCATAGTTTTGAGGAGAGGAAAAAACGAATATTCCAGTATATGAGCCATCGTTCCATTCCAGAGTTAGATTAGTTCCGGTACCCCAATACGCATAAGGTAGGCTTGATGAGAAAGTAACAGATAGCTCACTGACATTATTAAGTGGGGAAGAAAGGCTACTACCAATGGTAATAGAGCCATCAGTTGTTTTAACATCTAGTCTTTCATTTGATATGCTACCACCTGAACTATTACTCAAAATGCTCCAACCAACAGGCAATTGATTCCCCTGAAAGTCTAGCTTTAAATTACATATGTCGTTTGAATTGGGATCAACGGAACAAGCCAGGTCGGTGCCGGAACAGTCCTGATCAATACCATCACCGCAGACCTCGGTGGCGCCGGGGTGGATTGCGGCTTCACCGTCGTTGCAGTCGCCCTGGTTCTCGCTGTAACCGTCACTGTCATCATCGACATCGTTCGGGGTTGTGGCAGCAGTCACCACCGCGGTGGCGGCCGGGCCTTCTATTTCCCCATCATTGACAACGAGACGCACCGTGTAGGTCCCCGCCACATCGGGGGTAAACGAAGGATACAAGGAGGTGGGCGAGATCAATGCCGCGCTGCTGCCTGCCGGTCTGGTCAAGGTCCAGGTATGGGTGATGTTGTCGCCATCTGGATCATAACTGCCACTGCCGTCGAGATTGACAATGGTGCCCGTTTCAACCGAGGTTGCCGGGCTGACGCCGATGTCGGCAACCGGCGCACTGTTGGCCGAGGCAAAGGGGCCGTCGGCTCGTGCCACGGTGGTCCGGGCCAGCGGCCAGGTGCCGAAATTGTAGTTCAGCCCCCAGTTATCCGGCAACGCTCCTAAACCGGGAATTGAATTTAAGGTTATGGCCAGATCAAATGTCGCCTCGATGCCAGCATCAAGCGACCACCATGGGTTATCATTGATATCGGCGCCAAGTTCGGTAAATCCGGCCAGGGCCAGTTGCGGCCCGGCAATATTACAGATCTTGTAGGAAACTTCCGGGCCAATGCCTCCCTTGATCGCACCATTGGCCGTCACGACGGGACCTATGGGAGAAAAGCTAGGGTCCACATTCCGGATCAGGGTCAGATCGCCATGGTCAAGGATGACTCCGGTTTCGCTGGTAAAGGTTGTCGAAATTCCGAGAGAGACCGCTGCTTCAGCTTCCATGCTCACCGATACAGCCAGGGCAATACCAAGTGTCGCCGGGATTGGCGGTGCGGTTGGTATCGGAGCGGGAATGTCCCAGTGGATAAGGGCATACTCCAGACTTGGTGCGCTGAAATCGACCGGGGTCAGATCAAGGGCCAGGGCGTTTACCACATGATTCGAAAAGATCAACTCGAAATAGTTCAATTTTCCCAAGCCGATATCAAAATCGGCAGTCACGCCAAGGTCGAAACCGTAACACCCGCTTACGGTGACCCCGGCGCCCACGACGACTTCATTAAAGTCAAAAACAAAATCCGTTGGTTGATTGTCACAGTAATTTTCCGCGCCGGT
>JARGFS010000197.1 GCA_029211095.1 bacterium | reverse complement strand
GCAGGACAACGAGTTATATGGCAGGTCACAATCCGCTTGGAGCGGATCAAGACCAGCCATAACACAAATCAGGGTTTTTCAACAAGCCCTAAATGGTGGGCCACCCTCGTATTATCAGATTGAGAAGTAGTCGGGGAAATTGAATTCAAAGTCGGGTGGGTAGTATTCCCCCTTCTCTTTGTTAAGAAGATAATCCTTGCGATAGTCCCCCGAAGCAATCTTCTGGATCATCGCAATCAGGTGATCAATCTCGTCTTTGGTATTGTAGATACCAAACGAAGCTCTAATCGTACCGGGGACGTTAGAACGGTCACGAGCGAGAATTTCGTTTTCAAGAGTGGTTGAGTCCTCTTCAGAAACATTCAGCAGGCTCTTGACATAGAGATGCGCGCAGAAACAACCGGAGCGCACGCCAATAGCTCCCTCGTAGGAGAGTATCGCCGCTGTCAGGGCGTGCGGGATTCCTTTCAGGTTCATGGACACCACGCCCAGTCTGTTCTCGGCGTTAGCCGGGTCTTTGTCGCCGTAAAGCACTACGTTCTCAATTTTGTTCAGTCTCTCCAGGGCGTACCGGGTAAGTTCTGCTTCGTGGCGGATAATTTCGTCCCACCCAACCGACTCCAGCATCTTGATCGCTTTGGCCAGCGCGACAACACCGATAATATCAGGAGTGCCCGCTTCCTCTTTTTCCGGCAGCTCCGTCCAGTAGGCTTCTTCCAGCGTCACGATGTCAACGACACCCCCCCCGACAGATTCCGGGTCCCCTTTTTCAAACGTTTCCCGCTCACCAACCAGAACACCCACCCCAAAGGGGGCATACATCTTGTGCGCAGAAAAAACAAGGAAGTCAATCTTGTGCACCGGGTCATTCGATTTCATCTGCACCCGCCGATGCGGCACCAACTGGGCGCCATCGACAAGAATCTTGGCTCCAACCTGATGGGTCTCCTTGGCAAAGAAGTCAATGTCATTGATATAACCGCTAACGTTGGAAGCGCCGGTGATAGCCACAATCTTAACACGATCACCGTACAGTTTCAGTTTGGACAAAAAGTCACTACGAGAAATCTGACCGTTCTCTTTGAGCCCCACGTGCACAACCTGCCCGACTCTTCGCCAGGGGAGTTCGTTGGAGTGGTGCTCCATTAGGGTGGTCAGGATAATGTCGGTCTTAGCCAGGTTGAGCCGATTGGCCAGCTTATTGATGGCTTCGGTAGAGTTCTTGGTAAAGATGACCACATTCTGGTTTAGATCAGCCCCAATAAACTCGGCCACGATGTCGCGTGAGTGTTCAAAAGCCCAACTCGCCAGCTGTGATTTGAATCCTGTTCCCCTATGGACATTGGAGTACCAACGCAGGAAGGAATTGACTGATTCCACTATCGGCGCAAAGGTGGGAGTTGAGGCGGCATTGTCAAAATTGATATAGCGTCTTGAACCGGTCAGGGTGGGCACAACGGTATCATGGCCAACCAGAAGTTCGGGAAGCATGTCGATCGCTATTTTTTCATTGTTGACTGGTGATTTTATTGGTGTCGTCATATTGAGCTACTCCAGACTGTTATTTTCAATTGGGTAAAATATAGAATTTCCGCGCTAATAAGCAACGGTGGACAAAAAGAAAATCAGACTTCTTTGATAACGTGAAGATATCTTTCAGCCCAGATTTCCCGCCGATGGTACTGATTTATATGATCGTGGTAGCGGCGGCCCAATGACTCGCCATCTATCTCCCCGCTTTTCAGCTTCAGGATTATCTCACTGAGAGTTTCCGGTGAATCCGAAGGGTAAGTCAGCGAACCACCGGCCAGGTTGAGTTCATCAATCGCTTCTCCCTGAAGTGAACCGAAAATGATCGGGCGACCGGCAGCCATATATTCAAACATCTTGGAGGGAAAAGCCATACGAGCCACTTTGACCTCTTTGAGACTCTCAACCAGAACATCGGAGGATTTCAGGAAATAAGGAATCATTTCCAAAGGCTGCAGCCCGATGAAAGAGACATTCTTGAGTCCGTAGTCGCGCACCATATTCTCCAACGCTTCGCGCTTCTGACCATCTCCCAGAAAAACAAAATGAATGCTGGGTTGATCAGCCAGTTTACGGGCGGCTTCAATAAACACTTCCAGAGGACGCACCCATCCCAGCGTTCCGGAATAAAGAACCAGGAATTTATCTTCCCAACCAAATTTTGTCCGGATACCATTGGTGTCGGAAGTAATGAACTCGGAACTGACACCGGATTTGACTGTTGCCACACACTTTTCCGGAATGCCAATCTTGTACATAAACTGAGCGATTCCATCGGTGACCGGAATAATCATATCAGCCTTTGAGTACAGCCAATGCATCACAGTCCGGATACCACGAGTGAATAAACCCTGGTTGAGATTTCCAAAGTCCTCACTTGATTCCGGCTGCAAGTCACGAACTTCGATAACAAATTTGGTTCTTTTCAGCTTACTGAGGATCCAGCCAATAACCGGCGATGTCACCGGTGGGGTGGAGGCCAGAATCATATCAAAATCCCCATTGACCCGGAAAGAGTTGATTACGGTGGTTATCAAAAAGGTGATAAACCCGACCATCCTCTTTTTGGGCTGACTGTTGGAGGCCGGCAATACCCAGCTTCGGTAGACCTTAACTCCATCAATCACTTCGAAATAGAAGAAACTTCGCTTATATTTTTTGGGTACAATCCCGTCCGGATAATTGGGAATGGCGGTCATTACGGAGACATCTATCCCCTGACGCACAAAATAGCGCGCAAATTCAAATAATCTGCGAACAGCGCCTTTTTCCGGCGGAAAATGTTGTGTTACAATTAAAATTCTCATACTTACCCAACTCAAAATTAGCACTTTTCTGAAAATCTGGCAAGACAATTCTGCCCTTCTTGTGAACAAAGTCACTGATTTTGCTTGACGATAGGCTCATTTCTCGATAGTTTTTGCAGGAAAATAGGTATGAAAACGAGACTTAATTGTATAACAATAAACGCAACTAAGAGAGGTATGAGTATGCGTAAACTTGTTTTAATTCTGACCGTCATGGCTTTCGCAGTAGTGGCAATTGCCGCTTTTGTGTCTGCCGAAGAAGCCACTCACGCTTATGTGGGTGCCAAGAAGTGCAAAACCTGTCATAAGGCCCAGTTTGCGTCCTGGTCTGAGACAGGACACGCCACGGCTTTTGATGTACTCTCCGATGAAGAGAAAACAAAAGAAGAATGCGTTGGCTGCCACATTACCGGCAAGCTTGCCGATGAAACCGTTCTTGAAGGCGTCCAGTGCGAAGCTTGTCATGGCCCGGGAAAAGACTACAAGTCACCCAAAATCATGAGCAAGAAGAAATGGGCGGCCGATCCTGACGCTCACAAGAAAATGGCTATTGAAGCCGGACTGGTCTATCCGATCGAAGAAAACTGCGTAAAGTGCCACACCAAAGAAGGCAACGCAAACTTCAAGGAATTCAACTTTGAGGAAGCTAAAGGAAAGGTCCATCCTGTGATGGCCGAAGAAGGCAAGTAGTTTTCGATCTGAATTGATGATTCTAAAGGCGGTCTCAGGACCGCCTTTTTTTATTTACCCGTGAAAAGAGAAGGTCCGCACCGAGACCCACTGGTTGTCGGCCAGCGGCGTAATCAGGTCGATAGCTTCGGCAGTAAATTGTTCACGGCAGAGATAAGCGCAGATATTTTCTTTTACCAGCATAACCCGATGATTTGAGATTTCACGAGCCAGGGTTACGTGCGGAACATATTCTGCAAAAGGCAGAGGGATACCAAGCCCAACGGTCAAATCGTAATACAATTTCTTGAGTGG
>JARGFS010000196.1 GCA_029211095.1 bacterium | reverse complement strand
CACGTCACTTCGTTGAAACCGGAGAGTATACCCGGCTCAAAGATCCTAAAACCCCCGAACCCAACCGTGTCAGCCCCCATCCCGTCAACGCTAAATGGATTGACGAATTGGTTCCCTATCATCCCAGAACTTATTGCTCCGGTGCTGGCCCCGAAGACTGTGTCCGTAATAGTGTCCGCAGTCATTGTGTCAATACGAATTGTATCCCCAAGGGTCCATACAGCGCCATCGTCTGAGTACACCCGGAAGCCATTTGTGTACCCAGTTATACTACCGGGACTGGTGTTATTCAAGCGTATGTGAAAGCGCACAGTATCACTTGTATTGACCCGTGAGGCGTCATACAAGCCGTCAACATGATCAAGAGTGATTTCACCACTCTGCGCCCAGCCGACAGAAAATGATAGCAGTACCAGGAGCGCTGCCGTTGATAAAATTTTCAATTTCATAATTCAGTTCTCCAAATCAGATAGAGATTAAAATTGTTTGATACCTGACCAAAGACTCTCAAAGAGAGCCTGTTGTAAAAAGACATGAATATATCAATTCTCTTCTATAGACCGACCTCCTTGTGTCCGGGCCACGATTTGCAAATATTTCTTACCATTAGACACTGGTATAACAATCTGCCAACACACAGTCAATTAAAAAGAAGTGAATTAAAAACAGGCGCAAAGTATACGAAAGCTGTTGTGATTATTTAGGTTAGGCCCGGTAAGGGAATTAAAAAAAGCAGGCCAGAAGGCAATTGCGGCGGCTTTGAGGCAAGTGATTGAGCTGTGGCTTGATTCCTTTTGACATCCATAAAAAAAGGCGAGTCATTGACTCGCCTTTATCAAGCGCTCATATGAGCTATATTCTACTTGGCCGGGGGAGGAGGTCCGCCATTGAACAGGTACTCCACGAGGTAAGTGACATCTTCAATCGTAATAAAACCACTTCCGTTAACATCGCCGCCATTGCTGTCGGCGGTTCCGCCCTGGAACAGATAACCAACGAGATCGGTAAGGTCAACGATGTCGATGCTCAGATCGCAATTGACATCGCCATGGGCGCACTGTTCGATAACAATCTGTCCGGGAATAAAGACCGGCCAGTAATCCCCCCAAATTGAAGCACAATTGGGCGTTTTCAAATTGAAAGAGAGTGAATCAACCAGGATATTGGCCGCCGAAGCTGACGAGGGAACGTCAAAGTAAAGATTGACGATCGAGCCAGCGCCAGGGGCCAGATAATGGGATTCCCCAATGGTTACATTGCTGGAACGCATACGCAGTGAGTACTTGTCCTGGGTTGGTACCTGGGCATTATAGCTGACCGAATAAAAGTCTTCTGACCGAGTACCGGCAACTGAGAAGGAATCAAGATCCACACCTTCGGTATTGTTGAACCAGAAAGCCAGCTGTATCTCTATGATAGGCGATGTGTTGGTGAGGTTAACCGACAGCATAATTTTCTCTCCAGCCTGGGTGGCCACCGAGTCAATTCGCATGGTATCGGCCCGAACCCAGACATAATCCAGCAAATGCTCTTCGGCATCACCAAGCCCGTTGCCGACATCGGCCAACAGGGAGACATTATACATTCCGGGAGAAGTATAGGTATTGGACGGGTTCTGCATTGAGGAGATATTTCCATCACCAAATGTCCAGTCCCAGGCGGTAGGAAGATTTGGCGAGGCCGGAGAATTGTCGGTGAAGTTGACCGTCAACGGAACGTTCCCTTCAGAGACGTCACTGGTAAATTTGGCGCTGGGAAGGCCTGAGAGAGCGTTGAGGGCATTAATACGGCCCGAGCCCAGTTGGCCGATATATAGCGGATTCAGAGCATCAATATTGTCGGCCGTATTGATAACGATAGAATCCACCTGTTCTTTGGTTAGGCCATGCTTGGCCGAACGAACCAACAGCGCCAATCCGGCCACCATCGGACAGGCCATTGAAGTCCCGCTGAGTGAAGCCAGAGTAGCGGTGTATTGATCAGAGTAGGTATTGTAGATATTTACTCCAGGAGCGCTTACATCGATCCAGCCACCAAAATTGGAGAATCCGGCCTTTATATCATTACTGTTGAGAGCCGCCACTGACAGGACGTTTGTAAAAGGATCAAAGTCAAGGTAGTCGGGATCATTATCACCAACACCGTCCGCCCCGCCGTTTCCGGCAGCATGTGTAACTGTGACGCCGTTTGCGGCGGCATTAGCCATTCCAGCTATCATAGTCGTTGTGTTTTGTGAGCCCCAACTACAACTGATAGCATTGGCGCCGTTGCTGGCGGCATAGTCGATCGCAGTTCCGCAGTTATTGGAGTTTACATAGCCGTTGCCATCGGCACCGGTAGCGCCAACGCGCAAACACATAATGCGCACGCCGCCAAAAGAGCGATGTCCGCCATGCCATCCACCGGCAACACCGGTGACATCGAGCCCGTTGTTAGTCGCGGCGGCCGCAATCCCGGCACAGTTTGTACCGTGGCCACTAAAGTCATTTGGATCGCTATCGACACCGCCGGCATCCTCTCCCGGCCAGACTCCGCCGCCAAGACCGGTGAAGAAGTCATAACCGATCAGATCATCGACCACGCCATTGCCGTCATCATCAATACCATTGAGATCATCGACATCATAGACGACCCGATCCCCATCCATGTCTTCACCTTCGTTGATCCAGATATTGGGAGCCAGGTCACGATGGTTGTAATTGACTCCGGAATCAATCATGGCCAGCTTGATGGAGTCACTGCCCGTCTCTATATCCCAGGCATCGGGGAAGAGGGCCCGCTTGGCGCCGGACTGCATATGCCACTGACTGCCCCATTCCGGATCGTTTGGCGCCACCAGCAACGGCATTGCCCAAACCGGCTCAGCCATGCGAATGTGCGGATTCTGGTTGATCGCCTCAATTACGTCGGCTACTTTGATTTCCGCCGGAAAACTCAGTTCATAATACCTGGTCAGATCATACAGCCCGGAATTAACCTCGGGGCGCTTGGCCTGAGGGAAAACCGGACGGGCATCGGAGACCTGAAGGTCGTTCAGGATTGGCTCCAGGCTGGCAAGACCAAAACTAACCCGGCCAAACCCTTTCTGGTAACCAACCAGGTCAACATCATCTTCAAACTGAATGGTGACAACACCTTCAATAATGTACGGCTTAGGTTGCTCTCCATTTTCATAGATACGTGCCTCAACTCCCGACACCGGGAACAAGGTCAGCGCAAACAAAGCCAGGCAAGCCAGGGTTAGAATCCTGAGTGTCATTTTCATCTCCACCTTTATTTTTGATATTAACAAGTTCTTCTATTATAGATTTACGTCATTTTGCACGATTTTTTTAGTCTGTCGGTTCATTGCCTACAGGCCGGTATATTAAAGCGCCCAAAACAGGCTCAGGCGCAAGATTTGACGAAATCAGCAGTATTCTGCCGGCGTAGTAATCGATCAGTACTATTATATCCGATAGCCATAGACCCCGGCCATCAGCGACTCAAATATACACTCCTCCATAATATAGGCTATTTTGATGACTTTCCTAACAAAAAATAGGCCGCTCCCAAAGGAGCGGCCTATTATAAAAGGCTGTATAGTACAGACTTACTACATTCCCGAGTCTCCACAAATAGGAGCCGGGCCGCCGGCGAACATGAAGTCCACACGGTAAGTCAAGTCAGTAATGTCTATAGTCTCAGATGAGTCTACGTCAGCTTCATCAGCACATGGTGCAGGAGCGCCACCGGCAAACATGAAGTCAACCATAGCGGTCAAGTCGGTAATATCAACCGCGCCATCGTTGTTGAAATCACCAGCAAGATCACAGCAACCCAGAGAAACCGGCAGGACATAATCCGTGGCAAAGGCGGCAGCCTTGGTCAGAATATCCTGGAAGTGACTCAGAGGAGTCTTGGCCGGATAGGTGTCTGTCATCGTGGTAGCATACGCCATATAGAAAGTCAGCGTAT
>JARGFS010000195.1 GCA_029211095.1 bacterium | reverse complement strand
GATGGATGGGTGCTCTCAGGGCGGAACCGGCGTCCCCAAATATTTGGACCAGACGGATGAAACGAGTGCGCCCTACTCCCGGGATTTGGAGCAACGCGATTGCATCGGCCAGCTTGTTTTTATGCTCTTTGACGGTCAAGTTCCTGCTCTATCTTCTGAAGGAATCTCTTGGTCCCCTGTCTCGCTACGGCTGAAATATAAATATAATCATCCGGAAAGTCCTGCGAAACTTCTTTGAGATCACTTTCTGAGAGGGTGTCAATCTTGGTAATGGCAATCAGTGAGGGCCTGTTGAGCAGCGAAGGGTCAAACTTCTTCAGTTCCTCTTTCAGAGTTTCCACTGTCTTTTCAATTTCTAATTCGTTGATATCAACCACATAGACAAGCAGACCGGTCCGCTGGATGTGGCGGAGAAACTGGTGCCCCAACCCTTTTCCTTCGCCGGACCCTTCAATCAGTCCGGGGATATCGGCCATGACACAGGATTTGAACTCGCGGAGCTTCACAATCCCCAGTTTTGGGCGCAAGGTGGTGAAGGGATAGTCGGCAATTTTTGGCTGGGCCGCAGAAAGCGACGCCAGAATAGTTGATTTACCGGCGTTGGGGAGACCGACCAGCCCGACATCGGCCAGCAGTTTTAGCTCCAGTGAGATTTTCAGTTTGTCACCGGGACGGCCGTCCTGAGCTTTTCTGGGGGCCTGATTAGTCGGTGACTTATAGTAGGCGTTGCCGTGTCCACCCTTGCCGCCCCGAGCCAGGATTACTTCCTTGTCCGGCTCATCCAGGTCGACAATGATCTGCTCTGTCTCCAGGTCTTTGATCACCGTTCCCACCGGCAGGCGCAGCACAGTATGATCGCCTGACTTCCCGGTCTTGAGCCCGCCGGAACCGGGTTGACCGACCGTCGCTTTGTATTTCCGTTTGTAACGGTAATCCAGCAGGGTGGTCAGGTGATGATCGCCGATAACCCGGATATCGCCGCCACGGCCGCCATCGCCACCATCCGGTCCCCCTTTGGGGACAAACTTCTCGGTATGGAAGGAGACACACCCATGCCCGCCTGCGCCCGCCTCAATTTCTATCTCTACATAATCTAAAAACATTGGTGGCAATATCTGATTAACGGAGCCAAATGTCAATCAGCCAGTTAGAGCAGGCAAATCCAGGCATGGGCAACGGCCGTTGCGGGGGGGGGCAGACCCTTAAGCCTGCGGTAAGCAGGGATTCTGTATATCACTATGACTTCATTTGACCAGAAAAATGATGATTTTTTGCCGAAAATCTGAAATAGTCACCAGTTTTTTATTCACCTCGGAGATTGACGCCAATATTGCAAACGCCTATATTCGGTCCGTGTTTTACTTAAGTGAAATGAGTACCTTTGCCCGGAATTAACCAGCGAAAGAGAGAGATCTACGAAGAATCCTCCCTGTTTCTCGGGCGGGTCTGCGTCCGGCTCGGATTTAAGCCGAATATTCTGACCCTGGTATCGGTCGTCTGCTCAATCATCTCCGGAATATTCTTCTGGCAACAGGAAATGCTGTGGGGGGTTTTCTGGATTCTCATGACAGCCATAACGGACATGCTCGATGGCTCCACGGCTCGCGCGGGGAATATTGGGACTGTCTTTGGTGGGATTTTCGACCATGTGATGGATCGTTACGGTGAGTTCTTTATTCTGGCCGGGATAACTCTCTCCGGTGCCGTCCATTCCGGATGGGGTTTGTTTGCCCTGTTTGGCATGCTGATAGCCAGCTACACCAGAGCGGCGGCCGAATCTATCGGGAAAATTGAAAACTGCGCCGTCGGAATTATGGGGCGGACAGAGAAATTTATTCTCATTATTGGCGGCTCTATTATCGAGCATTATTTGCCCACCGGTATCTGGCCCAAAGGGGGATGGTTGGAGCTGGCCCTGATTATCGTTGGTCTAACCTCTACTATAACCGCCGTTCAGAGGCTGATATATGCGCGCAAAGTGCTGGGAGACCGCAAGGAAGTCTGAAACAGCCGCAACGGTATTCCCGCGAACCCCGAACCATTTTGCAGCGATCCAGTTATAACTGATAATAGCGCCAATCAACAAATCTGGAGTACAAAATTGCTCAAAAGAAACGGATTGATTTTCATTGCCTTGCTGACCCTGACAACCGGCTGCAGTAATCTGGGTATTATTTCCAATAACGACAAAGTAGATGATTCCGGCAAACCGGGCCCGGTCGAGGGAACCTACTACTTCCGTGTACCGGGGGTGGGGACGGTGCTGCAAGAGTTCTATGGCTACTCACAGGACCAGAGGCTGTTCAAAATGTGGTCGCTGGAACTGTTGGAATACGAAGTTACCTGTCCGACTGACCCGTGCGATGAAATTCTTCCGCTCCAGGTTGACAACAAATGGGTGTATGACATTCGCTTCTTTGATTCGCTCGGGGCTGAGACCGCCGCGCTTGTAGATACCAGCTATGTGGGGCGGGATACCACTATCAATTCCGAGCTTTGGTACATCCTGTATGCTTTCAAAGCCCCTACCGCTGTCAGCATGAACGACAGCGAGGGCTACCAGACGATGGCGGTCGATTCCCTGTTGCCCGGCAATAATATTTTCAGTCTCAGTGATCCCTATCTGGCCGCCAAATTCCCGGCTTCGGTCGGCGACAAGTTTGACAATCAGACCGGGTTTGAATCGGAAGTTCTGGCCACCGACAGCAGTATCACGGTGGGGGCCGGGACTTTTGACTGCTACCTCTATTTGCGGACCTTTAAGTAAAGCTATCACTGTATTTTTCAATCATAAACTGAGAAAGAACAGACCATTGATTACAGCCATTGGAAATCCCGTATACGACTATATCAAGACCAAGAAGATTGACCCGGATGGTCGCGTCCTCTCGGGATGCTCCACCAACGCCGCCCTGGTGCTGGCCAAGCTGGGGGAGCCGGTCCGTCTGGTTGGAGCCGTGGGTGATGACTACAAAAGCCAGTTTATCGCCGACATGGAGAGATTCAAAATCGACCATGCTATCATGCCATCCGGTGAGACCGGTGGATTCTCGCTGATCTATTACGATGATTTCGGGAACCGCACGCTCGATCTGTTAGGGCGCGCCGATGACATCAACAATCTGGACCCATCCCATTACGCCGCTTCAAAAGCGGTGCTGATTGGACCGATCCTTGGCGAAGTCTCCTTTGAAGCGATCAAAGAGATCCGCAAGAATTTCGATGGCCTGTTTTTCTGTGATCCCCAGGGGCTGATTCGTGGAGCCGACGATAACAACCGTATCTACCATGAGAAGGTCGATGGGATTGAGGAGACACTTGGTCTTTTTGATATAGTCAAGCCAAACGAACTGGAAGGGAAAATCCTGACCGGAATCGACTGCCGCGAAGATCCGTATCAAGCCGCCCGAACAATCCACGCCTGGGGCCCCAAAATTGTTATCGTGACGCTGGCCGAACTTGGCTCGGTCATCTACGATGGCCAGAATATGATCGACATCCCTCCCTTTGTAACTGACAACCTGGATGCCACCGGCTGCGGTGATACCTACATGGCCGGATTCACTTTCGAGTATCTCAAGACCGGTGGAGATTTGCGGCGCGCCGGCTGTTTTGCCTCGTGCACTTCATCAATCATGCTTGAAAACAGCGGCCCGGATTTTGATATTTCAGAACCGATGATCCGCACACGGCAGGAACAATTGTTAGCAATGGACGATTACAAAGTGAGAGTTGCTGTTAACGCGTAATCAGATCGGACAAAGGAGAAAGTAGTGGAAGATTCCATCTTCATGAAAAGACACAGTGGTCGCTCGTACTTAGAGAAGGCTATCCCATCTGACGTAATCATGAAACTATCCGAGATAGTCCGCTGGACCCCTTCGTGCGCCAACAAACAGCCGTGGCGTTTTGTCTTCTGTCGCAGTGGAGAGGAGCGCCAGAAATTCAATGAAGCTCTGGCCAG
>JARGFS010000194.1 GCA_029211095.1 bacterium | reverse complement strand
TCTGGCCAGGGGGAATGGATGGGCGGTCAAAGCGCCGATTTTGGTGGCGCTCTGCGCGCGCGAATCGGATGACTACACCCGCGAAGATGACCCGGTCAGATACTACCAGTTCGACAGCGGGATGGCCTGTTTGTCTCTGTTGCTCGGAGCCGAACAACTTGGGTTGATGGGGCACGCGATGGCCGGATACGATGCCAACGCGGTCAAAGAGGCGCTGAGTATCCCCGAAGAATACCATGTCATCTGTGTGATCTCGCTGGGCTACGAGGGGACGCTTGACATGCTGGATGAAGAGACTCGCTCAAAAGATGAATCAGAACGAACCCGCAAGCCGCATAAAGAAATAATCTCATTTGATAAGTTTGATTTCTAAGCGTGATCATCACCTGTCGGGTTGTTGATAGAGTAGATATCCGGGTGGGGGAGGCTGTCGAAGTTGACAAACTCAATCGCGATCAAGCCAACCTCTGCGAAGACGGGGCGAAAACCAGAGTTCGCCCGGATCAGAAAGCAAAGCTTGGTTCAAGGATTTACTGATTCAGGCCTTAATCCCGTCGAACAGAAACGAAATCAGATACTCTTCCATCTCGGCGCGAGTATAACGCGCTCCCCGATACTCCCGATTGATCATCGCCCCAATCACCACCGCGACCAGATGCCCGGTCAGTTCAACTTCGTAATCCCCCCGAATCTCTCTGGTCTCAACTCCTCGCCTGACAATTTCAGCCACGTACTCATGGAAGTGACGTTCCAGATCAAAATTCTCCAACCGCACCCCGGCATGATCCATAGCGTTGTTGATGAATAGAAAAAACTTCTGCTCGGCCGCATGGAGCCTGCTGTTGGTTACCAGCGCCCGGAAAAGATACAGCAGCCTGTCCCTCGCCAGAACTGCCTGCTCTTGCTGTTTCAGTTCATTTACCCAATTACTGAGATAGTCATCAAACACCAAAATGCAAAACTCCAGCAGATGGGCCTTGGAGGGGAAGTACTGAAAGAAAGAACCCTTGGATATTCCGGACTCGCGGCAGAGGTGGTCCACCGCCAATCCATCATAACCATACTCTCCAAATAGCCTCAAAGCGCTCTGATAGACTCTCTCACGCTTTTCCAATGGCAGCCGCCGGAAAGTGTCATGTATGATCGACCGGGCGACCAGTTCGGCAATTATGTTCTCATCAATTCTCACTACGGCATCCCCTTCAGCTACAGGGCTTGGCTTTCCCGGATATGACCATACGGTCATATTTAATAGACTATATATCTATAAACTGGATATTATGTCAACCTTTTATTGACAGCCCTGTTTAAGGTTAGCATATTCGCGACGCAACTGGAATACAATCAGACTACTTGTTATAGAAGGGATTCGTTATGGGTAAAGTTAGAGTCGCCATTATCGGTGTTGGCAACTGTGCCTCTTCACTGGTGCAGGGTGTTGAATACTACAAAAAGGCCAAAGATGATGACCAGGTCCCCGGACTGATGCATGTCAACCTGGGCGGTTATCATATCAAAGATATCGAATTCTCAGCCGCTATCGATATCGACAAAAACAAAGTCGGCAAAGACCTGGCTGACGCCGTTTTCACCAAGCCGAACAACACCTTTGTTTTTTCAAAAGTCCCCAAGACCGGCGTCAAGGTTAGGCGCGGCATGACTCACGATGGTTTGGGCCATTATCTCTCACAGGTGATTGAAAAGGCTCCCGGAGATACGGCCGATATCGTCAAACTTCTCAGAGACACCAAGACCGATGTTGTCATCAGTTATCTTCCGGTGGGATCAGAAGAAGCCACTAAATGGTATGTCGAGCAGATTCTTGAAGCCGGCTGTGGTTTTGTAAACTGCATCCCGGTCTTCATTGCGCGCGAGCCATACTGGCAGAAGCGGTTCGAAGAAAAAGGACTGCCGGTTATCGGCGATGACATCAAATCCCAGGTTGGCGCAACTATCGCCCACCGCGTGATGACCCGCCTGTTCCTTGACCGCGGTGTTAAACTGGAGCGCACCAGTCAGCTCAACGTTGGTGGCAACACTGACTTTTTGAACATGCTGGAGCGTTCACGTCTGGAATCCAAAAAAATCTCCAAGACCAATGCTGTCACCAGTCAGCTCAACTATGATATCGGTCCCGGCAATGTCCATATTGGACCTTCAGACTATGTCCAGTGGCTCTCAGACCGCAAGTGGGCTTATATTCGCATGGAAGGAACCACTTTTGGTGATGTTCCCCTGAACTGCGAAATGAAGCTCGAAGTCTGGGACAGCCCCAACTCAGCCGGCGTTGTGATTGATGCCGTCCGTTGCTGCAAACTGGCCCTTGACAACGGTCTCTCCGGAGCGATAATCGAGCCTTCTGCTTACTTTAAGAAGTCTCCGCCGGTGCAATTCACTGACGAAGAGGCCCACCGGATGACCGAAGAATTCATCACCAAGTACGGTTGGAAGACGACCAAGGTTAAATCCGGTCGCAAACCGACCAAGGCCGCTGCCAAAAAGCCGAAAACGGCCAAACCGGCTGTCAAAAAAGGTAAACCGGCCGCTGCCAAAAAGCGCGTGGTGAAGAAGAAAAAATAGTTTCTTGCCCCCTCGCTTTGACATAGCTTTAAACCGGCGATTACCAGATCGCCGGTTTTTTTACGAGCAGTGCAACTGAGGAAAAGATCGTGTCAAAAGCAAACAGAGAGTCCGCTTTCATAACCTTCGAGGGGATTGATGGCTGTGGTAAATCAACCCAGGCCATGCTGACCTATCAGTATCTGTCGGCCAAGTCCTTTCCCGTGAAGATGCTCCGCGAGCCGGGCTCAACTCTGGTTGCCGAAAAGATCAGGGAGATACTGCTTGATCGTAAGAACTCAATTACGGATATCACGGAACTGCTCCTCTACCAGGCCGCTCGGGCCGAAATCACGGCCAACGAGATTGTCCCTCTCCTCAAGAAAGGATATATTGTACTGTGCGACCGCTTCTATGATTCCACAACCGCCTATCAGGGGTATGGGCGAAAGCTGGACCTCAAATCTGTCCGTGCCCTGAACCGTACCGCCACAGCGGGACTGACACCGGACTTGACCCTGGTCTTTGACGTTAGTCTGGCCACAGCCGCATTGCGCCGTTCCAAATCACCGGACCGGCTGGAGTCGCAATCAAAGGCCTTTTTTACGCGGGTGAGAAATGGATTTCTTGAAATTGCCCGCAGAGAAAGACGGAGAGTGAAGATGGTCGATGGGAGTCCGCCGGCGGAAGAGGTTTTTGAACAGGTCAAAAAACTTCTCAATCGCAAACTGCGCATAACGGTAACCAGACCCGATGCTTGATCGCAAGTCATTGCTGCTGACCGTTCTCTTTGTCCTGATTATTTCCGTCAGCGCCGCCGGAATGGCGATATACGTCCTTACCGACCAGGGAATCAAAGATGCTTTCCTGATGTCACGGGTGGCCGGAGAAATTCGTGACCTATTCCCTGAAGAGTATGATCACACGGAACTGATTCTGTCGGCCCGCAATGCGATGCTTGAACGGCTGGATCGCTATTCCGGCTATATAGACAAGTCACGATTTGAACGACTCAACGAAGAACTCTCCGGCGGTTATGATGGTCTCGGTATCACAATCGTGCAGGACAGCCTCGGACTGGTTATTGTCTCGGTGCGCGAAAACGGTCCGGCGGCCACCGCTGGATTGATGACCGGTGACATCATCACTCAGGCTGACTCAACTCTGATTACCGGGATGAACTCCTCAGAGGCAACCCGGCACCTAAGGGGGAAAGAGGGGACCGAGGTTTCGCTGGTCATCTGGCGTCCCGCAATAAAAGACACGCTTCAGATTTCTGTCACTCGAGAAAGAATCCCGCTTCTGCACATACCATTCGCCGGAATTACGCCGGATAGTATGCTCTATGTGCGATTACTGGATTTTGAATCGGGCGCTTCGGATGATCTGGAGTCCGCCCTTGATT
>JARGFS010000193.1 GCA_029211095.1 bacterium | reverse complement strand
GTCGTTTTGCCAAGACACTCCAGTTTGATCCATTCTTCATATATTTGTCCAGATCAAACTGGAGTGTCTTGGCAAAACGACCATCGTTGGTTATCACCTTCACCTGCCCCAGGTCTGCATTCTCAGTATATCCTCCGGCGGCAGCGAGGGCTTGCAGGAGGTCCATCTCCGGTTCAAAATTGACTGTTCCGGGAGTTGTAACGGCTCCCAGAATATAAACGTAGTTGTCAATACCGGACTGACTGCTGAGATCACCGGATGGAATGCCGCCCGGTGTCCGGGGAATATCGATCGTATCTCCCCGACGCAACTTGGGCAGTTTGTCCAGCGTTCCGTTGGCAATTGCCTCGGCAACATTGACGACTTCGACACGACCGGTTTGGTCCCCACCGCGCACAATTGTCACACGGCTCAAGTCACCTGATTCGCCGATCCCCCCGGCCAGATTGATCACCGTCCAGAGATCAGGAATCTGCTCAAAAGTCAGGCGGCCGCCGTTTCTCACCTGTCCCGAAACAAACAGATAGAGATAGTCAAATTGAGTCACGCGTACTACCGCCTGTGAGATTTCTCTCTTAAGGCGGGACATGCGATTGGCAATGTCTTCCTGGAGTTCTTTGGTCGTCTTCCCCGCAGCTTCGACCTGCCCCAGAATATCCAGGGAGATCATACCATCTTCCCCAACCTTCAGTTCGACATTGAGGGTGGGGTCCTCCCAGAAAGAGATCTGGAGTTGATCGCCGGGGCCTATTTTGTAATCCTGGGCCAGGCCGTTGGAATAAAATAACACCAGCAGCATCAAGATAACAGTCGGGATGAGCTTAACACTTCCTTGTTTCAAGTCTAACTTTCTACATATAAACGGTTTATATAAGAGATCGGCACAACCTTCCCTATTGTTTAGTCATCAATATAGTTTACGTATTTTGGAGAGTAAAGACTAAAAAAGATCGTGGAGTTACCCCTTTGTCGGGCCATTCTCACCGCAGACAGAGTTACTGGGATCATATAATCGGTAGCAGTTGCGACCAGATTCTTTCGCCTGAAGTAAAGCCATGTCAGCCACATGAATCAGCTGTTTGGGTTCTTCGGCGTGAGCGGGAAAAACCGCCCCGCCCAGAGAGATAGTGCAACGGATTTTCTCATTAGTCTCGCCGAACCTGAACTCAGATTCCGCCACCATCTTCTTGAGACGATCCATAAACAGCTCACAGATAGTCAGGTCAGATTCCGGCATAATGACACAGAATTCATCACCGCCATATCTCGCCACGACATCAATTGATCGGGTGGTCTCCCGAAGAATACGTCCCATCTGAGTCAGCAGCTCGTCACCGGCCAGATGGCCGTGCTCATCATTGGTCCCTTTAAGATTATCCAGATCAAAAAAGATGAGGGCCAGTTTTCGGTTGTAGCGACGGCACCGGCCTATCTCCTCTTCCAGACGCTTGCTGAAGTAGCGTTGATTGGACAATCCGGTAAGGGGATCGGTAAAGGACATTTCCTCGATCCGTTCATAGCTCTCGGCGTTTGAAGACAACAGTTCCACCTGCCCCCTGAGTGTGACCAGTTCGGATCGTATCCGTTCGACCGGCTGACCACTCCAGGCCAGCAGTCCTACCCGGTTGGCCGACAGGGGAAGCGAAGTTATCTGTTCCAGCCCCAGCGCCGCCAACTGATCAAACCAATCTTTCTGATCCGGATGACGATTGGCCATCTCCGCGACTGTAATGGTACTTTCGAAATCTGACTCGGAAAGGATTTTGCCGACCGATTCAATCGATGGCATTTTGAGATTGGCCCGGTTCTCTCCGCGTACGATCAAAGCGGCCTTGACCGAATTCCGAGGCTGGTACAAGAAAGCAATTCGCTTCAGGGCAAGGTTCTTCTGAATAGAGTCGATAACCTGCACCACCAGCCGATCACTATTCTTGTGCTGAACCAGAGCAAGCATATCCGCCGAGATCTGCCGGGGGATATTTCCCCGTTTGCGGTCCGATCCGGTTCCGGAATTCATCCTGTTCTGGATATCGTTAAGTTTTGACTCGTGCCATTTGATATGGTAAGCGGTGGACAGATGCCGGGCCAGCGTAGCCATGAACAGGTCTCGCGATTCTGTTGAAACTGCCGGGCTCGTTTTTACGAAGTAGATTCCGTACAGATGCTCCTTCCAGAAGACCGGGAAAAAGAGAGTCATTTCTTTCTCGGCCAATAACTCAGCAAAGCCATCAGAAAAATATTTCTTCAAAACCTCCGTTGATCGGGGCTGAAAGCCACGGCTGATTTCCTTGGCCAGAGCGCCGCTAAAGGGGATACGAATCGCACCCCGTTTGAAATCTTTCAGTCCGTAGTGGAAATTTAGATCAAGAATTCCGCGTCGCTTGCGCAGGAACAGAATGCTCTCACAACCACAAGCCTCGACCAGCAGATCACTGACAATTCCGGCGGTCTTCTGTATTGAGTTCAGCCCGGTCGAGGAGTTTAGTAATTCACCGAACCGGTCCGAAGCCAACCCGGGCAGACCGATCTGACTCTGCCTTCTCCGTTGCCAGAGTAGTAGAATCATAAGAATAATAGTAGATGCGGAGAGGCCTATTATGACCCATTGTTCGGTCGTCATATTTGCTTTCTTGTTGCCATAACCCTAATTGAAATATAGGGTTCAACGAAATAGTGTCAAACAAAATCTATGATTGGTGGAATCCGCGCGCATATCTGAATCGGGAGCGGCGTCGGAGCAGTTTACTTCTTTTCAGAGTTGAAAAAACCGTCCACCAGCCAACTCTTCCGCTGGTCAGACGCCGGTTGAGTTCATCCCTGACTTCAGAAATTGTGCTGAATGGATCGCGGCGAATCAGCGCCAGAATGCGAGTCTCTATTTCGCCTTCAAAGCCGTTTGCATTGACCTGTTCGGCACTCTCCCGGGCGTGGTTCGATGTTACCAGCTGCTCACTTACGATCAGTTTTGTTTCGGCCGGGACTTTTTTTTTTATGCTCTGCTTGCTGTCACCAAAGTCGGCGCGGGCACTGTCGAGCGAATCATAGGCTCGCAGTACATTTTCAAACTCCAAAAGCTCGTAAATCTCACGAACATTTTCAATCATGTTGGCCAGCTTGATATCTCCCCCGTTCTGGCGGACCAACTTGATGTTCGAGATGAAAATTCCCCAACCGGCAGACGAAATGTAATCAACACCGGCCAGATCGATCACGATCCGGAACCGTTCCCTTTTTACCAGCGAGTCGATTACCTGCTCGAGTTCACTGGCTGTGATTGTGTCAATGACACCGTCAACCCTGACATCGGAGATACCGGAGGCTTCTCTTTCTGACAGCGATATGTTTATTCCATGTTCCATCAAATACCTTACCGTTATATCCAGCAAGTTCTCAGGCCAAGAAACAATTGTCCTGAAATACGGGCAACTAAAATGTTACTTTGTGGTGAAACTATCGGCTCTTTTCGTCGTCAATATGATGACTATCGACAGCGCTGTCTCCCCTATGATCAGCCCTGTCTGCCCCGGTTTTTCGGGCCACGATGAAAGAGATATCATCACTGGGAGGAGCGTATCCGGAATAGGCGTCCAATTCATCGGTGAGCGACGCAGCCAGTTGACTTACATTCATTCTGCCAGGCTGAGCAAGTCCGGCCGCGACAAAATCAGCCAATTTGTCCAGTCCATACCGCTTCCCACTGGGTGAAACCGATTCCGAGACGCCATCGGTAAACATAAAGAGAAGGTCCTGGTCGGCGATATGAAGATCAACCTCTTCCAATGAGTCGGCAAAATCACCGTTGAGCGTGACCGGCATTCCGAGCGGCATCCCTTGCGGGTTAATTTTCTGCAGTGAGCTTTTGGCTGCGTTAAAGAAGAGCATCGGGTTGTGACCCGCCGAGACAAAATTGACCCGAGATTCTTCGGCATCATACAGCAGCAACATGATGGTGATAAACATTCCCGGCGGCATATTTTCTGAGAGGTAGTCGTTCACTCTTTTCAGTATCTGCTTTGATGAGTCTTCGCCTATCGC
>JARGFS010000192.1 GCA_029211095.1 bacterium | reverse complement strand
ACTTGCCTTTTAATTGAAACCTCCTCTGGTTTTGGAGGGGGCCGGCAAATAGCGAGCCCCACCCATATGCAATAAGTGAGTTACGGCATTACACCTATTTCAACCATTAGAGGAAATGTCGGCAGTTTCAGTCTTGTAGTCAACCGTCACCTTCCCCTTGCGACATCTGGTGCCGGAGCCTTCACAACAGCTTCCGTCGGCAGTCGCCCTCTTACCTATACAGACGTCGGTGTGGATAAGACATCCAGTGTGAAAGAGGGTTAGCGTTACCATCGCCGCCACTAGTATCAAGCCCTTACCTATTGCCTTCAAAACTCTCATTGTCTGTTCTCCCATTTTATTGTTGTTATCGCCATCATACAAACAGAATCATCCTTTCTCCCGCATCCGCCTCCTTGCCTGTTTTTGGTCGGTCCGGCCCGATTGCACGGCCGGGCCCGACAGTTTCCCCAGACCGTGAGCACATAGGTCATTGGTTTTGTGAAACGACTAAGTGTATCGCAACCGGCGTGCCAAATGGGAATGCGACGACGTAAATGGTTGAATGCGAGTCGGATGCGAGTAGAATACGATGCGAGTGCTAAATTTAGCCAATTTGAGAAATACTGGTTTTCGCACAGTCGTTAACGCAAGGCATTTTAACCATGTTGCTATCTAATTGAAAACCAACAGCTTGAGTTTTGCCGGCTGCGCAGTTTTGGTTTGCGCACTCATTGCGCATTTGCGCAGTGGCGATCGAATTACCGTGTGACAGTTGAAATGGGTGACACAAAGCCGCTTTCGACGCAGAATGACGCAGGGAGATAGCAGGGTTGCTGGAATTATAGCCTATGGAGGTTATTTCCAAAGATATCCAGTAGGAGTTGGAGGTCGACTTTCATCCACGGTTGAAAGATCATTTACGATAAGTGCCTGGTCTCCGTAGCAGACAGATCCATAGTCTTCGCAGTCGTTGCCCACACAGTACTCCCACTTGAACAAAACTTGTGTATCGACCTTCCTACCGTTTACTTTTGCAGCCCAAAAGACGGCTTCACCCAATGCATACAAAAGCGAATCTGCTGCTCCGCACCCTTCTGGTTCTTCTTTTATAACAACCAAGCTTCTTAAACGTCCTCTTTTGGTTATTACAAACTCGACCACGACCAACCCACGCCCCCAGATATCATTCGCAGCTCTTGGACGTTTTATCAGCTTGATGAAGGCCCGCTCACTCGCCTTTGGAAACGACACCATTGCGGTCGGGGGGAACATCTCCCCCGCAATTTCTATGAGGTTGGCACAACCGTCGGGAAGCCCAAAACCTCCCGGTCCAATTGCTGTTGAGAGGAAGCCCATGTCCGTTGTCGAGTTGCCTATTGCTGCACACGGGTCAAACGGAGCTATTTCAACGGTGTTGAGTTCCGAGACACTGGGAGCTAATCGTTCGACTTTGACCGAGTTTGGCTCGTTGTCAGGCACAATTATGTATCCACGATATCCTGAAAAGCCTGAGTGCTGGTAAGATTTTGAAAGACGAACTGTGCCATCAAATGCCGCACGTCTTTGACCGCGACCGATAGCACTCTCCTGCCAATTGACAATCCTGTACAAATCATGCCGGAAAAGATCAGAATTCGATTCCAGGCCAACTGTCAGCCAGAGAACGATCATGATGGCCAGGATAATTGATGAAGCCAACCCAAGAGACATATTGCGCTGATATTGTCGTTTTGACTCATTCAATCGTGTAATAGTTTTAATCGGGTAATTGGTTTCCTTATGCACGACCGCCTACTTCCGTTTGACTCGGGGCAATCCCAAGAGAATTGCCCCGAATTGCGCATTGTTGCGACCGACGTCTCATGCGAATTGCCAGACTCGGCTAAAAACCGTTGTGCCAACTCAGGCCGTCGCCGATACAGAACGAGATCATGAATACAAGACAGTTCTGTGTACCGCAATTAAAAGTCTGACACATACCACCGTCCATCTGGTTGTCTCCGTCGTAGGGACTTCCGGCATTGACGGCGACTGTCCCGACGGTCGAGAATAGCATTACCATTAAAAAGAGTATGATTAGTGATTTCTTCCTCATCTTTAAAACCTCCAAGTTTGAAACCTACAGTTTGTCATCCACATTTAATATGTTTTAGTATAGACTAATATTATCGGTCAATAGGCAACACCCCCTTTGCAATTGATACACTGGGACAGAATTCCCTCGAAACACCTTCAATCAGAACCTGCCCAGATACCGCTGGTTCTCCGTTTTCCCCGATGTCAGTTGCTATCATCAAGATGTCCATCGAATTCATGTTCGTGGGGCACCCACAATCCAAATAATACTCAAATACAATGGATGTCTTTTTATTGTTGATGTAGCTTTTGACACAACCTTGAGGTAATCTGGGTATGAAAGATGCGTGATCCTCAAGGGAATCCAGAATGTTCTTGAAAACAGCCTGAAGATTGGAGCTACGAAAAGCGTCTGAGGATTGGCCAGAGAACACAATTTCCAGGTCTGACCCCGCTTGCTTGTTCGTCCGAACCGACTCAATTACTGATACTGGAGCCGCGGCTATCCTCCAGTTCTTAATGGCGAATCCAAATGGTTCCGTTCTTGTAAGACCTGTAACTATACCTATTGAGACTATTATGAGAGAAAGCATACCAAAAAGTGTGATTGCGTTCCACGTTATTCGGATCCAAACAGGATCAGCATTGGGCGAAATTTGTTTGACTCTCTTCAATTACAGCCCCACTAAATAAGAATTATTGTCAAGACAGAGATAAATCCAACAGATGAGAAACTGAGTAGATAACTCGTTCTACGAGGACAGTCAAACATCACTCGGAGCCCTATCGAGACGATCATGACTTCCCAGACGAAAAACAATTCGACCCGGGTTGCACAGATCGTAAGTATGTCCGACTTGTCTAAACCGGCACTTAGGGCCAACGGTGCCATGGATAAAGCTGGAACAAGATTGTCAGATTGTAAGGAAAACAGCGATGATAACAACAGGCCGATTCCGAAGAGGTATTCTCCATATAAAGTCATTATAAGAATCTTCAGCCAGTCTTGTTTTAGGCCTCCCAGAAATGCAAGAAGAGACAGAATACCAGACACTACAAACGGATTGCCGATCATTAAGAACCTGATTAGCATAAATTGCTCCCGGATGAGACTCTTTGACGGCAAACCGCTGGGATCAATACCCTGCCTCTGTAATTCTGCTAACAGCGTACGCATCTCCAAGTCGGCAGACAAATATCCCGATATGAGAACAAGAATCGCAAAAGCAACGTACGGCACAACTATCAAGGACATACCTGTATGCTTGGCACATTCCACAAATAGACCCATAGGATTGGAGAATACTTGATAGAGTCCTTTTAACGCGACCGAAAGACTGGTTGAAGACCTTACGTTTCGCTTTCTCCAAATGGACTTACAGCTGGTCCTCCCTGATGTTAGATTGTCAAGGGAGGCAACCGCCATCAGTGAGGTCCCCACTTTGCCGCCGTTTTGTTCCAAATCTAACTCCTTGCGTGAAGTTGGGCTGTCGAACCCGGCCCGATTACCCCACCGGGTTCAACAGCACCCCCTAGACAAAACGCTTCAATTCAGCCTGTGCCAGGGTGAATCTTCAGATTCGCCGGGGATGGAGCCTCGCGATCTGAAGATCACGAGGCCACAACGCCACAAGTTACTGGTTGAAAACACGCCTTTCTGTATTGCAACAGGCGTGCCGAATGCGACCATTTTCGTCTAAGTTATTGAATGCGAGTCAAATGCGATGTGAGCGAACAGCTGTGCGTAAAATATCGGGAAATAAACAGTGCGATTCTTACGCACTCTTGACGCAGACACTTTGGACCTGCTTGCTATGTTGTTGAAATATAGAGACTTTGTCTCCTTCTAAGTGCGCAAATCCTGTTTGCGCACTCATTGCGCATTTGCGCAGCAACTGGGACATGTCGCGCAACCAGTCAATACAGTCTGCAATTCACGTCTATTGCATTCGAGATGCCACGGTTGTATTCATTTGTGAACCGCCCCGGTAATACCGGAGAGTGTTTTAGTTGAGTCAGGCCACGTGGACCTGGGTATTCTGAGTGCTATAATATACATCTTCAAACTCGGCCGGGGGAACGTTTCCGATCGGCTCCAGCAACCGTCGATGGTTGAACCAATCGACCCATGTCAGGGTAACGTACTCGACATCCTCGACGGTGCGCCAAGGACCGCGACAACC
>JARGFS010000191.1 GCA_029211095.1 bacterium | reverse complement strand
TGGCCACAATGTATCGTAAGAAAGATTCGCATGGGGTCGAGCAGGGGGGGCCCATGTACTATCTGGAAGTCGGCCTGGGAAAATGGGCCAAGCCGCTGGCGGTTATGTTTGCCGCATGTGGGATGTTAGGCTGTCTCTCTCTGTTTCAGATAAACCAGCTGGCCGGATTGCTTGATACTGACTATAGTTTTGATCGCCTCACCCTCGGTATTATCTGCATGGTGCTGGTGGGTGCTGTCATAATCGGCGGGATCAAGCGAGTTGGGCGAGTTTCTGCTAAAGTGGTTCCGGCTATGTGCCTGCTTTATTTCTTTTCAGCTCTGGCTATTGTGCTGTACAATTACGCCGCTGTCCCTTCCATACTGATGTCTATTTTTGAAAACGCCTTTGGGGGGAGTGCGGTGGTTGGTGGCGCTGCTGGTGTGGGGTTGAGAGAGGTGATGAGGACCGGTATCCAGCGGGCGGCTTTCTCCAACGAAGCGGGGGTTGGAACGGCTCCCATGGCTCACGGAGCGGCCAAGACTAAAGAGCCGATTAGGGAAGGTTTGATTGCCATGCTGGGCCCGTTTCTTGATACTAATATCGTCTGTACCCTGACCGCGTTGGTGATTCTTGGCAGCGGCGTTCTGAAAGGGGAACTGGGGGGGACTTCGGAAGCGGTGGTTGTCACCGCTGAAGCCTTCACGATGGCGATGGGGCAGTTTGGTCGCTATATCCTGACGCTGGTGATTACGCTCTTTTCAATCTCGACCATGATCTCCTATTCCTACTACAGCCTCAAATGTGCCAAATATCTTTTTGGGGACAAGTGGGGCGGAAGATATGTTTGGGTTTATCTGCTTAGTTTGCCAATGGCTGCAGTGATTACGCAGGATACGGTAGTAAACATAATCGACACCTGTTTTGCTCTGATGGCCGTTCCAACTCTGGTGGGAGCAATTCTGCTGTCACCAAAAGTGGTAACGGAAATTAAATCCTATTTTTTGCGGATGAAAATATAGCGCCGGAACCTCCGGCAGGGTTCAGTCTCTCTTGGGATCAGGGTCAACATGAATGATGACCCGCTCAACATCATCAACTCGCTCAATCAGGCGGCGTTCAACCTGCTTGGCAATAGCGTGACCTTTGCGGACCGAAATATCCGGGTCAACGACAATATGAACTTCGACAAACAGCTGCGGCCCAAGATACCTTGCCTTAATGTCGTGCGCCTGACGGACACCTTCAATCTCCATTGCTTCGCGTTCCAGCAGTAGAAGGGTCTCGCTGCTCGGGGCAGTATCGACCACTTCTTTGAAGGCCGAAACGAACAGGGAGCCACCGACTTTGAAAATGAAGAAAGAGACAAAGAGAGCGGCGTACATATCGGCCAGGTGCCAGTCAGGGTTAAGATAGACGGCCACGACGCCAATGAGAACAGCTACGGAACTCAGGGCATCGGTCCGGTGGTGCCAGGCATTTCCAATAATGAGCAGGCTTCTGGCCGCTTTTCCGACCCTGATAGTGTACCAGTAGAGCCATTCTTTCAGCAGTATACTGATGGCCGCAGCCGCGATTGCCAAAAGTGACGGGTGCGAAGGTTCATGAATGTAGATTGCCTCCACAGCGTTGTAAACGATTAATCCACCCGCCGCAAGAAGTATAATCCCCATTATCAATGTGCTCACTGTCTGTATCCGGGCATGACCGTAAGGATGATCTTCGTCCGGCTCTTTGGCTGAGTATTTCAGCCCCAGGATAGCTACCAGGTCGCTCAGGAGGTCAGACAGCGAATGGACGCCGTCGGCAATCAGGGCCTGGCTTTTCACGGCGAAGCCGACCCAAAGTTTTAGCCCGATAAGAAATAGGTTCACGACTGAGCCGACTAAGGTAACTTTCATACCTTGATTGGCTAATGACTTCTCTGAGGCTGCATTTGATGAGGCTTGGTTTTTTGCCATGTTACTATCCGGTTTCACTCTGGAATGTAGCTTATCTCAGTTGCGCCCTATTGGCAAACTAAATTTTTGCACTGTTTGCCGACGCCGTTTATCTGCGGCGCCTCTTCGTTAGTTGACAAGAAAAAAAATGAGAGTATATTGAGCTTGTACCTAAATGCTCTCGGTCCATTATTACACTGCCTGTAAGGGAAACTTGATTACGACAACAATCTACCGATCTTAGGGAGTACTAATGAAACGGTTTGGTTCTTACAATTCCGCGCACCGGTTTGCCAGGACAATGAAGACATTATTGGGCAGCCTGACAATTATCTGTCTGCTGGCCGCTATTTCTTCGGCTCCGGTCACCAGTAATGACACCGCCCTGCCCGAGGGAGAGGCTCCCTTTGTGCAGGGAGAGTTGATAGTTCAGGTTGATGGTCCGGATGCTGCTGAGCGGATTGCGGCTCGCTTTCCCGGCTATTCGCTAACCCCGGTGAAGCTTCTTTCCAGAAGAATGAATATCTGGCTATATGAGTATAGTCTTTCAAATATGAAAATGACCGACCAGGTCGGACTCCTGGAGGCGGTACGCCGCGACGGCGATGTTTTACTGGCTCAGTTCAACCATTATGTGGCTCAGCGCCAGACAATTCCAAATGACCCGAGCTTCAGTCTTCAATGGAGCAAGCATAATGTGGGGCAGTCCGGCGGTACCGTCGATGCGGATATTGATGCTCCCGAGGCCTGGGACATCACCCCCGGAGACACAACTCTCAACGGCGACCAGATTGTGGTGGCTATTGTCGATGGCGGCTGCGATCTGAGTCATAATGATATTGATTTTTTCAAGAATACACTGGAGATTCCCAGCAACGGCCTTGATGATGACGGCAACGGCTATGTGGATGATTACGATGGCTGGAATGCATACAATAGCACCGGAAATGTGGGTAGTGACAGTCATGGTACCCATGTTGCCGGTATCGCTGCGGCCATTGGCAACAATGGTGTCGGTGTTGCCGGAGTAAACTGGGGGGCCAAAGTTATGCCTATAGCCGGTTCCAGTTCTAACGAAGCGGTAGTTGTTGAGGCGTACGGCTATGCCCTCGAAATGAGAGCTACCTATAATGAGACGAATGGGGCTGCGGGCGCTTTTGTGGTATCGGCGAACTCTTCGTTCGGAGTTGATTATGGTAATCCGGCCAGCTATCCCATTTGGTGTGCTACTTATGACTCCATGGGAGCGGCAGGTATCATAAACGCCACGGCTACGGCCAATATCGGCATGGATATCGATGTCAACGGGGATGTCCCCACCGCCTGTCCATCTGATTACATGATTGCCGTCACTAATACCACCAGATATGACAGCCGCAACTCCGGAGCTGCCTGGGGTCTGGCCACGATTGACCTGGGAGCCCCGGGAACGTCCGTGTATTCAACCCTGCCCGGTTCAACCTATGGAACCCTTACCGGGACCTCTATGGCTACACCGCAAGTGACCGGTGCCGTTGCGTTTCTGTATAGCGCGGCCTGCGCCACCTTGCTTAATGATATGTGGGCTGATCCCGGTGCCGTGGCTCTGTTTATGAAGCAGGCCATCATGGATGGAACTGACCCGAATGCTTCCCTGAATGGATTCACCGTATCCGGTGGGCGGCTGAACTTGAACGGCGCTCTGCAACTGGTTCTGGCCTATCCGTGTGGATTGAATATCAGCCACACAGCTTTGGAAGATACAAAGGATGATATCAATCCGGTCGAGGTGGTCGCCAGTATAACTTCGGCAGTCGCAATTGACACTGATTCCGCTCTGGTATATTACAGCACAGATGGCGGAACCATCTTCACTCCAGTTCTCATGTCTGATTACGGTGGGGGAGACTTCCACGGATTTATTCCCGCCCAGTCTCCGGGAACTATGGTGGACTACTACATTTTTGCCCGGGATGTAGATGGTAACCGAGATTCTACTGAAACTTACTCCTTCCGGGTGATTGATTACAATGTGCTGGTAAGTCCTTCTTCGGGAGCCGGTTTTGGCCCGGCCGGTGATACGGTCAATTTCGTTCTGACTGTTACCAACGATGGCATTCTCTCGGATGACTTTGCTTTTTCGTACAGTGGGAATTTCTGGGCAGTCTCAACCTGGGATGCGACCGGTTCTTATGAAATCACGAGTACCGGCAGCTTGTTGCCGGATGATACGGCCAATGTTCTGGTCAGAGTTGTCGTTCCGGCCAGCCTCTATGGAGACCAGGATTCAGTCGAATTCATTGCTACCTCACTCGGAGACGGCAACTACTTTGCAACCTCTTCGCTTAT
>JARGFS010000190.1 GCA_029211095.1 bacterium | reverse complement strand
ACGGGTTCTCCGCAGCCGGGATAGTAGTCTTCGTCCGCCATCTCAGCCGGATCAAACATCTCAACCGTTACGTTTCCGGCCATATCGGTGGCGGCCACACCTACTTTGATAATGGCCGGTCGGTGCACATAGGTTACATCGTACTCAAAGACGTTGTGAAAAAGGGGTGTACCGTGAACCCGGTGGTAGGTGCCATCGCGGAATTTCAGAACAACATACGGATACTGACCAAAGACATCTTCGCTAATCCGGAAATAAAACCGTTCTCCGTCATAGCCGCCCTGAATCTGCGGGGGATGACTGTAGTTCAGTGATCTGATGGAGCGCATTGCCTCCGAAGCAGTATTGTATATGAATCGTACGCCAGAGTTCTCAGGCCGATCTGAGAACCTGTGTACCAGACTGTCTATTTGCAGCGCCTTTTCCCGGATGCCGCTGGGGGCATGGGAGTAAAGAGAGAATATAACACTTTTGCCGCTCAGGGCCTGATCTACGGCTTGCTGCATCTGGAGGTCATTGTACCGTGTGGAAATCGGGATGCTCTGGATGAGAAAGCGGTCCATTGATCCGGAACTCTGGTAATCCTCTTCCGAAGGATGATAGTATTCCGACTCCGGCCAGCTGGGTGAGCGACTCCAGTCGTAGTTTCCGGTAAGAGGCGTCAATTTGGAATAATCATAGATGACAACATTCTCCAGCCAGCGGGAAAGGTCATCATTTTCCCAGGTCCACCCGGAGCGAAAACTGCTGGGGAACCAGGAGCGCTCCATCAAAAATTTGTTCAGTATATCTTCTGCCAGAGTCTGAACCTTTCCTCCGGTCGAGCGAGACTGGTCAAAGCGGGTCAATTGTGACCAGAGCCCTTCGTACACCTGTCCGGTCACGGGAACCCAGTCAGTGTTATGATAGTGCCACCCTATTTCATCTCCTGTCTCTTGCAGCTCTTCGGCAAAGTGCATCATTAGGTCATAGGTAATAAGGCAATTCCCAAAGGTGCTCTGGCACTCCATCTCAGAGGCCAATAGGAACCATGTCAGTTTGACTGGGTTGCCGTAGGAATCAGCAGTAGCGGCTCTCCAATCTGTTTGCATGGCGGAGTGTATCAATCCTCCGGGCAGGTTGTTGAAATTGACTGTATCTATTACTCCGTGGTAGGGAATAGGGTCCTCAGGGTTCTCAGTATAGTAGCTTGGCTCAGTATCCAGACCGAGGACAACATAAATCTTACCCCTTCTGGTGTCTGCCTCACCTATAGAACCGCCATCGTTAGAGACCGCCCCTCCATCAGAGCTTGCATCTCTGGCCAAGTAGTAAGGTGCAAGGCTTGCCGCTGTTGATTGAGTATATGAAATTGTGCCAATGAATAAGGCCACGCCAAGCAGCAGGAAAATTCGGAATAAACGGAGTCGATCGGAGGAAATCATAATCATACCAGTAGTAATCGGTGATTAGAACAGTCTTTTTAACAATATACCGGCAATTCAATTAAAGTCAATTGTAAACAGGCCCGGCCATTCCCTGCGGAACTATCAAATTGACAAAACGCTCAACATTCACTACTATTATTAGAGAGGTTACAGAAACAAAATATGACAACAGGAATTCTCATTTGGCTGTTTGGCCCAGAGACAATTACATCCGCCAATTTACGAAAATTCATTCAACGCAGAGGTATTTATGAAGACCCGCCTATTGGCAGCTACTATTCTACTCTCATTCGGAAGTACATTCGCCGCAACTGTTGCTGACAGCGATGGATTTCGGGGGACAAACAAACTCGTAGACAATCCAAGGGTGGTTGTTTATGAGACTGATAAGTCCGGCCTGCCCATTTATGTCGAAGGGGAGTTGCGCAGTAATTCAGCTATCGGTAACGAGGAGCGGGATGCTATCTCTTTCTTTGAGGAGCACAAAGCAGCCTTCAGGATGAATGACCCGGCCTCGGAACTTCGCGTAAGCAGCATCAAAAGCGATGACCTGAATATGCGTCATGTACGCTTTGAACAGATATACAATTCCGTTAAGGTGCTTGGCGCTGAAATGATAGTTCACTACACCCCGGACGGTATGCTGAAGACTGTCAACGGCAATTACCAGGCTGACTTAGTGGTCGATGTCGTTCCGAACATAACCGAACAGGCGGCAACCCTGAGAGCCGCCGAAGACCTCAAGTCCTTCTTTGGTGTGGGTGAGCCGACTCAGCCGGAGCTGGTAGTGTTTCCCTGGCAGGGAGAGAACTATCTCTGCTGGCATCTCTTTTTGTATTCGTCATCACCGATGGGACGCTGGGAGTATTTGATTGATGCTCATTCAGGTGAAGTTGTCTTCTATGCCAACCGGATCATGAATGACAATGACATTGGCACCGGTATTGGTGTCATGGGGGAAGCCCGGGATCATATTGATACCGATTGGACCGGTTCTGTCTATCGGATGTATGATGACACCCGCCAGCTGCTAAATGATCCCCACGGTCACGGCGGACAGATGCCTGCTGGCCGGACAATTCAGACCAATATCGCCGGTGGTTCTCTGCCGGGCTCTATTGCCACCGATGCCGACAATGTCTGGACCGATGCCAGCCTGGCCCCGGCCGTTGATGGACATGTCTATAGCGCCCTCTTCTATGACTGGCTGCTGGCTGAATTTGGATTGAACTCCTACGATGGAGCCGGAGCCTCAATGCTGACGAGTGTGAATTACTATGCCGAAGGGGACAACAATGCCTACTGGAACGGCAGTCAGATTGTCGTCTGGAGCTGGTCTACCGGTTGGCGTTCACTGGCCGGATGCCCCGATGTAATAGCGCACGAATGGGGGCACGCCGTAACGGAAAATGGCTCCAACCTGGTCTATCAGTTGGAACCGGGCGCGATGAATGAATCTTTTTCTGATATGATTGGCGCTGCATTTGAATGGGCGCACGACTCGATGGACGTTCCGGACTGGTACATGGGTGAAAACGGAGTGGTTGGGGGGAACGGTTTCAGGTCCATGTCCAATCCCCATGAATTCAGTGACCCCGATACCTATGGCACCGGTGACCCGTACTGGATAGACGTTGTTGGCTGTTCCCCTTCCTATTTCAATGACTATTGCGGCGTGCACACCAACAGCGGCGTAGGGAACAAGTGGTTTTACCTGTTATCCGATGGCGGCACTCATAACGGCATTCCGGTTACCGGAATCGGTGTATCCGACGCGATGAGAATTGCGGTACGAGCGAATCTCTTCTATTGGAACTCACAATCGGATTATAATGATGTCGCCCTGGGGACAATCTCTGCGGCCAATGATCTTGACCCGTCCGGAGTCTGGGCAACCAGAGTTTCTTCAGCCTGGAACGCTGTCAACGTTTCAACACCGGGACCAACCCTGAGTTTCTCATACCCCGGCGGCCTTCCGGATGTCGTTACTCCGGACCAGACAACAACTTTCCAGGTACAGCTGACAGGGAATATGGGCGGCGTTCCGCTGGCCAATTCCGGCTGGCTGTTCTATTCAATCGATGGTGGCTCTTACGCTTCAAGCCAGATGACCCATCTTGGCAGCGATCTATATGATGCCACCCTTCCAGCCATCTCCTGCGGCAGCGAACTGGCCTTTTTTGTCCGGGCCCGCGAGGTAGCCACCACTTATTTCTTTGATCCGGCCGACACCGCCAATCCGTACATAGCTGTCGTCGCGTCCAATGTGGTTACTGTCTTTGAAGATGATTTTGAAACCAACACAGGCTGGGCAGTTTCCGGAACTGTTTCCGATGGCCCCTGGGGACGGGGTGTACCGATTGGTGGCGGAGATAGGGGAGACCCGGCTTCGGATTTCGATGGCTCCGGACAATGCTACCTGACTGACAATGTCGATGGAAATTCCGATGTTGACGACGGTACCACTATTCTGACTTCGCCCGTTTTTGATTTATCAACCGGCGATGCGTTAATCACTTATGCACGCTGGTTTTCCAATCATACCGGAGGCTCTCCGTTTGAAGATATCTTCCGTGTCTATCTGTCCAACAACTCCGGATCATCCTGGACAATCGTTGACAGTGCGGGTCCCTCCAATGAATCAAGTGGTGGATGGATTCAGAAATCATTCATGGCTGGCAGTTTTTTGTCCCCAACTGCGAATATGCGACTCAAATTTGAGGCCTCGGACATAGGGGGCGGTTCGGTGGTTGAAGCCGGTCTGGACGCTGTTTCAGTGGTTAGATACGAATGTGGTACGGCGGTACCAACCATAACAACGGTCGGCC
>JARGFS010000018.1 GCA_029211095.1 bacterium | reverse complement strand
GATTGTCGAACATATGCTTGGTCTTGCTGTCGTTCACCGCAACCACGGCAAACTCCAGTGCCTTGTCTTTGGCCATTGCCTTGAGGCGGATAACCCCGGTCGTGGTTTCTTCGGTTCCGGCCATGACCGTGTCCAACAATTCCCGGCGTTGTTGGTGCAGGGTTGAAACCAGGTCCGCCCCGTCATCCATGGTGATGTGCGGTTTGAAATCAAGGGCCTGATTGATATGCTTGTAATAGGTCTTGTTATTCTCGCCATGAATGGCAAACACAGAGATGCCGTATTCCTTTACCAGGGCGGCGGCGGTGTCATCCTGAGTTGAGAGCGGATTGGAAGCGCACAATGCGGCGTTGGCTCCGCCCGCTTTAAGCGTGCGCATCAGGTTGGCTGTTTCAGTGGTGACATGAAGGCAGCAGGCCATGTTGATTCCGCGCAGCGGCTTCTCTTTGGCAAATCGCTCCCTGATGGCGCGAAGAACCGGCATGCTCCGCTCAGCCCATTCAATTCTGTCTTTCCCCTGTTTGGCTAACTTAATATCACTAATATCTGATTTAACGGCCATAGTTATGCATCCTTTGCCAGCAGTCTGGCTTTGTCAGTTTTTTCCCAGCTAAACTCTTTTTCGGTGCGTCCGAAATGCCCGTACGATGAGGTGAGGCCGTATATCGGTCGACGCAGTTTGAGGCTCTTGATTATTCCCAGCGGTGTCAGGTCAAAATGCTTTCTGATCAGCTGTGCAATCCGTTCCTCAGGGATTTGGTTGGTCAGGTCGGTGAAGACCATCAATGAGACCGGCTTGGCTACGCCGATAGCGTAGGCAATCTGGATTGTGCATTTGTCGGCCAGCCCGGAAGTAACCACATTCTTGGCGATATACCTGGCCATGTAACTGGCTGAACGATCCACCTTGGTCGGGTCTTTGCCGGAGAAAGCGCCGCCACCGTGCGAAGTCATCCCGCCGTATGTGTCGACAATGATTTTGCGGCCAGTCACGCCGGCATCCGATTTCGGACCACCGACTACAAATTTACCGGTCGGGTTGACATAGAACTTGGTCTTGTTGTCAAGCAGTCGCTTGGGAATGACCGATAAAATCACTTTGTCTATGATCTCCTCGCGCGACTTCCTGGTGATCTTTTTGCCGCTGCGCTCCAGTATATCTTCGCGATGCTGCGTTGAGATTACAACTGTATCCACCCGGAACGGTTTCCCGTTTTTGTATTCAAGCGTTACCTGTGACTTGCCATCCGGCAACAGGTACGGGAGCTTTTTGTTTTTTCTGACCTGGGCCAGTTTTCGCGTAAGTTTGTGGGCCAGCATAATTGGCATGGGCATCAATTCTTTGGTCTCCCGGCAGGCATAACCGGACATCAGCCCCTGATCACCTGCTCCGCCGGTGTCAACACCCTGGGCGATATCGGGCGACTGTGACCCGATAGCGTTTAGAATAGCGCAGGAGTCAAAAGAGAACCCGATGGAGCTGTCAACATAACCGATATCTCTTATCGCTCCGCGCACGACCTGATCAATATCGACATACGCCCGGGTTGTGATCTCACCACCCACTATGACCAGACCGGCCGTTACAAATGTCTCACAGGCAACACGTCCCATCTTGTCCTGTCGAAGCACAGCATCGAGGACTTCGTCAGAAATGCGATCACACAATTTGTCCGGATGCCCCTCGGTTACGGACTCCGAAGTAAATAGGAAATTCCCGCTGGTCATTTATCTTCTCCTACTAAACAAAATTATTTATCAGATTTCAGTAGGGCTTCAAATATCACTCTTGACTCCCGGCCGACAGAAAGAGTCTGCGCTCGGCCCCGGACATCAGAGTCACGCCCTATAATCGAATTCTCAACCACAACCGAAACAACGGATGCACCGGCATTAACGATTGTATCCTTGAGAACTGAATTCTCAACGGTTGCCCCGGACTCGATCGTTACATTCGGTCCGATAATGGAATTTTTTACCTGAGCATCAGGCGCCACAAAAACCGGACTGATATAGGCAGAACCGGCCGGAGGCTGTGGTTGTTCCATCCGGGCAATAAAGGCAGCGCTCGCTTCAATCAGCGTGCGTACCGTTCCGCAGTCAAACCAGCCGGAAACCGTGTAAGGCACAAACCGAGTCCCCGCCTGGATCATCTCCTGGAGGGCATCGGTGAATTGGATTTCACCGCTGGTCAGTTTCCCCGAATCAACATGCTGACCAAGCAGCTGCTTGAGAAGTAAGGAATCCGAGAAATAGTAAAGCCCGATCAAACCGAGATTGCTTTTTGGCTCCGATGGTTTTTCTTCCAGGGAGGCAATAAAACCGTTTTCAATCTCGGCCACTCCAAACCTCTCCGGATCGGGCACTTCTCTCAAACCCAGGACAAAATCTCCGGCCCCGGTGAATTCGCTCAGATCGCATTCGACGATAGTATCACCAAGAATTATCAGCAAAGGTCCGTCTTCCGTCTCCCTGATGGCAAGATTCAGGGCATAGCCGAGGCCGAGCAGTTTCTCCTGTTCCACATACCGAGTATTGAAGTTATAGTTTTTGTCAACATACTCCCGGATCAGCTCCCCTTTGTAGCCGATCACCAGTACCAATTCTTCGACATCTATTTTCTTGAGTGGCCGCAGTACATGATCAAGAATAGTCCGGCCAGCCACTGTCAGCAGTGGTTTGGGAAGGCTGTCGGTATGTGGTTTGAGTCGCTTGCCAATCCCGGCAACCGGAATAATTACTTTCACTTAACTCTCTCAGATAATTTTTGGTATGGTAGCAAATTAGCCCTCCTTTGACAAGGAGAAATAGGGGACAAACGGGAGCTACTATCTGCTCCCGGCCACAGGCAATTTATGCGGTGTGGCGGGAAGCCGGATGAGATTTCCGGAAATCCCTGTAATCGGCATATATACTACCTGATCCTGGTCGTTCTGATACAGTCCCAGCGAAATGCGGCCAATCCCATCAGAGCACTCAAACTCCCGAACAGCCGCTACCATGCGTCCGCCCGACCAACGCTGGGTTGGCGGCAGGGGATGGAAATCAAAAGGAAGCGACATTGAGAGCGGACGGTCGGACTGTGAAACCGGGTCATTCTCAGAATCAACCCAGAAGGCGACGGTGAGATCCTTATCAAGCGACTTGGCCGGGAGGAAATAGAACTCGGCCCGGTAACGGTTCTCCTCCATACGGTAAATTTCAAACGAGACCAGATCAATTTCCGGTGACTCAAAACTACAGACCGGGTGGTCATAGTCCGGTCGGACTAACTCCCAACAGGCAAGAAAATTGCGCTCAGGTGCCGAGAGGGAATCAAGCAGGTCCGATGATTTCGGATTCTGTCGGTACGGAGTTTTCAAGAGCGGTTCTACCAGCAACTGTTGGGCGAACTCAAAATGAACGCTGTCAGTATAGGCGAATCTCTTGAGCGACTCTATTATCTCCTGCAGTGATTTCAGGGTGAAGCCGTCTTTACCGATCGCGGCGGCCAATTGAATAATACTCTCACGGTCATAGTTGCGCCAGCATTCATAGCGCTCCGAAGTTTTCTGAAGTCGCTCATCGCCGGGGCGGGCAAACGACGCTAACTGGTAGTGATCAGCCGCCATCATATAGTTTTCTATCCCTTCGACAGCCAGTTTATCCGCTTTGATCCGCAGCTTGTGCCCCATCCTATTAACCAGCTCTTTCCATTCATGATTGTCCAGCAGTTCCTGGTGTGAGCTGTAGAGATCGACAAACTGGGTGACAACCTGCTCAACATCCAGGACCTGATCTGAGTCTACTTCCGAGATCAGGGCAAGCGCGGCCTCCGGGAAATTCTCCGGGTTGGCCGCAACGTCATAGAGCGGCTCATCCGGGTTGTAGCCGCAACCAATCAGCAGGAGAGTTAATATGATTAACACTCCGAAAAAGAATATAACCTTAGTCATGCGCAAGTTTCCACAATCAGAAAATCTGTGAGAAAGAACCAATCCAGTCTTCATATAAAAATTGAACCCGGCCTATCAAAAGTGAAACGCGCCCCATAACCGTATAACCAAAGTGAGCGCCGAATGAAATCATTATGAACCAGATACCAACTTTGGCCGTCACACCCAAAGCTCCAACATGTTCCTTGGAGAAATAGAAATAGATCAGCGTGGAAATGACGCCAATGATCACGATTAGCGAAGACAACGTGGCCAAAAAGCCGCCATCGGCAACCAGCGGAAGCATGGTTGCTTTCATCTGCGGCAGAACCAAGCCATGCAGCTGCGAGATCAGGAAAATTCCTGCTGTGGTGGCCATGACAAATGCCAGCGAAGTACGCGAGACCCAGCTGATTTTCGGGAAAAATCTGGCAAACATAAGAATACCGAGAATACCGGGGAAGATCAGCCACCAGCGGCCGGTCAACATCGGATCCCATAATTGCTGCACAATTACCGTGTCCCAGATCAGTCCGACATAATATCCAGCTGAGAGACCGGCAAAAATATGCTCGGCCAGTTTGTAGATAGGGTTATCCTTATACAGAAAGGAAAACAGCGCCAGGGTGGACAGGGCAATTATCCAAATTTCAAATGTTTCTACGAAATTCAAATCCTTGCCTCACGTTCTTCTCTGCGGCTAAGAAAGAAGCCGATATTCCCCACCAGCACCAGCCCGATAATCAACAGATGCACCAACGACTGAGCGGCCATGCCGGTGACAGCTTTATCTTTCTTATCAACCAGCATCTCGTATTCAGCGGCACCCTTCATTCCACCAAGGAGCCCGACAAACTGCCCGGCATCGACAAAGGCATAATACTTGGGGGCTGAGACAGCCGTGGTTCCGCACCCCATCGGGGTGCCATACTGAGCGTTGACAATGGAAACCCAGTAGTCGGCGGTAGCGTTATCGGCGACTTCAAATATGAAAGCGACATCATCGTAGTTGTATACAGAATCCATCAACGGTAATTCTGAAATAGGGGTGCCGGAATTATCGGTCGGGAAAATTGACTCAATGGAGTTTCCCATCCCGGACAGGACGGCCACATAGTTAGCCTTGTAACCCAGGTTCACAAAATCAACGCCGTATTCCTTGTTGTACTCGGGAGCTATAGAGCGTGTTACTCGCTCGGCCATCGAAGGCCCCCCGAGTGGGATATTGCTGAGCGTAACTATTTTGCAGTCTTTGCGCCAGAAATGATGCAGTGCGGCGGTTGTCATCGGTTCGCATTCAGCAATGGTTGAGGGGTAGTAGTCAAAAACAAGCATCACGGTGCAGGAATCCGGGAGAGCCTCAACAGCATCATACAGTTTCTGAGCTTCGGGAGTGACGGAGATAGGGAAATCGGCCGGGAATACAAACGGTACAAAGACCGCTATTCCGACCAGAAGATAGACCCAGCGACGGTCCATCGTTTCCATTTTTTTCCAGACTGACATCTGCTTACCCCTTCCCCATGTACGTCCGCTCAATACCGAGGATGATACGCAGTGACATGGAAGCTGCTCCCAGGGCGGCGCCGATAATAATGCCACGCTGAACAGCCATGTTGGCCCCGTTCATTATGTAGGTATTGAGGAATTCAGGGATATTACCCGGAAAGAGATTCAGGAAGGCCTCGCCCATTGGCACCCGCCAGAGCATGACCGCCGTTGCGGTCAGAAGAAGGATGGTCGACTCCGGTGTTCTTGCCCGGAAAGCGCGATAGGCCGCCGAAGCAATATAGAACGCGAGGGTGGCGAACATGGTGGCCATCATGGGGGAATCCAGGTAGACAAACAGCCAGTCGTAAATTGATCCCTCGGCCCGGCCAAAAAGCGGTGACCAGGATGATGGGAATATGGCCGGGATCGCCATGGCAAAAATGGAGATCAGGGTAACTAATTTGTAGCCCCAGCCTTCCTTCTTTCCCCTGACCGCTGCCCAGTTGACCCGGGTGATGGAAACAACGCCAAGAAGCAGGGTGAATCCACCCACAATGGTGACCCAGATTTTTATTTCCGAAGAGATATTGCCAATCCAGGTGTTCTCGTTAAAAAAGAACGAGACCAAAAGGGCAAACCCGGTCAGAAAGGCAACGGAGACTGGTAGCTGGGTTCTCATTTTCTAAAATATCATCCTGTCCATCTCAAACGGCATCAAACCAGGTTTTGAACGTGTCGCCCCATCCAAAGGTTACCAGAAGAACTCCCAGTAACAAAGTTATGATGATGAGCATTTTCACAAAGTCCTGCCCTTTTAATCCGCCCAGCATGATTGGCTCATGGGACAGATAAGCGGAAGCGGCATAGAGTTCTTCCCCCATAAGCGTGTAATCACAGGCGGCGATAAAAAACGGAAGCTGTTCCGGGCGGGCCGTTCCGGCTATCTGGATTGATCCGGCGGCATTGCCGGTTTCGGCCAGAAGCAGGGATTCGGCAAAAAAGGCACCCATATAAATATTGGTCGCGGGGCGCTCCCGCATCATGTAGCCGTTCACATTGGCGGTAAAAGCAAACTGTTCACCGGCCACATAGCGGACCGTATCTTTGTCATAAGCATCCCCTTTGCCCATCTCAATATAGGCCTGCTCCACAACTTCCTGACCGGCGGCCAGAACCAGCGGATAACGGACCGGCACCATAAGCGGGGTCTCATACTGAGCGGTGATCTTGGCTACACGACCAAGAATGGAGACTCCGGCAATTGTCTCAATCTCATCCAGTTCGGCAATGCCGGGAATGAAAAGTACCGGACGACCCATTTCGGTTGCCCGTCCAACCGCTTCCTCGACCGCATCGAGGCCGGGGATTTTTCTCAAAAAGAGTGATTTGCCGCTCTTGGCCCAATTAGTGTAGATTAGAACCGCCGCTGAGAAGACAATTAGCAGGATGAACGCGTTTGTCCGATCATAACGAATCAGCGCATCAGAAGTCTGCGCCCAGGCTGTGACCGGTGCCAGAGCAAAAAAGACTGACAGACTCAGATTTCTAAGGTTTTGTGGGCGTATGCTTTTCATAAGCTGAGCCAATATAAATCAATCAGGCTGATTGTCAAAGTATATCTCCCTTTTTAGTCTGTGAACCTAAAGACGTTTGTAGTTCTGATTCGCCCCCAAATAAAAGGCCACTCTCTCTGAAGAGTGGCCTTTAACTTATGATGCTCACTTCATGAACAGCAGGGCTTTACCAACATGGAGGCGGGTGAACACCGCCAAGGAAAACATAATCGACCATAAACGTCAGATCAGTAATATCGATCATATCGTTTATGGCAACGTCCGCTTCGTCCTGGCAAGCCGGGGCGGGACCGCCGCCAAAAATGTAGTCAACCAGATAGGTGATGTCGGAGATGTCAAGATAGTCATCCGGAGAATCATTAGCATTCCCCCGAAAATCTATGCAGCAGGTGGTCGTATTGAGAATGACATCTGCTGCTCCTATGTGAGATTCCTGCGGACCAATGCCAGACTGCGGAACTCCAAAATCAGAAGCGGTCACTCCCACCGCATAGACTCCCGGTATCAAATTGTTGATCGCTACCTCATATTCAAAATACTTAAAGTAGCCTTCGGACGTGAGCTCGGACGGATCGGCCAGAGCGGTGTCCAGGGTAGACGGATAAGGCTGGGCCGGATACTTTTTGACGATCGGCGTTGAGACTCCCAGTTCACTGAAGTTATTCCCCATTGGCTCAAAGTAAAAAACTGAATCCGGGAAACCGGCCAACGTATAAGGTGATCCTTCGGTGTAGCTTAGCGGATCAAAGGAAAGGTCGTTACAGTCGGCGGCATAAAGACAGCGGAGTTCCATCGGTGTAAAAGGATAGTCCTGCAGCACAAATTGTGATGCCGATGCAACCCAGGTGTATTTCAAGTAGTCTTCCAGATCGTAACTGTAAAGGTGCGCCCAGGAGCGAGCGCCATAGAAGTCTATATAGACATCGTACCCTTCAAAATCTATTGAACCTATGATGAACGGATCTACAGCAGTCTCGCACATCGTGCCGTTAAACCGTAACATGATACTGGTGCTGTCTATTCGCTCTGCCCAGATAGCTGGCGGCGGGGGAACCAGACGAGCCTGGAAATCAGGGACGCCATCGCCGGTAACAAAGATAGTATCACACAGTCCGGCTCCGCTATCGCAACAAATCTGCATCTCCCCGGCATAGCCATTACCATCAGTGTCAACGCCGGGATTGTCATAGACCCATCCGGCCATCCGGGCATTTTTGAACAGTTCCTGGAAATTCAGGTTGTCATAGTAGGCAGCCGGATCATAGTTCCCCAGTCCGGTATTGAGATTCTGGTTGTAGTTGTCCGGATCGACATGGAATGCCTCTCCGGCAACATAGGCCAGGGTGATAGGCAAGACCTCACCCGGATCAATATCAAAGGGTCCAAATGACAGGAGGTAGCGGGCGTCAAATCCATCGGAGAAGTTCTCCGCCCAACTCGCAATCGGTTCCATCCAGAGCGGATCAACCGGTGAAATACTGGCGGTGTAGACCTGGTCGTAGTCAAACTCCTGATTTCGCATAATGTAATACTTGTTGCGGTCCCCTTCCGGGGTTCCAATTCCTCCGGTGCTAAAGTCCCGGAAGTCTTCCGGCCAGACTCCGGTAAAAGCTCTCTCTCTGGGGCCAAAGTCAAGGGACGGATTCCCGTTACTTAACCACCAGTTGAAGGAGATTTCCGGAGTGGACAGAGGCGTTCTGAGGATCGAAGTTGCCGTAACACCGGGGGCCGAAGTTGCATCGAACAGGCCGCCGTGCGGGTCCCCGTCATTGTCCGAGACCCAGGCCAGGTTGATATCGGATGAGAATTCACAGGCCAGATCAGAAAACGTAGCACTCTCGACGAAACCGCAGATATCATCGGCATAACATTCAGTTGCGAAACAATCCGGACTATACCCGACATCGGCATCAACATAAACACCCAGATAGACATTGTTCAGCATCCAAAATCCATGATTTCTTACTTTCAGGTCAAACAATACGAAGTCATCGACATCATTGTAAGCCCAGGCCATTGAGGTCTCGGTGACTTCAATATTTAGTGGGAAATGGGGCCGATTCTCAATCGGATCAAGCGGAACGCCCACTGTCAGAGTATCATAGTAGACGGAGACAATGTCATCTTCGGAAATGGCGTCCGGCGTAGACGGATCATGAATGGACCGATGGATCATCATACCGGCCGGTGCCTCATCCGGGTAAAGCTCCTGGGCATTTTGCCAGCCATCCGCCCCTACGGAGACTATCGTGTCAGTGCCTGAGAATACAGGCACTACCGCACCAACCCACAACGCGCCTCCATAAAGGTAGGAGACCCCGCTGCCAGCCGGATACTCACATGAGGCCAAAGACTGCCCGGTAAAGCAATCAGCCCCGCCCACATAAGCGTTTCCAAAAGTCCCGGTGTTTGTTACTGTCAGCTGCATCTTGCCAACCCGGTGATCGGCGGCGCAAATCGCTGGCAGGGCGCTGCTCGAAGACTGCAATTCCGCATCCTCAACCGATAGAGCAGTTCGTGCAAAAATTGCGGCTGATGGAACTAGAGCGGATAGCAAGCAGACTGAAATAGTAATACAGAAAAATCGTTTCATTGGACCCTCCCAATAATAGATTATATGCTCTAATATAATTCAATCATTGGACGGACAATAAGTGGAAATTATCTACTTTTTTCTCAATTTGAAATGGGCGTTTGGCCCAAACCGATTTACTGGCGGAGGCTTACCGCGGCGTGGCGGTCAGTATGATCCAGAGAATAGCCACCAGGATTGCGGCAGCCGAAACAAGGATGTATACATGAGGTGCCGCTGGTGCTTCGACCGGCGCTTCCGGAGAGTCAGGAATTAGTGAGCGTTCTGACATTTCATCCAGAGTGACCAACAACTCCCCGGCGCTGGAAAAGCGATCCTGGGGCTCTCTGGCCAATGACTTTTCAATCAAGAGATAGCAGTCCCCGGTCAGGTTGGCATTGCGCAACGCTTTTTTGTCTATCACCCCGGCTTTGATTCTTTCCAATACTTCCCGATTGGTCCCCGACTCAAACGGAAGTTGGCCGGTCACCAGTTTATAGAAAATGACGCCAAGACAGTACAGGTCTGAGTGACGACCCAATTCCTGCCCGCGAATCAGCTCCGGCGGAACAAATTGAAGCCACTCCCCCGCCTCCTGATCCGGATTGAGATCATCGACCGAAAACCCGGTCATCAGTCCACAATCCACCAACTTAATACTGCCGTAATTATCCTGTATGATATTTGAATCTCTCAGATTGCCGTGGTGCAGCTGCTGTCTGTGAAGTTGGCTAACCGCCTCCACCAGTTTCTCGGCATGAAGGAGAAATGACTCTTTATCGAGTGGCCCTGAATCTACCAGCATCTCAAAAGATGATCCTTCCACAAAGGGACGGACCAGCAATGATCTGTTCTCCGATTTGGAAATCTTCTTTACCGGGCAGACAGATTCGGCCGCAATGGAAGAGACATTTCTAATCAGGGTCAGCCCCGGTCCTCTAAATGAGAGTCGGCTGGAGAGTTCCGGGCTGACAAGCTTTAGAACAACTTCCCGGTCAGAATCCGGTTCAAACGCCTTCAACGTCTCTGAGGCCGGGCCGGAACCGAGCTTCTCAATAATCCGATATGATTCAAGCTTTTCGGGTAATATCTGGTCCATAAGTTAATAATCGGCAAAAAAAAGAAGAGTCTTGAACTAACAATCGGGCAGGCCAAGAGCCGGGTAATTTTTGCACTCTGTTATCTGGCTGGCCATGATTAAAATTGATTCCCGAGTCAACAGGGATTAAAATAGGGTCAGGACTGTCCGGGCGTTCCGGACAGCGGAAAACAGATCAGGAGTAGATAAGATGGCCAATATAAAAAAGCAGAAAGGCGTTATCGGAATTCTTACCGGCGGAGGAGATGTTCCCGGTCTGAATCCGGCAATCCGCGCAGTCACTATCAGGGCGATTAGCGAAGGTTATCAGGTTATTGGTATTCGGCGCGGATGGGCCGGAATGATCGACATCATCCGTGACCGGAAAGCGGACAACAGTGATAACTTCCGAGTCCTGACCGAGGACATTGTCAACAAGGCCGGACGAACCGGGGGGACCTTTCTGCACAGCTCCCGGACTCTGCCCAGTCGGGTTGCCAAAGAGATGGTGCCGGATCATCTGAAAAGTTCTTACACTGACCCGATGAATGACCTGACTCCGGAAGTACTAAAAAATCTGGAGTTTCTGGGGGTTGACTTCCTCATTCCTATCGGCGGCGATGACACCCTGAGCTATGGTGTGCATCTCTACAAAGAGGGTGTCAAAGTAGTGGCGATCCCAAAAACGATGGACAACGATGTTCCCGGCACCGACTACTGTATCGGCTTCTCCACCTGTGTTACGCGTACTATTGAACTGACTAACAGCCTCCGCACCACGGCCGGTTCACACGAACGCTTTTTAGTCCTTGAAGTCTTTGGGCGGTACGCCGGATTCACCGCCATGCTTCCAACAATGGCCGGGGCGGCGCATCGCTGCGTTATCCCGGAACATAAATTTGACATTGAGTCTCTGACCGAATTGCTTTCGCGAGACCGCCAGGATCATCCAAGTAACTATGCGGTCGTGCTGGTCTCCGAAGGCGCCATACTTGAGGGTGACAAGATGGTCTTTTCAGACGAAGAGCAAGATGCCTTTGGCCACGCCAAGCTGGGCGGGATTGGCGAACAGATCGCAGCAAAACTAAAAGCGTTATCACCGAAGTACAACAATGGGCATGTAGTAGATATGATTTACCAGAAGCTCGGCTACCTGGTGCGATGCGGAAATCCGGATGCAATCGATGCTATCGTCCCGATGGTTTATGGAAACCTGGCCCTTGACCTGATTCTCAAAGGGGTGCATGGACGACTGGTTGTCATTGAGAACGGACGATATGGAAGTGTGCCGATTGATGTGGTCACCAGCACCAAAAAGCTGGTCAATGTCAGCAAACATTACAACATTGAACGCTTGCGTCCGCATTTCGGAAGTTTTGAAATGCAGCCGCTGTTCATTATGACCAGCGAGTGAGTAGCGAGCCCACTCTTATGCTTCGCCAGTATCGGCAAGTAAGCACAAGCAGTTGTGATGGCCCTGTACTCTTGCGGCGGGTCGTGAGAACTATCTGTATTAAGCCTGAGGAAGCTCAAGTTATGGAGTCTGCGCAGCCAACACTTTGTTCTGACAATTCGTAATGCTGTTAGAAATCCAGTGAGGAGTATCTGTATGCTCAAGACAATTCTTGGTGTGGTTGTCGGTTATGTCGTCATGGCGCTGTTTGTGTTTGTTACCTTCTCTCTGGTCTATCTAGCTATGGGGACGGAAGGTTCATTTCAATAGGGGTCCTACGAAGTATCCGGACTCTGGCTGACGGCAAGTATTCTGCTCGGCCTGATCGGCGCGATCCTGGGCGGGCTAACGGCGGTGGCAATCGGCAAAGAACGTAAGGCGGCTAAATTCCTGGCCGGACTGGTACTTCTGCTTGGCCTGGCGATGGCCATCCCGACTCTTTCTGCGCCGGAGCGTGATCTGACTCGTAGCGGCGAAGTTGCCTTGATGGATGCCATGCAAACTGCTCACCAACCAACCTGGATAGCTTTCCTCAATCCCGTGATCGGTGCGGTGGGCGTCATGATTGGGGCGTGCTTGAAGAAGAAGCAGGCCTAGTTGTCGGGACCGCATCGGCTTTGACCCTATTGATTCCTGTTTAGCTATTACTCTGCGGTACGATTAAGATTATATACCAACTTGGCCCAGCACGCGATCAGGAAGAGCGCGGCTCCAACTAACAATACAAAGAGTATAGTGGCGACTGAGGAAGGCAGCACACCAGAAGATTCCAAGTTAGATACAGCGTTCTAACAGAGGACGACAAAGAGGATTGTCGAAACTTGCCTCAACCGCGGCATGAATGTCTGCCAGATATTGCCATCTCTGCCAGAGTATTTCTCACCCAGGTAAAGAAACACTAAGAACAATCCGTTTAGAATTAATTTCAGCATGGTGCGGTCTTTCGTGAATCCATTGGTCGATGAACCCACCATGAATGGCTTGTTGACAAAGTCTTAGTAAGTTTCGTCAGTTCTTGCGTCCCATTTATGGGGCGTGTGAACTGACTCTCCCATAGCTTGTTATATGTCAGGTCACAATTCTCGCTCGCGAGAATCAAGACCTGCCATAACAAATTGGAGGTTTTTCAACAAGCCCTGAATGGTGGGCCACCCAGAATCAAATCTGTCGCTTCCTGTCAATACATGCGAAGCAAAAGAGTAGCTATGCTACTTCCTTTCAGTACGTGCGAAGCAAAAGAGTAGCTATGCTACTTCCCTTCAGTACATGCGAAGCAAAAGAGTAGCTATGCTACTTCCCTTCAGTACATGCGAAGCAAAAATGGTAGCTTCGCTACCCCATGAAGGGGTATTTGTAGTCTTTCGGCGGGACGAAATTCTCTTTGATCGAACGCGGCGAAGTCCAGCGCATCATGTTCTGGATGCCACCCGCTTTGTCGTTTGTTCCCGAAGCGCGTCCTCCACCAAACGGCTGCTGACCCACCACGGCACCGGTCGGCTTGTCGTTGATGTAGAAATTACCGGCCGCATTGCGAAGTGTCCGCTCGGCCAGTTCCACCGCTTTGCGATCTACGGCAAAGACTGCCCCGGTTAGCGCATACGGCGAAGTCTGATCAACCAGGTGCAACGTCTTGGCGTATTCATCATCTTCGTAAATGTAAATGGTCAGGACCGGACCAAAGATTTCTTCTTCGATCAATTTGCAATGCGGATCGGTGGAGACAACCACAGTCGGCTCAATGTAGTAGCCTTCCTCTTTGCCATAGCTTCCACCGGCGATAATCTCGCATTCTTTGCAATCTTTAGCATAGTCGATATAGGCGGTGATGGAATCAAAGGCTGACTCATCAATCACGGCGTTAATGAAATTGCCATACTGTTCCGGGTCACCCATTTTGAGTTCTTTGACCTGGGCCAGCATCTTCTCTTTGGTCTTGGGCCAGAGAGATTTTGGAATGTAGCAGCGCGAAGCGGCCGAGCATTTCTGCCCCTGGAACTCAAAGGCGCCCCGGACCATGGCCGTGGCCAGCTCTTCCGGATCGGCCGATTTGTGCGCAATGATAAAGTCCTTACCGCCGGTCTCACCAACGATACGCGGGTAGGTCTTGTAATTGGCAATATTCTCACCGACCACTTTCCACATATTCTGAAAGACGGGAGTTGAGCCAGTGAAGTGAATACCGGCCAGGTTCTTGTTGCGGAGCACTGTGTCACCGATATCGGCCCCGCGTGCGAAGATCATGTTAACCACGCCAGCCGGAAGTCCTGCTTCTCGGAGAATCTTCATCAGGAAGTGCGAAGTATAGACCGCGGTTGAGGCCGGTTTCCAAACGACGACATTCCCCATCATGGCCGGGGCGGTGGGAAGGTTGCCATTGATGGAAACAAAGTTGAACGGAGTCACAGCGAAAACGAATCCTTCAAGCGGACGGTGATCCATCCGATCCCAGATCATCGGCGCACTGGCTGGCTGGATCTGGTATATCTGCTGCATGTAGAAGGCATTGAAGCGCCAGAAATCAACCAGTTCACAGACAGCATCGATTTCGGCCTGGTAGATATTTTTTGAATGAGCCAACATGGTGGCCGCATTCACTACGGCCCGATACGGCCCGGCCAGAAGATCAGCCGCTTTGAGGAACACCGCCGCGCGCTGTTCCCACGGCATCATTGACCAGCCGTGATAGGCGTTCATGGAAGCATCGACCGCACTCTTGACATCATCGGCTGAACCCTGGTAGTAGTAGCCGAGTTTGAGGTTGTGGTTATGGGGGGAAGTTATCTCGATTTTTTTGTCGGTCTTAACTTCCTGGCCATCGATAACCATAGGGATTTCAATCTGGGTTTTCTTGAGCTCTCTGAGTGCGATATCGAGGACGGCCCGTTCCGGAGAACCGGGGGCGTAGTTCTGGATGGGCTCATTCATGGGAAAGGGGACTGAATACTGACTCATAATTTCCTCCACCGAGACAGGCATAGCCTGTTTATTCTGGGAATATTGACAATTCATTTTCGGATGGGAATATCACCCATCATAGGAAGGCATGATATATCGAAAACGCTGTCAGGGCAACAGGCAAAGCCTGCTTTGTTTTTGAACCTTCCGAAGTCTCGGTCTAAGTCATCCGGCTTGGCCAGCACTTTTTGATTGTGAATATTTCCGCAGAACAGGCAAAGCCTGCTTTGTTTTTGAACCCTCTGAAATCTCAGAAATCCGTGTCTGATGCTCCCGGTCCGGCTGCGGCGGGATATTGACGCAGCATCTTCTCATAAGTCAGCGAGTCCAGCCCGAGTTCGACAGCACGGGTCAAAAGCGGCTTCGCCTGCTGGAAATCCGACCGCTCAAGATAATGCTTTATGGCAGGCTCCAGTATATCCAGTCCGACATCGGCACATCCGGCCGCCTCCAGCAAGTACTTCAGGGCCCTTTCCTGATCCCCCCGTTCACGATAGAATTTGAAGAGAAAACGGCGCGGCTGCCCATAGCCAGGATCCAATGAGGCCGACTGCAACCAGCTCTCTTCGGCCCGGTCTGGTTCGTCCACGAGATCATAGATCGCACCAAGGCGGTGAAGCAGAATCGCGTTGTTCGGGTTCAGGCCGTTGCCAATTTCAGCATAGAACCGGGCGCTGTCATACATCCCAATTCTCATAAAGGCCTCCCCCAAGTTGTTGTAGGCGGTCATGTGCCTCGGGTTGGCAATAATGGCCAGATGATACTGAATGATGCCCTCAGCATAGTGCTTCTCATCAAGCAGCCTGTTCCCCTCCTTCACAAGGGCATCCTCTGGATACCTTCGTTTCCACGCTTTCCCTTCCTCGGCGAATGCTGCCGAGTCATTGGTCTTGACAAAATGTTCAATAAGTAGCTGAGTGGCGTTCTTGTTACGGGCGGGGTCTGATTCAGTTATCGTCTGAACCTGCCGGATAGCGGCGCTGTCATCGGAAATTATCAGCGCCCGTGCTGATAGTGCGGTCAAATTGAGCGTCACAATTAAAGTGACTAAGAGAATTTTATGCTTCCGCTCTGCATGTTTGACAATATGGTGGGCCAGGAAAAAAATCAGAGGGATCGCGGCGAAAGAAAAGAGGTCCCAGTCACGCATGAAACCAAGCTTGGGGTCCAGCAGGAACACCGTACCCAATGTTGGCAGGAGAAAAAAGAGGAAGAGAGGGAACTCCGGTGATTGAGACATTCTCTTGCGATTGAAAAACCAGAAGGCCGCGAACAACAGTCCCGAAGGGAGCATCAACCAGAGGAAATTGAGCATATCAAGCAGGTGGTTGGCCGAGAAGAGGGTGTATCCATCGATTGTGAACCGATCCGAGACCAGTGGCAGGAACGCTAATCTGAAAAACAGATTTTGACCGGCCAGATAGTAAAAGAGAACGACACCACCAAGAATCAAACCAGAGAGCCAGATCAAAAGCAGCTTACGATTTTTCAGCGCTCGTGCAACGGGAGGGAGTTCCCTTGCCTGGAGATACAGCACTGCCGGCAACAGGGTGATCGCCATAACATGGAAAAAGAGGGCGACCAGAAATGGCAGCCAGATCCAGCCGCGCGAGAGAAGTTTTGCATTGATCATCAGGCCGGACAGCACGGTCAAACCGGAGGCCAGAGCCAACAGCGAGTAATTCTCCACATGGCCAAAAAAGAGCAGCATCAAACCACCTGATGAAGCGGTCAGAAAAAACAGAAGTCTATCAAGTCCGGGCTCAAAGAGCCGACGAGAACAAAGCGACAGCGCGGCCAGAAACAGGAGGCCGGAACTGATGGAAATTACCTGGTACGCTTTCAGAACACCTGCCTCCCCACCGCCAAACAGGTCCCGGGCCCAAAGATGCGTTATGATCTCGCCGATCTCAGTCCTCTTGATAATTGGGTTCTCCCCGCCCATGATCTTGAGGACCTGGTATCCATCCCCCATGAAATGGGTCGTCTCCCGAAACGTATAAAAAGCAAGGCCAAACAGAACAATGATGACGGCAGAGATCGACCAGTAAAACAGCGGCCGGTTGAAAACCTTGTCGGTCGCCAGCCGTTTGAATAGCAGAACCGGCAGGGGAGCAAGCAAGAGCAAGCCGAAACCGGTGTAGGCAGTTGAATCTGGCAAAAAGGCGAAAAAATTCCCTCCCCACAATCTGCCTTCGGGCATCAACCACCCCAGAGCATACAGCAGTACTGTCCCGTAATAGAGAGCGAGCGCCACCGTTGAGTTGAACTTTATAGATTCCTGGCTGGCCATATCAACCAAGATAAGTCCGGTTCCTCCACTGTCAACAACAGGAACAAGAGAATGAACTTCCGGCGATCACAGCCGGCCCCCATCATAGATAATTGTCGTCCAATTACAGGTTGACTTAGCATTTATAATGGTATAATTAGGTCGACTATATAGATGATTCACAAGAAACAACTTAAACGATTGTAAATGTAGTAGATCAGATGCCTGATCTGGAGAGGAAATCAAATGAAAACAAAGATCAGAACCCGTTACCTGATGTCGGCCCTGCTCCTGTTTAGCGTCGTAATGGTTTCAGTTGTGTCAGCCGAAGGGGACAAGGCCGACGGAGCCGAAGCGTCTTTGTATGAGCGTCTGGGCGGAGTTTACAGTATCGCGACGGTCGTTGATGAGCTGATCGAAAGGCTGGAAGTCAATGATGTCTTAAATGCCAATCCGGCAATTGACAAAGCCCGCACTGCCGTTCCAAAGGCCGGGATTAAATTCAGACTGACGGCTATGATCTGCCAGGCCACCGGTGGCCCGGAAGTATACCATGGTCGGTCCATGAAGGACTCGCACGCCCGTCTCAATATCTCCAACGCCGAGTGGGATGAAATGGAAAGAGTGTTTGGACAGCTGTTGAATGATTTCAAAGTTCCCGAGAAAGAACAAAGGGAATTGTTTGCTTTGATAGGCCCAACCAAAGCGGATATCGTCACCGCAGATTAGCAACTCAGCTCTTATGAGTTATTTGAAAAGCCCCGGTATCACTGCCGAGGCTTTGCTATATCTTTATGACCCCAACGGGACTCGAACCCGTGTTAACGCCGTGAAAGGGCGTCGTCCTAGGCCACTAGACGATGGGGCCATTATCATTCCGTAGAACGGTCCACAATTATAGCCTTTTTACTCCCCCTGTCAAGGCAATTAATATTCGGGAGTTTTCCCCTGTTTTCCTGCAATTCAGGATATGTTTGCACAGATTCAGACTGATTTAGAGCCCGGGAATCTGTGGACCGGGGAATCTGCGCCCGGTGAGTCTTCAGACTTGCCGGGATAGAGCCACGCCTGCTTATGGTTGACTGGAACGAGCCGGAAGACGATAATTATTCCATGACCAATCCCTCCTCCAAACGGCTCCTGCTGATTGCCCTGTTCACCATTGCTCTGATAATTCTGGTCAATCTGGCCTGGTGGTTTTTCTACCAGAATACCCGGGAAATGCTGGATCAACAGCTTGGGCGCAGACTCTCTGCCGTTGGGCAGGCCACCAGCGCCGGAATCAGCGCCGAAACCACCGGCAAGCTGGCCGCCGGAGATTTTACCGCTTACCTTGAGATTGTCGATCTCCTGACCCGGGTACAATCAGCGGATTCACTGGCCGGGCTGTTTGTTCTCAATCAATCGTATGAGTACCTGGCCAGCACCGATATCGAGAATGACTCCCTTTACATTCTCAAAGAGCTTAACGGACCATATCTTGACTCCCTCTTTTTTGCGCTGGACCCGGTACCAATTGTCTCCCCGTCTTACCAAAGCGGCGATATCTATCTCAAAACCGCTTTTGTTCCCTTGCTGGACAGTTCTTACTTTGTCGCGGCTGTTCTTGGTGTCGAAGCCAACGTTGACTATTTCCAGGTGCTGGATGATTTGAGGAACAGCCTTATTTTTTCCACGGCCGTATCGGTTATGGGAGGGCTGCTCTTTGGTCTTATTTTTGTTTCGTATCAGAGGCGGGTAAATTCAATTCAGCAGCGTCTCTTTATGAACGAGACCCACTCCTACCTGGGAAGAATGGTCGCCGTTGTCTCCCACGAGATAAAGAACCCGCTTATGATAATCCGGGCTTCGGCAGAGAGGCTAAAAAAGAGAGCTGATTCTGAGGAAAGCCGTTTTGTCATTGAAGAAGTAGACCGGCTGAACTCAATCGTGACCGGTTATCTTGATTTCGCCCGTTCCAGTTCCGGGACTAACGGAGAGGCCAGCCTGATCCATGAACCGGTTGGCGATCTTTCGCTCTACGAATTATCAAATGAACTAAAGAAGCATCTCTCAGACAAATACTCCGGCCAGCAGGTAGACTGGCTGTCTGACGATATTGACCCGGCCCTTACAATCAGGAGCTACCGCCGGGCTCTTCGCCAGACTCTTCTGAACCTCTTGATAAATGCCGCCGAAAGCTGCCGGGACAAAGGATGCCCGATCAGAATAGGCCTGAAGGTGGAGACAGACAATCCGGAGCGGGTCCTGCTGAAAGTTGTGGATCATGGTCCGGGGATGGAGCCGAAAGAACTGAAGCGAGTTTTTGATCCGTTTTATACTACCCGCATGTCCGGCTCCGGGCTGGGACTTTTCCTGAGCAAAAATATTGTTGAACAGATGAACGGTCGGCTCCTTATTGAATCCGGCCCGGATCGGGGAACAACCGTTATTGTTGATCTGCCGCGCGAGATTCACTCGTCCGGCAAAACAGAGTAGAGAACTATGGCCCGTATTCTTGTAGTTGATGATGAACCAAAAATGACTTCGCTCGTCTGCGGTCAGCTTGAAGATGCCGGTCACAAAGTGACTACCACCGTTGACCCAAAAGAAGCCCTGGCGCTGATTGAAAAACACTCTTTTGACCTGATAATAACCGATCTCTCCATGCCGGAGATCTCCGGGATGCAAATACTTGAAGCCGGACTGGAGAAAGAAGGAACCGATCTGATCATGATGACTGCCTACGGAACAGTGGAAACGGCCGTTGAGGCGATGAAAAAGGGAGCGTCTGATTATCTGGTCAAGCCATTCTCATTGGATGAGCTGGAACTGACCGTAGCCAGGCTGATCAAACAGCAGAAGGAGCGGTCGCTTTCGCGTCATTATCGCGACGAAGTTGAGACCAGCCGGTACGGGAAGTTTATCGGCTCCGCTCCGGCCACCGAAGAGATCAAGCGGATGATCGGTCAGGTCGCCGGTACCGACTCGACCGTTCTGCTGACCGGCCGGTCGGGTACCGGAAAAGAACTGGCGGCGCGCATGGTGCATGATCTCTCTAAAAGGAAAGAGGCTCCATTCATAGCGGTCAATTGTGCCGCCCTGCCGGACAACCTGCTGGAATCAGAACTGTTCGGCCATGAGAAAGGGGCTTTCACCGGCGCGATCGCCCGTAAGCATGGACGGTTTGAACTGGCCCACCACGGGACAATTTTCCTTGATGAAATTGGCGAAACGGCTCCGAGCATGCAGACAAAACTACTTCGCGTTCTCGAAGAACGAAGTCTGGTCAGAGTGGGCGGGGTTGACCTGATAGATGTCGATGTCCGGGTCATCGCGGCCACCAACAAAGATTTGAAAAAGGAGATGGAGCAGCGTAATTTTCGCGAGGACCTTTTCTATCGGCTCAATGTCTTCCCTATCCGCCTTCCGCAATTGGTAGAACGAAAAGAGGACATAGTAGAACTGGCCGACCACTTCTTGAAATCATCAAATCATCCTCACCCGACGCTTCCACCCGAAGTGGCCAATCTGCTGACCCGGTACGATTGGCCGGGGAATATTCGGGAACTGAAAAATGTCCTGGAACGGGCGGTTATTCTTGCCGGCGGCGAAGAACTATCGGTAGCCGATTTTTCGCTTGAGATAGACAGCGACCCGTTAGTCGACACCGGCTCGGCCAGAGGATCGGCCAGGGAGGGATTGGAAATGGCTGAGAAGCAGATGATCATTGATGCCCTTGAGCGAACCAATGGGAACAAGACCGAAGCAGCCAATCTACTCAAGATCACCAGGCGGCGCCTGTACAGTCGAATGAAAGTACACAATATCTCAGTTTGATCCCGACGACTACCATAAGGGCCACCCGCTGTACCTTCCGGTACGTTTTTCCCCCTTCCCACTCTGACCCCGACTTGTTAAGTGGTAGTCAATCAGCACGTTAAGCTGTTGTGATGGCTCTGGCACATGATTTGATTGTATACTCTGCCAGTGATGCATAGTTCAGAATTAAGGAGTGAAAATATGAAACGATATTTGACAATAACCGGCTTGACACTGCTTGGCCTGTTGCTGATAAACCTCTCCCCGGCAGCTCAAATGAATAGTGATCGGGTACAGGACCAGATCGAGAATTTGCGCTCTGAAATAGAGCGAACCGGGGAAATCATCCAGTTGGCCGCCGAAACGGTTAAAGGTTCCAACTCGCGCGAAGCGGCCCTTTTGCTTCAGAAAGCAGTCGAAGTACATCAGTCCTCAAACAGTGATTTTGGACAGAAGCGGTACCAGATGGCCGCTGAAAAGACCAAACTGGCCCGAGAGCTGGCTCAAAAAGCGATTGGGGTTGCCCGGGCCACAGATGAAAACCGAGACACGGTTCTCAGGAAACTTGAACATACCAAGCAGCTTCTGGAGAGAATTGGCGAGTCCTCCTCCCATAATGTTTCCGCCTCGTTGAAATCTCTTTATGAAAATGCCCGCGACAATCTTCGCCGCGCCTGGGAATTTTACAATGCCGGAGAGTATCGCCCGGCTGTAAAGCTGTGCAACCAGGTCGAGTCAGCCCTCCGCAAGCTGATGGAACAGTTCCAGCGTCAGGACAGAGAGTCTAATTTTACTCAGCGACGTATGGAACAGTTGCGCGGTCAGCTGGAGAGAATCCAGGCAATGGTAGCTGAGTGTTCTTCAGAGTCAGCCACGGAACTGCTTGCCCAGGCCAAACAGGCCATGCAGCAGTCGCAGCAGTTCTATGGCGGCGGCAAAATGGAAGCCGCCAGAGCTTCGCTGCAAAAAGCAACCCGACTGGCCAACCGGGCCGCCGATGAATGTCGCGGCAATGAACAGTTCCAGAGAATCTATGCTCGACTGGCCGGTCAGGCAGACCGTCTGGCAGAGCAGATCCAGCCTGATGACAGTCGTGGGCGGAAGCTCCTGAACCAGGTTCGCGAGCAGCTTATGATTGCCAAGGAAGCTTCGGAGAAGGGAAATACAGAGGCGGCAGCGGCGGCATTGCGCGCCACTGAGATGACTCTCAAACAGCTGCACAAACATCTGAATTTTAGCCAGGGACGCTAACATTTGTTGAGAGATCGACTGAAGCAAATATCTCCGATTGTGTTGATCGGGTTTATCATAGCCGGGCCGTCGCCTACCTCTGCGGCGGCCCGCACCCAATTCAAGGCGGGGCTGGGGTACGACTTCATCTCTCAGGAATACTTTGCGGATTCGGTCAGTTATCTTGGCGGTGATTCAGCCATTAGTGAGTGGGCGCTTAAGACGGACTATCTCGATGATATCAAAGGCACGCTGTCACTCCAATATCTCCCCTACAAAGACCGCCGGATCGACATTCTCTCCACCTACGAGCAGACTTCGGAATTCCTCAGACTACGACTAAACAACGGGATGCGTCTTCCCCTGGGGGAGAACCGACTGGATATCTACAACGATATGGAGCTCAAACGCCGCATCGATGGCGAGACTGTCGCCGGTGATGATTACTACCAGGGGTATGCCCGGGCAAGATACACCCTCAAGCAGACTGAGAATCTCGACAACTGGGTTCAGCTTAAATCAGATTTTGTCAGTTTTGACTCGGTGGCTGACTACAACTACAATTACTTCCGGTACGGGGCGGCAGCCGGTCTCAGTTATCGCTTTGGCTCCTTTTCAAGCAGTGACTTTTCCCTGTTCTATCTGGCCAGGAAAGTGGCCGACAGCTCTGATCTGGACTATGACAGCTACGGAGCGGAGTCTTCGACTTTTGGATTTCATGCCTCAGGGGAGTACGATCTGTTTGCCCGGTTTGAACGGAAAGACTACCAGCACCCCACCGGCAAAGATGATCAATATCGATTAGAATTCCAGGGGCGGAATAAAATGAGAATTGCCGAACCCTTTTTCATGCGTCAGGTGCTGGAGTGGGAGTCGACTATCTATGACGGCAACGATGACGTCAACCAGAACTACTCCCGAACTGTAATCAGCTTTTTGCAGGGGATAGAATTTGGTTCCTCGGAGGTGGCCGCCGGGCCAACCGCTACTTTTCTTTCCGAAGAGTCATCTTCGCTATTGGAGAGTGAAGACTACACCGAGTGGGGCGCGGAATTGCAGTTTGATCACTTTTCCATGAGCGGCTTTTTTCTCTCGGCAAAGTCGGTCACTGGCCGCAGGGATTATGATAACGACGGCGACTTTTTCTCAGACTACCTCTTTGAGCGAGTCTCACTGATCGGTGATCTTGGGCTCATGAAGCATCTCAATTTGAGCCTGTTCTACTCGGCTGAGTGGGAGTGGCACGACCTTGAGACCGATGACTCCCGAATCGACCTGTTATCCACAAATTTGACGTATACGTTTTAGTCGTTAGTTGTACCCTTTTTATGTTGTCGTAACGAACATGACCCTTCTCTACCTGAGTCTGTCAATATACACTATGGACAGGTTGGCGGTGGTGGTCCGCCACCGAACATAAAGTCGTTCAAATATGTAAGATCAGAGATATCCGGTTCGAGATTAGAACTTCCGTTTACGTTTGCTTCCTCGAGACAAACAGGTGATGGACCTCCTCCGAACAGGTAGTCGACCAAATATGTCAGATCACTAATATCAACATAGTCACTTGGATCGTTGTCAACGTTTCCCGTTGTGCCCACGCAACAACCCTTGTCGATGCCGTGTTCGTACCAGATATCCCTCATGGCATAGTAATTGCCCATTGACGGACTCTGAAACCACGCCTCCCAAAACTCTTCGATGTTATCGGGATGCTCGCCACCGACGTATCGATTCAGCAATAGAGACAGGACGTTGTCCGGCCCATCTGAAAGCCAATCACCTACCCCGTCTGAAGCTTGCACAGTGGGAGCGGGGAAAAGACCAAAAGTACTGTAATCGTCGACATGGGAGTCATAGATGTCCCACATCATACCAGCGACTGACACGAGACTGACAGCGCCTCGATTATTCATGTCTCCATATACAGCCCACAACCCCGACAAGGAATTCCATCCAATTATACCTGACTCCAAATTGTGATAATCCCAAATCGTGAATTGCCCGGAATTGTCCAAGTAGTAGTTCTTGTATAAGCTATCACCGAATATCAAAGCGGATGCAAATTCAGCCCACCCTTCTAATGCAGCTTCATCAGGCGATGTAATACTGAAATAATCGTATCCCACTCCCGTAGGGTTCCACATAAAGTCGTAATACCATGATAGGTAATGAGCAAATTCATGATAGATAACTGACTTGTCGAATTGATCTGGATACCCACCATCAGGATAGTTCTGTTCATCAATCAGGATTATCGGAGAGCCGTTAACTAGGGTATACTGCGTGCCATATCCGTCACCGGCCGAGACGTGTACTTTGGGAGGCGTTAAAGAAGTAAATTCATACCACCTTTCGTAAGCATTGCAGAGCGCATCGACGATGTGAAAATCACCGCTTCCATTTACGTCTAAAACAATTACGGTGTCGTATTCCCCGCTAAGCAGTTCGGAACCAGGGATTGATTGCCAACTTGAAGTATCATTACCATTGTATATCGAAGTCGCAAAGGCGAAGTCATTATTGGCAAGAATCTTTATGTAAACATCTTGTCTGCCTTGCAATGGTTCTGAATTTGACACAGGCCCCAACTCGAACCAGCCATCATCTTCGACTATGTATTCATCAAGGATGTCATCCTCTAAGTATCCCACATCGTAGTCCATCAACCTTACGATCATGTTGCTCATCGGCTGTGATGTTGTGTCTGGTAGAGTAGTTGGGTCTTGATACGCCAAGTATCCTGAGAAGCTAATTGTCGGTTCTTCGACATAAAAGGTTTTCTCAAAATAATTGTCGTTCTCGTTAGTTTCAGGTATTGTCCCGCTCGGGTCTATGAAGACGCCAATGGTGTGAAGGCCGGGATCCAGCGTTTGTACCAGATCATTGAATTGATATGTTTGATAGGCGTCTAATCCAGAAATGAACTCCTGTTGCACTTGCACCTGGTCTATGATGACAACAACGGAAAAAATATCGGAGACATCTTACGACCACGAATTTTGTATCGCCCAGTCTATGTAAACCGGTTCTCCGGCGTAAACCGTGGAGTTGGCAATAGTGGAGTCAGATGATACCCCAATGGGAAAGCCTGAGCCGCCAGGATTGCTTGGTCGCAGGTTCGTCTTTGGGATACCTGTCAGCACAATGTCGTCCACATACGCGCCACGATCCTGTGGCACAAAATAGTCACCTGCAGAGTAGCGAAAACCGAACTTAACGTCATCTCCGTAAACTGCAAACTGGTAATACTCCCAACCCAAAGAAATACCATCTGAATCTACAAGTTTAATAAATGGTCCTCCATCTTCGGATACGTACAATGCAAAACCATTTATGGTGAGAAAAGGATCGATGTCATACCAAACGCGATAAGATACTCGTAGTTCACCGTGATCATAGGTGTCGATGTAAGGAGTGAATGCCCACGAATACATGAATCCGTCGTGATAGGAACCATCGGGTTCAGACCCGTATCCGGCACACCAAATGGAGCGAGACCCTCCATATGACATCAGAGTTGAAATATCCCAAAAATCCTCTCCATACATGGGGTTATCATCGTAGGCGTACCAGCCAAGCGGCCAGCCGGATTCAAATCCTTCTGCCCAAATAGTTTCCCGCTTTTTTTCAGATGGTTTTAGGGATTGATCGAGACGAAAATAGTCAATATCAGGTGTGGATCTATTGTTTTCAGAATCGGGGGGGGGGATTGGCTTGCCAACTTTGAACTTTATCCCTTTGTCCCAAAGCAGCTTGAGATCACTCCAGCGGGCGATGCCGGAATAAAAGGAATCGAATTCAGAGCGCTCAAGATTGCGAGCATATGTTTCAACCTCCCCAAGTTTCCAGGTTTCATCGATTAAAAACAATGCATGGTATTCCGATGACGGATCGATGTTTGCAAGTCGGGCGCTGTCCAAAGCTCGTTCCGTGTTCATGTCTGAATAAGGTTCAAGTTCATAGAAATATCTTTCACCTTCTTTTCTGTGATATACTTTGTCACCGATGAAAAAAGTTTGAGACATGGTCCCGCTAAGCACGGTCTTCTCGCTTTCAACCATTTGGAGGAACCGTTGTTGATCACGATCCGACAGACCATCGGGAATAACCCGATCAGTCTTCGTTTCAAGTTGTGTCCTCAGTTTTCGCGCGGAGTCGAGGGGGATTATCTTGAATACCGACGTATCGTACGAATAGTTTGGTGTTGGCGTTTTGGGTGGTGGGATATGAGTGCTTGGATCGTTTGGGTCCGGGCCATAAACGGCTTTCTCTTGTGCCCTTTTGAACGGACTCCAGGTCGTGACTTGAAGGGTATCTCCGGTAGTTACAAAGAACCGAGGTTCTCGCAGCTCGTATATTTGACTGCTTATAGCGCGAAACTGAATGAAAGATGTGTCGTTTGAGGGGATGTCAACTATAATGAACTTCTCGTATACCGTGTCGCCTTTCATATCAATCGGCCAGCTCATTGGCCCCGCAAAAGCAATATTGTCGCTAAGTTCAAGAATTACATCGAATTTTGAATACTCAGGCAGCGATCTAATCGACAGCCGGAGCTGTGTCGGTCCCCCGAGTTGTCGTGGCCCGACAATTTCAATGTCGGACTGTATTGGTCTCCAGGGTTTGACACGGGCATTTGAGTCAAGTGGGACCAGCGCCAAACAAACCAAGAGGAACAAAAGGTCATTCATCCACATATGGAATTGTTTCATCTTCTCCTCCAATCGAAGAAGGGTTGATTGTTTAGGTGTATCCCAAGCGCGCTAAATAGGCGCAGCTCAGGGATTACCTTTGGTGGTAAGAGGTGTTCAAAGCATAAGAGCCCTCCCGTGTTACAGGCCATTTTTCAAATGCCACTGCGTGGCCTTCCCTTTGGCTACAATCTAGTAGACGGATTCTTCCCCCACAACGTTGAATATGGCCGCTCAGCCCCGCGAAAGCCGGAATCCAGTACTATCTCTTTCCCATCTCCGCTTTCAGTTCCTGCAATTCCTGCTTCAACAATTCAATCTGCGCCTGTTCTACTCGGCTGAGTGGGAGTGGTACGACCTTGAGACCGATGACTCCCGAATCGACCTCCTCTCAACCAATCTGGTTTACACGTTTTAGAACTTGATCTGTCCGGCTTAGCTCCCAACTCTTGACATCTGGCCCCAAATCACCAGGTGACAATCATAAATTCCGGGACAACTGACACTCCGTATCTATCAAGATGCTTGCTGTCGATGGCCAGCATATAGTCAGCTTCGATCTTTTACACAAAGAATCTTGCTAACTTGCACCTCTATACTACCCCCCGCACCATGCATCCACCCTTCGGTGCAAAGATACTATCCTTGACTTTAGGATGCATCTTTGTATATTTCCTTTCAGGAATTGGTCCGTATAGATGTGACTTCTTTACAATGCTTAGTGTTCTCATCAGTTTAGAGTCAGAATCAGACAGGCCAATCATAAGTGCAAAAACTAAATGACCTGTCGGCTTTTCATTGGACAGTGGAAAGCCTGGTAAGCAGGTCGAAAGGTAATCCATGAGATTCAAATTAAGTGCCTTTATCCCGTTCGCAACTGCTGCTCTTTTATTCCTGATCAGCCTGGATGCAACACCAGCCGGGGCAGCCTGTTCTTATTCTTCGGACTGGACTTCAACTATCGGATTGTCCGGAAGCGAAACGGCGCGATCCATCCGGCAGACAGCCGATGGAGGCTACGCCTTTCTCGGAAGTACCTCTTCCATGGGTGGTAGCAATGATTTCTACCTGGTTCGTCTGGACGAGTGCGGGGTGCTTGTCTGGAGCAAGAATTTTGGAGGAGGCAGTTCCGAATTCGGGACCTCCATGGATATTGGATCGAGTGGGGATTTCATTATTGCCGGAACCGCCGACCCTAACCTTACGAATGATTATGTTATAAGAACTTCCAGTTCCGGTGAATACCTGTTCGGAAACAACTTTGGCGGCTCTATTGTTGACATGGTAATGGATGTACTCGATCTCTCCGGGGGCGGCTGTGTTCTCGTGGGAGGTGCTGGACTTCTCGCGATGCCTTCTGACGTACACTTTATAAAAGCCAATACTGTTCTGGGCTCTTTCTGGAGTAAAACTATTGGTGGTCCGGGCTCCGATATCGCCAATTCCATTTGCCTGCCAAGAAATGGCGGCTTTGTCATGGCCGGTCGGACTGACTCCTATGGGGCCGGGGCGGGCGACTTTTACCTCCTCAAACTTAGCGCTGTCGGTGATTCTCTCTGGGCCCGCACTTACGGTACGGCGGGAGATGAAGCTGCCTTTTCGGTCATTCCAACCGCTGACTCCGGTTTTGTTTTGGTCGGGTCTGGTACACCCTCGGGGGGTGGAACCAGTGACGCTTTTATCCTGAAAACTGACTCCGTTGGAAATGAACTCTGGCGAAAATCTGTGGGAGGTTTGTCGGATGAAGTGGCCAGGACTGTGCAAGAAAATGCACAAGGGGAGCTTCTGATAGCCGGGTGGACCAACTCCTTTGGGGCGGGAGGGTTTGATTTCTACATCATCAAACTAAACGCAAACGGTGATCTGCTTTGGACTGACACCAGGGGAGGTGCCGGGGACGATAAGGCTTTTGAACTGCAGACCACCTCAGACGGCGGATATATACTGGCCGGAGAGACCAGCTCTTTTGGGGCCGGAACCAAGAATGCCTATCTCGTCAAGAGCGCCGATTGTTGCCTGGGAACCAGGGGGAATATTGACAACGATCCCGGGGACAACGCTGATATCAGCGATCTGACCTATCTCATCGATTTCCTTTTCAGCGGGGGTCCAGCCCCGGCCTGTTTTGACGAAGCTGACGTCAACGGAAGTGGTGGGTTGGATATTTCCGACAATACCTACCTGATTAGCTACATTTTTGGCGGCGGACCGGCTCCTGTCTCCTGTCATTAATCACCCAATCAAATCAGAAAGAGGCCGGGATATCTCGGCCTTTTTTTGTGTTCAGAATCGCTTGATTTTGGCCAGTCGGATAGCCAATATCCGGAGAATTTCCGGCTCTTTATTCGGCTTCTTCTCGTTACTATTTCCTCAGCGTATACCTGCCTCGGACCCTTAAGCCTTGTGATCATTTTCACGTATTGCTGTTTTGAACCTGCTCTTCGATCTCGTAAAGAGTGCGCAAATTCAATCGTCATCTTGTGATCTTTCTCACAAGCTTCTGTGGCAGCTTATACCGGAGCGCGCCCTTTATCGAGATATCTTCCTAACTTCCCGGGCAGGGAGGCTGAGGCGGGAAGAGACTGGGGCAATCCAGAGTTCCCGGCTGTATTCCTGTTCTGTTTTTATCCTTAGTAATCAGCTCATCCGGGCAATGTTATTACTACTTATTATCATAATTTGATTAAATGGTTAAAAAGGGCTTGACTAAAGCGGTTTTTTGGTTATACTGTGTTCGTCTAGGGAAATAGTTGTGTAAAACGCGCTTCTGTTTTGGCCCTGTAGCACCTTTGATAACGTTTTGAATAGCTTTGCGTTATCACTTCTGAAGAGCTTACTTTTCGGTTTTCACAGAGACAATAGACCGGTCGGGATAAGATATATTTCGGCTTTTATTCGTCTCGAAGATATCTCCTAATACAGAGTTAATCATTATCATCTGTTTT
>JARGFS010000189.1 GCA_029211095.1 bacterium | reverse complement strand
ACCAGTGATGGTGGCCAGGGTACCAGGTACAGTCTCTCCATGACTGATTCCGATGATTCCGCCCCGGCTATCGACGATGACATTTGGCGGCAGTTTGATCTTGCCGAAGAATACCATGCTATGGGGGTTATTGCCAATCGGGAAGCCAGTTGGGAAGAAGCGCAGTACTACTTTGAAAAAGCGCTGCACATCATGGCCCTGCTTGATGTTGAGACACGTACCATCGCCACACCTGAGTCTGCGAAATATACTGAAATACTTGAGAATATAGTTGCCGATTACCGGGTGGCGCTTCGCTCCCTCGGCGCTCTTACCGATGATGTTTCCTCCTCTGTTATTATTGAACGTTTCGGGGATATAATCCAGAATCTTGACTCGGACACTATGCGCGTCTTTGAGTCGCAGGAAATCCCGATAACCTATGATTTCCCGGTTGTGATGAACGATCGGGTGAAAAATTCAATTGTCTATTTTCAGACCGTAGCCAATGAGGCTTTCAATAAGTATCTGCGCCGCTCCAAGAAATATACGCCAATGATGAAGAGAATTCTCAGGCAGTACGAGTTGCCGGAAGACCTCATCTATTTGTCGTTGATAGAGTCCGGCTACAATCCACATGCTTACTCCTGGGCGCGGGCGATGGGACTATGGCAATTTATCGCCTCTACCGGCAGGATGTACAAGCTCAATCGCGACTGGTGGATAGATGAGCGGAAAGACCCCATCAAGTCGACCCATGCGGCCTGCCAGTTTCTCAAAGATTTGTATGAGCAGTTTGGATCATGGGACCTTGCTATGGCTGCCTACAACGGTGGTCCGGGGCGAGTGCGGAGAACGATTAAGAAGCAGGGAACGCGTGACTTCTGGAAGCTGAAACTTAAGCGCCAGACAATGGATTATGTCCCTCTCATAATGGCTGCGACGATTATTTCCAAAGACCCACAAAAGTACGGCTTTGACAATATTGAGCATGAACCGGAGGTAGTCTGGGACGAAGTTGAGATCGACCGTTGTCTTGACCTGCGCGTTGTAGCTGAGGAAATCGGCTGCAAAGAGAGCGAACTGAAGACTCTCAATCCTGAGTTGCTGCGTAGGTATACACCGCCCAATAGAAAGAAGTACACTCTCAAGGTTCCCAAAGGGTTGACAGAAAAGTTCTTTGCTGCCTATGATAAGATGCCTTCTCCCAAAGAGACCAGTTGGGTGCGGCACCGTATTCGTAAGGGGGAGACGGTCAGTACTATCGCATCCAGGTACGGTGTCTCGCAGTACGCGATTTTTGCGGCCAACAACCTTTCCCGTCGCTCCCGGATTTATGCCGGAAAAGATATTATTGTCCCGGTCCCGCTCGATTCAGACTACAAAGGGGGGGGCAATCGCAAGGACTATGACAGCTACCAGGCCTCCAATTCCCTCTACGTGGTGCGAGCCGGAGATACTCCCTGGGATATCGCGCGGGCCTTTGGTACAACCGTTTCAGCTCTCCGCAGTATCAATTATATTGAAAAAGGCTCGCGGATATATGTGGGCCAGAAGCTGAAAATTCCTTCTTCGGCCACCAAGCTGAAGCAGAAAAGCAGTTCCGGCAGAAAGACGTATGCTTCCGCGCCGACTCAGCAATCAACAAGCTCCGGCGGCAAAGGAAGTTCCAAGACGACCACGCATAAAGTACGGGCCGGGGATACGCTCTGGGATTTGGCCCGGCAGTATGGTACGACAACCGGAAAGATCAGGCGGTTGAACGGTCTGGGCGGTTCCAGTCGCATCTATGCCGGTCAGGTTCTGAAAATAACTGGCACCAGTTCCAAAAACTACGTGGTGCACAAAGTGCGCGGGGGGGATACCCTGAGCCGGATCGCTCAGCGGTATGGCACCAGCACCACGCGCATCATGGCCAACAATGGCCTGACCAATCCGGACCAACTGTACATTGGGGCGGAGTTGAAGATTTTCACCAAGTAACTTTGACGAAGTAAGGATACTCGTAAAGTGGCAAAAAAACGTGACGTCATCGCAGCCGTTCTGATTGTCGGAGCTATGGTTGTAGCTTTTGGATTCTTTGGTCTCATGTTTATTGGCGCTCTGGCCGGAGATGGGGAATTTGAGATCAGTGGTTTTGGTGAACGGGTGGGAGTGATCGAACTGTTCGATGTGATCACCGAAGAGACCGGAAGACCGGTGGTCGATCAGATCGATGATTGGGCCGATGATAATTCCATCAAAGCGATAGTAATTCACCTGAACACACCCGGCGGCGGCGTTTCAATATCACAGGAAATCTACGATGCTGTCAAGAGAGCTGCCGACCACAAACCGGTTGTGGCTGCTATGGCTTCGGTAGCCGCCTCAGGTGGCTATTACATTGCTTGCGGCGCTGATCGCGTTATTGCCAATCCGGGAACTATTACCGGATCTATCGGGGTGATCTTCCAGTTCTATACATTTGAAGATCTGTTTGGAAAGATTGGCGTCGGAACTGAAACCGTTAAGTCCGGCGAATTGAAAGATGTCGGGAATCCGTCGCGGGCCATGACCAAAAAAGAGGAACTGATGTTAAGGTCTGTGGTTATGGATAGTTACGAACAATTTGTGGCGGCCATTGCCGAGGGACGGGGGATGAGTCCGGATGATATCTATCCTCTGGCCGATGGTTCAGTCTATACCGGCCTTCAAGCCTACAATCTTGGCCTGGTTGATACACTCGGCGGACTCAAAGAAGCGGTTGATTTGGCCGGTGAACTGGCCGACATCAAGGGTCTCCCAGCCCTGGTCAGGCCGTACAAAAAGCGTAAAATCGGCATTCTTGACCTCATGGAGGGGATTTTGCGTAAACTGGACAGCCGCTTAGAGCAGACCGGCAAAGGGCCGGAATTGATGTATCTTTATCGCTAAGTTATTGCTATTCAGCGAAAAAAATACTTGAATTTCCCAAACTTTTCCTTTTCTTATCTGTCCTGATAGTGTATCATAACGAGTCACAAGAGGTTACCCGACTTTTGGGTTGGGGCGGACTCACAGATTGGAATAAAAAGTAAATAGGTTTAGATAGCCAGGAGAGGTAGTCGTGACTAAAGCTGATTTGGTAGAAAAGGTCGCTGAGAGGACAGGTCTTACCAGAACAGACGTTGCCGTCGTTGTGGATTCATTCCTTGACACGGTAAAGAAGTCGCTTGAAAACGGCCATAATATCGAGATTCGTGGATTCGGTACTTTCAAGGTGAAACTTCGCAAAGCGCGTAAGGCTCGTAACCCTCGCACGGGAGAAGTTGTCCCGGTGCCCGATCGTAAAGTCCCGGTGTTTAAGCCGTCGAACGAATTTAAGAACATGATTACCAAGTTGGCGATATAATTGGTATCGTTTTAGAATGGAGGTTTGATGCCCAGCGGTAAGAAGCGCAAGCGCCAGAAAATTAAGACGCACAAGCGGAAAAAACGCAGACGCGCTAACCGTCACAAGAAGAAGAAAGTCTAACGCTGGACGTGGGGAATACACTTCCCGTTCCTGAGGAAGTTATTTCCATTTGAGCCTCTGATTTTTCCATGACGAACACCCCTGACTCGCTGTTCTTCACATGGCAAGCGAGAGGATGGCAATAAGTTAGACAGTGTGACAAGATTGTTAATGCCCGTTTCTCAGAAACGGGCATTTTTTTTGCATTTAGAATGCGTGGTGAAATATGCTACGCTTACAGTTCTGATTGCGGGAGTCACGCTCCTGACCGGGTCGGTTCAGTCAATGACCGAATTGACGGACTTTATCGTCAATGATGACCGGACCATAACCCAGCAAAGTGATCCCTCCATCGCCGTCTCAGGTGACGGGAGTTTCGCCATAACCTGGGTTGACCGCAGAAGTGGAACCGCCGACATCTACCTCCAGCGGTATGACTCCGAGGGCAATCCGGTTGATTACAACACCCTGGTCAACGACAATGACTCAACCTATCAGTTCCTTCCCAGAATTCAGACCGATCTGTTTGGAAGATTCTCCTCGGTCTGGATTGACTACCGCGAAGGGAGCTATCCGTTTAGCCCGAATATTTTCATGCAGCCGTTCGACAGCGCTGTAGCCCCGGTTGGTCCCAACCAGGGAGTCTCTTTAGAAGCAATCTCTTCGACCAAAGATGCCCCCGACTTATCGCTCTCCAGTTGGGGAGCGGGAGTAGTTGTCTGGGCCGATTATCGTAACAACAACTGGGACATCTATGGACAGCTTATTGCCTCCGGCGGGACTCTAATCGGTGGGAATTTCCTGATCAATGACGATGCTTCCTCGGCGCAACAGCATGCTCCCAGAGTTTCTTCGTCCCCGGAGGGTTGGTTTGTTGTCACCTGGTACGACAATCGGTTAGGGGATGATGATATCTTTGTCCAGCGTTTTGATTCACTTGGCAACCGGCTGGGTGTAAATATGAAAGTAAATACTGATCCGCCCG
>JARGFS010000188.1 GCA_029211095.1 bacterium | reverse complement strand
TGCAAAACTGACCGGTAAGAAATTTGTCACGGCGCCAAACAAATTTGAAGCGCTGGCCACTCATGACGCGATTGTCGAAGCTTCCGGGGTGATGAAAACGCTCGCCTGTTCTCTGATGAAGATTGCCAACGACATCCGCTGGTTGGCATCGGGCCCCCGCTGTGGTATCGGTGAAATTGCGATACCTGCCAACGAACCGGGCTCCTCCATAATGCCGGGGAAAGTCAACCCGACTCAGCCGGAAGCTATGACAATGGTTTGCGCCCAGGTACTCGGCAACGATGTCGCGGTGAATGTGGGTGGCTGCTCCGGGAATTTTGAGTTGAACGTCTTCAAGCCGGTGATGATTTACAACCTGCTGCAGTCGATCCGTCTTCTGGCCGATGCCTGCGAGATGTTCGATGAAAACTGTGCGGTTGGGATTGAGCCGGTTGAAGCCAACATCAAGAAGCATTTGACCAATTCCTTAATGCTGGTCACGGCCTTGAACCCGCACACCGGTTATGACAACGCCGCCAAAATCGCCAAGAAGGCGCATGCTGATGGCAGCACCCTCAAAGAAGCCGCGACCGAGTTGGGACTTCTGTCTGAAGAGGATTTTGACAAGTACGTCCGCCCGGAGAACATGGTCGGCCCGAAAGCGTAGAGCGACGCATAACTCGTCCGTCAACGTTGGTGCACGAAAACGCTGACTAACTACAGAATGGGTGGCCGGGTCAAACTTGCTTTGGCCCGGATTGATCGAATACACGCCCAAACAAGTTTGAGCGTGGCACCCAGATTGTAATTGAACTTTCAAAAACGGCGGAGCATCCTTACTCCGCCGTTTCTTTGTGTGCGGACCATGCGGCCCGCATCCAAGAACCATCCAATCGAAGGTCACTATAATAACGGTGGCAGAGCCACATTTGTTTCATGAGCGCAAGAATCCGCTCTTTCGTGCACTACATTAGTATGAATATATGACTGTCTGAGGAGTAGTGTTAGCAGTAGCTAAGATAATATGGAATTCGCTGGTGCGCTCGTTATTGCGATAGTTCTCGGTTTTCAGCTGATGACGCTGAATAACACAATGAAGAAGGCCAACCATGAACTAATGGCGATCAAGGAGCAATTGCGTCAATCCAGGCCTTGAGAGAGGGCTTGTACATGAGATTCTGTCGCCCTATATTCTCCGGATGCAAACAGCACTGCACATTAGGGCCCTGGTCGCGCAACTCCAGAGAGAGATTGTGGGCGGCAAGATAGTTGGTACCGAGTTCTACAAGAAAGAGCGGACCGCTTACTTTTTTGTCCGCAAAGAGAAGACAAAAACCGCGCTCGGATTTGTTTTCCATCCGGCCGGTCATGGCGTCTTTGCTGTCCCACCATCAAAAGTAAAGATAGACACGCGTGAGAAGCCGTGGCCTATCTTCAACCTCAATGAGGCGATGATTGTCTCTGTACGGCAACCGCATCTGGACCGGATTTTCCTGATTGACTTTGAACGCGAAAACAAACGGATCTCAATTGCAGTTGAAGCGCTGGGACCCAACGGGAACATCTGGCTGCTGGACAAAGATCTGCTCGTGCTGGGGACGCTGCGCAAGCGGAGTTTTACCGAAGGACGCGCCTATGAGTTGGCGCCATTTCCGGATCGGATAAGTCCATTTGATCTTACGCTTCAAGCCCTTGAAGCGCTTCGGGCGGAAAACGGGAATCTCTCAGTGCGTCTCCTGTTAGAAAAGAGGTTGGTCGGTTTCAATCGCAGTCTGGCCAGAGAGACAATCCATCGCGCCGGAGGACCGGAGACATTCGACGACGAGACTGGTGTGCAGGAGAACCAGAAGCTTCTGGAATCAATCAGATCAACCGCTCAGCTATTTGATCAGCAGGATATTGGCTATATCTACCAGATTTCAGGCGGGTTGGAAGCGTATCCGTTCAAACTGAAGAGCCAGGACTCAGAGCCGGAAAAGGTGAAGTCACTCTCTTTGGCTATTCTTGAGTTGGTGGCCAGGCGGCAGGTGGCCATTGAGGAGAGGGATGAACAAAAGGGCGTGACCAGTACGGTCAACCGGGTGATCAGGAAGCTCCAGAAGCGAGTGCAGAATATCAGGTCAGATATTGAGAAGGCAGCCGACTACGAGAGCTACAAAAAATACGCTGAATTGATTCAGATAAATCTGAATAAAATCAAAAAGGGGATGGCCAGTATAGAACTGGAGAATATCTATTCTGAAACGGGTGAAACCGTGACAATCAATTTGAATCCCGCCCTCTCCCCCACCGAAAACGCAGAGGATTATTATAAGAGACACCGCAAAGGGCGGGAAGGTCTTGAGTTGCTGGAACGACGACTGGAGATTTCTGAAGAGGAGCTGAAGCAGTGGCAGGTCATTCTGTCCGAGCTGGAAGATAATTTCGACCATGCTTCACAGCAGTATCAGCCAGAACTATTAGGGGTACTTCCCCGCGAGGCAGGCAAGTCAGTCGAAACTGTTCGGCTTCCCTACCGGGTGCATCAATTGACTACCGGCCTGACGATCTATATTGGGCGGGACGGGTCGGACAACGACCGCACCACTTTCGAGTTTGCCCGGCCGTATGAATTTTGGTTCCACGCCCAGCAATGCCCCGGTTCACATGTCGTCATGAAATTTCCCCACAAGAGTTTTGAGCCGTCCAAGTTGGAAATCGAAGAAACGGCGGCTATTGCCGCCTGGCACAGTAAGGCTCGCAATGACAGCATGGTCCCGGTAATCTACACGCAACGGAAGTATGTGCGTAAACCGCGCAAAGCCAAACCGGGATTAGTGACGGTAGAAAGGGAAAAATCTGTTATGGTGAAGCCGGGCGTGAAGGAATAATCTGTAGTTTCTTGCTCTTGTCTTGCCGCCGAAGTTGTCAGCTCCCCACCTGCTCCCTAACCTATCCTTGACAATATCGCTCTTCAAGGCTAAATTACTGTTAGCAGTAGGTATTCAAAATGACGTAATACACAATACAGAACAAATCAAAATAAAGAACCCTGTACCGGGGGGAGGGGGATCGATACAGGGCAAATCTGGACGAAAGGCTGTAGATCGCAGTAGGTTATGCCAACATCGCCCAGGTTAAGTCTTTTGTACTTCCAAGATAGGAGTTATTTCCATCCGGTCAATCAGCAGTTATTACGTATAATAATACGTATATGATCATCGTGTAGCCCTGAAAACTGAGGCTTAAAGCCACAATTGGGTGGAATGGGTTAGGTTAATTATGTTGGCTCAGAAAAATCAGGAGATAGCGGACCGGGATCTGGCCAGACTACTCGATCAGATTCCCGACTCCCTGGCTATTTTTCAGGACCGAAAAATAATCTTCGTGAACCAGACGTTCAAAGAGATCTTTGAAGTTCGTGACGAGGAGATTGGTGACGGCGTTGATGTCCTCCGAGTCATTCACGAAGACGATCATGCGGCTGTCCTGCGGCGCTACCAGGACAGGATGGCGGGAAGAGAAGTTCCCCAGATCATGCGGATGAAGTGTATCACCCTCCGCGGCAAAGTCCTCCACTGCGAAACTTCGGGCAAGCTCATTGAATACGGCGGAAAACCTTCGGTACTGATTGTCGTGCGAGTAGTTCAGGATCGGGTGGAAGCGGAAGAAAAATTACGGACGGCTCATGAACAATTGAAAGCAACTTTGGAGGCGCTCCCCGACATTCTTTTTGAGATGGACCGGGACGCGCGCATTTATAGTTTTCGGGCTCCTGATCCGGAACTGCTGTTTGTCACTCCAGATGAATTCCTGGGTAAATTGATGACCGACATATTACCGCCAGACGCTGCCCAGGTGGTGGCCGACGGGCTTGAAGAAGTGAAGAAGAAGGGGGTTTGCACAGGAAAAACCTACTCGCTTGTAATCAAAGGGGAGCGGCAGTGGTTTGAGATTTCAGCTGCGGCCAAAGGGGATTTAAGTACGAAGATGGGCAGAGTGGTTTGCCTGGTCAGGAATATAAGTGACCGAAAAAAGAGCGAGTTAGCCCTGACCGAAAAGAACATTGCCCTCAATCAGATTCTCGAACATATGGAAAAAACAAAGGCAGACTACCGGCAGGAGATTTGGAACGATTTCTCCGGAACTATTCTGCCTTTAGTAAGAAAGCTCCGTAGTAAGGCCTCCCCTGACTGTCTGGACGAAGTTGACATTTTGGAAGAGAGTATCAAAATGATTATGAAGTCGGCATCCGGCGAGCTAACCCTCTCGCTGGAGTCACTAACTTCGCGAGAATCTCAAATCTGTGAAATGATCAGGAACGGAATGTCGACCAAAGAGATTTCGGATGAACTGAACCTGTCTGAATATACGGTAAGTAAACACAGGGAGCATATCCGGGATAAACTCGGCCTCCGCGGAAAGGCGATGTCACTCTCGACTTATCTGCGGTTGCGATAGGTAGGCTGGACTTTTTCATATAAAGTACGTATAGAACTTCATATATATACTACATGAATTATATATAAAGTGTTTACATAT
>JARGFS010000187.1 GCA_029211095.1 bacterium | reverse complement strand
CACCATAACTCTCTCAGGATTTGATCGGATAGAAAACGTGATCATCCAGGCGCCGGTCAGTTTAAAACTTACTTATGATCTCTTTGGGGTGAACAACGGAATTGTTCCTTTCGGCGGAGAATTCTCGATGGCGGTAGAGCTGGAACTCTCCGGTCAATCCACTCCTACCTCTGCGGAGTATCTGGTCTCCGTTACCCCGGACATAATTGGCGGCTATCCGAGTTCAGGCATAATCACGCCGGGTGAACATATCATCTTCGATTTTGTGGCTCCAACATCGGACACTGTAGTAAACATCCGTTTTGAAGTGACCAGTCTGCCCAACGACTTGAACACCGCCCTTCCGGCGATTCTGGACCGGACCGAATTCTCCTTTGATATCAGACCGCAATCTCTGGTTGGTGACCTGCTGGCCGGATCAGAACTGATTGGGAACAACCTGTTAACTCCCGGCCTGGTCCGAGACTTGATAGATGTCCGGTTTGTCAATCGGGCTGGATCGGATGAATCGGCTATTTCCATTGATAGCTGCACGGTTGAATTTTATGATGTGCAATTCAGGGAAATCGATATCTCAAGTCTGGTCGATCTGGACAAAACATCGTTCAACAGCGATGTCGTCGGACTTCGCTCCTGCGCGGTCGCGGGGAATCGATTGACCTGTATGTTCAGAGACCTGGTCGTTGTGCCCGGTGACTCGGTCGGACTAATCTTTGCCTTGCTCTTTAAGAGCGCGGCATACCAGGAACTCATTGTTCGGGTCGATTTATCACAGGTGGGGGCCCACTATAGTTCCGGACCGCTGGCGGGAAGCCGTCCGACAATTGCAATCGATGGTGAATCAAGCCGCGACTATCGTTTTGTTGTACGCGGGCAGTCGCTGCCTGAGTCGGTGGTGATTGAACGGAACCCAATTAACCCTAACGAAGAACCACTCCGGTTCAGCTATGTTCTCTCCACCCCCTCCAATATCGAATTCCGAATTTTTACTCTGACGGGAGAGGAAGTGTATGCCCGTGATATTCCTTCCGGTGCCACCGGCGCTGTCTCCGGACAGGAGAATATTATCGAATGGGACGGCCGCAATAATGGCGGTCAAATAGTTCTTAATGGTGTTTATCTCATCTACATCCATGTTGCCGCCACCGGGGAAAGCACCAGTATGAAAGTGGCGGTTCTCAAATGAGTCTGCGACTGGTCAAAATACTGGCCGCATCCATCCTGCTTCCTGTTCTCGCAGTTGGTGGGGATGCCGGGTTTGAATCCCCGTTTATGACCGGTGCCGGAGCCCGCGCCCTTGGCATGGGGGGTGGGTTCACCTCGATTGCTGATGACGGCTCAGCGATGTTCTACAATCCGTCCGGTCTGGCTCAACTTCAATTTCATGAAATCTCATTTATGCATATGTCATTGGCCGAAGGTACCAATTACAATTTTGCCTCCTGGGTTTATCCCAGCACCCGGGTCGGTGGGTTTGGCGTAGCTATGATGAGAGTTGGTACCGACGATATCATCAGGCGCAACAACTATGTTGATGAAGGAACGTTCGGATACTCCAATTTCCAGGCAATGGCCGGTTATGGAACCATGATTGCAAAGGACCTCTCTTTTGGCCTTAACCTAAAAGTGGTCAACCAGTCCCTTGACACCTGGTCTGATTATGGCTTTGGGCTTGACCTCGGAACACACGTCCTCCTCCACAAAAATATCTCCGCCGGACTGATTCTGCGCGACATCATTCCACCCGAGCTGAAACTGAATCTCGTCAAAGAGTCCGTACCGGCTTCAATCGCCGCCGGAATCGCGGTGCATGATGTTCGCTTGTCGGAGATGATTAGCGTCACCACCTCGTTTGAGCTGGAAAAAGTGGAGACAAGGTCAGCTCGTGTTCATGCCGGGGGAGAGCTAGGCTACAATGATCGCTACTTCCTTAGGGCCGGATATGACCGGGACAACGCTGCTTTTGGAGCCGGTTACCGACAGAATCGCTTGCAGTTTGATTATGCCTACAAAGTAATGGGCTATATTGACGACAGTCACCGTCTCTCAGTGTCATTCCTGCTTGGTTCTTCGGTTGAAGACCGACGGCGTACCATGGAAGAACGCCAGCAGATGGCCAGCGATGAAATCCTCCAGAGTGAGCGGAGCCGACAGTTCGATCTGTATCGCAGCAAGGCCGATGAATTCTACTACCGGTTCCGACTGGATTCGGCCCGGACTTACTATGAACGCGCCCTCGCTTTTGACGAAAATAATCAGGCCATTGTTGGAACCATCGCTGCCATCGACGAAGCTCTCCGTTTCCAGGTGGAAGAGCGTCAGAGGATATCACTGCATGAACTTGAGATGAATACGGCCGTAGAACGCTACTATCAGCAGGCGCAGAATTTCTATTTCAAGAAATTCTATCCGGCCGCCATTGACATGCTGGACCTTATCCTGGATATAGAGCCGATGCACCCGGGGGCCAACTCACTTATGAACGAAATCCAGACGGCGATAAAAAGTGAAATTAGCGTCAACAAGAAGATCGCCGAGCAGGCTGAACAGGAAAATGATGTTCTTCAGGCGCTGGAGGCATATACCCGAGTGCTGGAACTTGACCCGGGCGATATGGAAACTTTTGAAGCCAAGAGGCGCCTGGGCGCCAAAATGGACCTGGTCCAGCAATTGAACCTGGGTATCGAATTGTACAACGGCGGCAAAATCAGCGAGGCCACTAAGAGGTTTCGGGCGGTTCTGGCCATTGATCCAGACAACGCTATAGGCCTTGAGTACATGAAAAAGATTGCCTCCCAAAGCAAGCAGGCCCTGACGCTGGAAGATTTACAGAAAGACAAAGCGATCTGGCAGCACTATGTGGATGGTCTCAGGTCCATGCGCGACAAGCAGTATAACAAGGCTATAGAGGCATGGAACAAAGTCCTCAAAGTATATCCAACCAGTCTTGAGACTCTGAACAATCTGGAACAGGCCAAACTTCGCCTCAAATCAGAAGAGGAATCCAACTAAGCCGTCAGGCGAGACTGAAAGTCAGCCTCCTGTTTTTTGTAGACGAAACCGGCCTCAGGGGCTACCATAAACTATGTTTCGCCGTCCAATCAAAGAGATTAACGCCGAGTTTTCCGCAGAGGAAACCCACCTTGATGATATCCGCCGAATAGTCAGAGAGAGTTGTGTTGCGGCCGGTTTGCCGCGCAAGGAGACTTCCTCAGTCTTACTGGCCATCGAAGAAGGGGCAACCAACATCATCCGCCATGCCTATTTGTACAAGACGGGTATGATTCGCGTGCGGGTTGTTATTTTCAGTAAGCAAATGGTCATTTCTTTGATCGATTCCGGTCGTTCATTTACGCCGCCCGGCTCCGAAGGGATTGATTTTGAGAAAATGGTTGAGTCTGGCCGAAAGGGTGGTCTCGGCTTCTATATGATTCGCAAGATTATGGACTCGGTCGAGTACATAACCGCCGCCGGTTTCAACGAATTAAGAATGATCAAGCGAATCACGCCGACCCGGACGGGGGGGAGACCGTTTCTCAGGCGACTTATGTCGTTGCGCGTCAGTTTCTCGCTCTGGACATTTATGGTCGTGCTCGTGATTGTCGGGTTGTCTTATTGGTATGCCAACTTCCGCGCTTCCAACCAACTTCACCAGCATCTTGACGACACCGTACTATCCCTGGGCGAGACAATCGCGGAGCAGGCGGCCGGGCTGCTTATTAACCGAAGGTCACATGTGGAGTTTGACCAGTTAATTGTGAGCAACTTGAAAGCGAATCCGGAATTGGAACTGGTCGTCTTGACCGATAGCGCTGGATTCATTATTGCTCACTCCCGGGATGTGCGAAGGCTAAGGAAGAAATATGAGTATCCGGAGTCAGTTGATCAGCATGCCCTGAACATGCCACAGCCTTTTCGACAGTCTGGCTCCGAACTTCGTTATCTGATGCTCAGTATTCCTTCCGGGGAAAGAACGCTGGGGAGTGTCCATGTTGCGTACTCTGCGGAAAACCTGAAATCCCGCCTGGCCGAAGCCCGCACCCAGATTGCCTACGTCACTCTCATCCTCCTGCTCTTTGGAGTGCTGGCCATCTACCTGCTCTCGAACTACTTTGTCAGACCGATTGCTCAGATCACTTCCCGTGTCAGACGGTTTACTTCCGGTGACTTAGAGACGGAACTTCCCCTTGAGGGGGCCGAGGAGTTCTTTGAAATCTCGCGAGCCTTCAATCAGATGATGACTCGCCTGAGCCGTGACCGAAAAAACATCATTGAACGGGAGAAACTGGCCAAAGAGATGGAGGTAGCTTCGGAAATACAGAAGACCCTGCTGCCCAGTAAACTTCCGAAACTGCCCGGAATGGAGATCGATGCTGTCTATCGGCCCGCTTCGGTGGTCAGCGGCGACCTGTATGATGTTTTCAAAGTTGGAGAGAGCCGCTATTGCCTGACCGTGGCCGATGTTTCCGGAAAAGGTGTGCCGGCCTCGCTGGTAATGTCTATGCTGCGAACTCTGATACGTATCTATGCGATAGGCGAAGACTCAT
>JARGFS010000186.1 GCA_029211095.1 bacterium | reverse complement strand
CATGCGCAGGGGAAAAGTATCAGCTTATCTGGCGGAAAATCGACTATAGCCGTTCATGTAAACTCTTCCGCCAGTCATCCAATCGGAATGGCAGCCCGGTTAAAGCCGAGTAGCTCAAAAGCAGGGCAGAATAGTGAGATTCGTCTCTTTGACGACCGGATCGAATGCCAATCCTGCCATCGCCTCAATTCCGGCCTCAAATACTCCCTCGTGAGCTCTGATCAGGAATACGGATTCTGCCTCAGCTGCCACAATTAGCAGCCAGACTCAGCCCTTTTCACCTCCAAAGCGCTTGATCAGTGACCAATCAAGTCCGCTTTTTGAGAAATCTGTTCAAAATAGGAATAATTTTCCACTTTTTTGCCTTTAATCGGCCAAACATGTCAAAAACATCTTGACATTTCCATGACAATTATGTTACTTAATTCACAATACAGACTGGGACTGGATGAATGAAACCGGATGATGATTGGGATGTCAAAAAACAAGAGAAAAATCAGCCAAATTCCCAATTGTGAAATAGATCACATTTGCTTGGGTCTGTCCAAAAAGAGAGTGCTTAGGTAACGTGAATATGTCGGCCAAGATTGAACAAGCAACAATTTCAATTAATAGGGAAATTTGTTCTACCCTTAAATCCAATGAAGATAGTTTTGGTAGCATCTTTATGTTGGTTGCTTCTGAAATAGTGATTCTTTTCTCATACTATATAGTGTTTGTTTTCTCAGGCAGGAAGTATCTCAACCGGGCAGAGATATTCCGGTCCTTGAAGTCAATGGGGCTGGCATTGATGCTGATGTTAACATTCGGTTCTGTAGCCGCGGTCGAACTAGCTGTACCGGCAGAGTTCTCATACGAAGTGCGGATACCGGGCAAGTTTGACCAGATTAAGAGGCCTGCTTCGGTCTTTTATGACCATGAGCTCGATGAGCTTTTCGTGGCCGATGCCGGTAACAACCGCATCGTCATTTTTGATAAGAACGGAAACTTCATCTTTGAGTTTTCAGGCACCAGCCATTTTTCGTCCCCTTCAGAAGTAACTGTTGATGAGAATGGCCTGATTTGGGTCCTGGCATCCAGCCAGACCGGACGTCACATTTCGGTATTTGACTTTGACGGTCTGTTTCTGCGCGAGATAGAGTTGCCCGGCGAACTCGATGGTCAGTTGACCAGATTCAGCAGCTTTGATCTGGACCGGGACAGAAATATTTACCTGATAGAAAGATACTCAGCTCAGATCATCGTCCTTGACTCCTTAGGTAACTTCAAGACTAAGTTCGGGATACTAAAAGACTATACCCCAAAAGAAAGAGAAGAAGAGTTTATTGGTCGGATTCGGGTGCAGAACGGACTGCTGCTAATACCTTGCGGAAACTCGGGAGTTGTCTACCTCTATTCTACCGGTGGCAACCTGGTGAGTGCAGTCGGATACAAAGGAAATAGTGTTGGCAGCCTTAGTTTCCCTGTCTCAGCGATAATGGTCAATGACAGTCTGGTACTGGTGCTTGATAAACATCGTCATAATGTTGTTTGTTTTGACAGGGAGGGGAAGTTTATAGGTGAATTCGGCGGTCGCGGGATCACTCCCGGCTGGTTTTACCATCCCACCCTGCTTGAAGTCGGAATTGGAAACAGTGTTTATATAGGACAGATTTTTAATGGCAAGGTTCAGGCGTGCCGCATCCCGGAATTCATCTGTCCCAGTGAAGCCGGAGGCAAAAAAGAATGACCAATTTCTGCTTACCATCTCGGTATGTCTATGATCATTCGATGTCGGCATGCCTGACAAAGACAAAGGAGGTAGATAGGAACCGAAAGATCGAGAAGAATCTGATTGCAATTGAAACAGTTATTTCGCGCGAATGCGAATGGTTAACCTTTTTTACACATCGGAGGTATGGGAGATGAAAAAACTCCTTATGCTCACAGTTGGTTTCTGCTTTGTGCTAAGTGGATCTGCTTTCGCTTTCCACGATGCTGGTGTTGCCCATTGCAACGGCTGCCATACTATGCACAACAGCAAAGATGGCGCGCTTGTTGATCCGGACAGCCCCAATGGAAATGCCTGGCTGCTGAAAGACGCCACTCCCAGTGATGTCTGCCTGTCATGCCACAGCCAGAGCGGCACCAGAGGTGTCTTTGCAGATGACTACCTTGTCCCTAACGTACTGCACGGCGGCGGCGACTTCTCGTTCCTGCTGGAAGACCTTCTGCAGAATGCCCATGGTCACACCCAACCCGGTGACCGTGCCGGCCACAACATCAACGCCCCTTCAAAACTGGTTGGACCCGACGCTACCCTGACCACCGCTCCTGGTGCGATTGGCGCTGCGTTCCCGTCTGCCAGCCTCGGCTGTTCTTCCTGCCATGACCCGCATGGTAACCAGAACTTCCGTCTGCTTTATGGCATTGGTGGCATTCAGGACGGTGCCTTCACCTTCACGGCTGCTGCTCCTATTGCCGAGAAGAGCTCTTCTTCTGCCGAAGCTAATAACAACCATACTGCTTATATTTCTGGTATGAGCGCATGGTGTGGAAACTGCCACGGCGATTTCCATTCAAATCCGGGCGGCAAGTTGATCCACGTTTCTGACCAGGCTATGGGTGGTACTATTTCTACTGCTTACAGTCTGTATAACGGATCTGACGATGTTACCGGTGGTGTACCTGCCACTTCTTACCTCGCCGCCGTTCCGTTTGAAGATGCTTCCAATACGCCTACTTTTACGGGAGCCCCCACGGCTACCAGTAAAGTTATGTGTCTTACCTGCCACCGCGCTCATGCCAGTTCTGGCCCGAGCTCTGGTCGTTGGGACTTCAATGAAACTTTCCTGGAAGAAGATGGTGGAGACGGATCTTACCCGATCCCGAATCCTTACGGTGTTAACCAGCGCTCACTGTGCAACAAGTGCCACGTCAAAGATGCTGGAGATGGCCCGTTATAATGGATCTTCCCTGTTAGACATTGAATGTGATTTAATGTCTATCCGTAATTTCAAGACGCCCGGGCAGAACACCCGGGCGTTTTGCAAAGTGGAAACAGGACTAAAGTAGACCGATATATGACAAGCTCGAGAAAATACATAATGGCAGCGGCCTTTCTGTTTTTGCCGCCCTGTCTTCAGGGGACGACCTTGGATAATGTCGGCGGGTATGTCAATTTGTCGGAAATGCGGACCAGCATAGATGGGGGACCAACCACAAAAAACTTGCGGCAGGAGTATCGGGCCAGGTGGAGCGAGCATTGGTCTGAGTACTTCAAAGTAGAAGCGGGATATCACTACTACAGCCTTGATCAGAGCCAGGCGGATCAGATTGGCATTTGGCGAAGAGAGAATACGCCGTCACTATATTTAACTTTCAGCCATCCTTATCTTACGATTGTATCTCACGCGCAGGAAAGACGTACACTGGGGCAATCATCCATAAATGACCTGACTCAAAAGAGTTTCGAAATCGGGATGCGATCCAGGTCGTTGAAACTTCCGGTGGTTTCCGTAAATTACTATCGGCATCACAACCTTGGCCATCAGGCTGAGGCCGGGAAGAACATAATGGAGCAGCGCGGGACTGTTTCGATAGATCATAGTTCAAACAATCTTGAGTTACGATACAATTTTAGCAGGGCTATCAATGAGAACCGGACAACTTCTTTAGAGACCACCACCAACAGCCATCTTTTCCGGTCAACCTATTCTGACTTTGGACCAGCAGGACGAAAACTGGGCTATTCGGCCACATACCAGATAACTGGCAGCTCTCGGACAGATCGCTTGCCCAACTCTGAGACCCTGATTCACAGCATCCCTATTCTGAACGCTCTATTTCTCGATCAAGGTGATCCATTAATAGGGGAACTTGTGGCACTGCCGCAGCTCATTGATGGCAACCGTATTCAGCCCACTAATCCGGTAATATCAATAGGAGCCGGCCAGACTGGACGTCATATTGGAGTTGACCTCGGTACGACCCGATCAATTGGAGCTTTGTACATCTATTGCGACAAACTTTCCGATGAGAATCTGCAGTGGGAGGTCTATTCTTCGGAGGCTAATTTCAATTGGCAGCTTCGCGATATCAACCCTGATGTGGTATTCAATACTATCGAAAACAGATATGAAATAATCTTTGACACTATCGCAACGCAGTATCTCAAAGTGGTTAATAGTGGCTTCAACCAGGTTGATAGTGTATACGTTACCGAAATCGAAGCTTTGCAGTGGGTTACTTCGGACGGTGAAGTGACTCAGTCCAATATATCGCATTTAGTCTCTCTGTCCGGCGTCTACCGAATATCTGAACGGGTGAATCTGTATTCTGATGTTACCTACCACCGCGAGCCATCCGTAGGTCTGGTTGGACGAAGAGACGATATTTTTGCCACAAGCAGATTGAACCACAAGCTCTCCGAGATCACCACGCACAGCTTGGTTTTTCAGCAAAACTATCAGATGTACCAGGGCATTGTTGCAGATATTTCCGACCGTTCAATTCAGTACAACCTTCGATATGACCCTCTTGCAACGCTGGGTATGTCATGGTCGGCCCTTGGAAGAATCTCAGATTATGATCACTCTCGTAACAGTGAAAACCTGGTGTTTTCCTGGCGGGGAAGCGGAGAACCGGT
>JARGFS010000185.1 GCA_029211095.1 bacterium | reverse complement strand
TCTCCCATAGCTTGTTATATGTCAGGTCACAATTCTCGCTCGCGAGAATCAAGACCTGCCATAACAAATTGGAGGTTATTCAACAAGCCCTTTATGGTGGGTTTGGTCTGATCTATCACGTCAGCGAATAGTGAACCCACCCGTTGGGTTCGGGACCAGGTAGGACGAAACCGATGTGGTTTCGACGATCCTCATACAAGTCACCGTAGTTTTATGTGAGTCACCCCAGCGGCGGTTGGGGTCCAGTGAGCAAGAGAAAAAACCTGGATTCCAGCGTTCGCTGAAATGACTTGTAACTAAAATTTGTTTGCCAGAGAACCGTAGCTCGGCCTTTCGGATGGCTCACCGGCCACTAGGAATAATGCAGCGTGACCAAAGCGCTCAAGATATTTCAGCAAACCTAAAAAGAAACGGGTGGACTTGAATCCACCCGCCTGGCAATTCCCGTAATCCCGTTACAGAGAGGTAACTCATAACATATCACAGGTGTGCCGTACTTTTCATCACCTTGCCTTTATAGCATCATCGGATCAAATGTCCTTTCCCGACACTGCTATTATAACAGCTAACCCGGCAAAATGGTTTCCGGTCGCAGATATTGCTGCAGTTGACTAAAATGTTTAAAAAACCTATACTTTTCCAAAATGTATAACTTGTAGTCGACTGTAACTCAAACAGATATCCAAGGAAAAGGAGACCCCGTGAAACAGCTTATTCTCGTCCTGCTGGTAATGCTGATGGCGGCCGGTTGCGGCTCATCCAAGAAAGTTACCCGTCTTGACCCCAACACCGTTACCGATCTCACCGGAAAATGGAATGACACTGATTCCCGATTGGTGGCCGAAGAGATGATTGCCGACTGCCTCAGCCGGGCCTGGGTAGTGGACTTTGTCCAGACCAATGGAACCAAGCCGGTTGTCACAGTCGGGATGATCCGGAACAAGTCTGATGAACATATCGACACCGAAATCTTCACCAAAGATTTTGAGCGGGAACTAATCAACTCCGGCAAGGTGAAATTTGTAGCCAGTCCGGATCAGCGGGATGAAGTCCGCGAGGAACGACTGGACCAGCAGGAGTTTGCCTCGCGTGAGACAGCCAAGAAACTCCGCGAAGAGACCGGGGCTGATTACATGCTGGTTGGCGGTGTCAAATCAATCGTTGATCAGGAGGGGGGCGTTAAGGTCGTCTTCTACCAGACCGATCTGGAACTGATCCATATTGAAAGTATGGAGAAAGCCTGGATTGGAACCAAGAAAATCAAAAAGGATATCTCCAGCGGCAAGACCAAGTGGTAGGTGAGAAATCACATAACCGGATTCTCTCTGCTTTTGTCTCAACTGTTTTTTTGATTTTTCTGTTGCTCGTGGCCGGGTGCGGTTCCATGGCCACGCGCAACAAGTTTTACCAGCCGATCACCGCCGAACTGCACCGGGACAATTTTCAGTCAGCGGTCGAAAAGATTGAAGCAGCCAAAGCGGATGGCAAGTATGGTGAGAAGGACCATCTGATTTACTATATCGATGCCGGCCTTGCTTATTACTATGCCGGCAATTACGACAGCAGCCGCATCCTGCTTCTGACCGCACATGATGCCGCCGATGAACTTTTCACCAAGAGCATCTCCCGCGCCGCTACCTCTGTTCTCCTCAATGACAACGCTCTTGAATATGCCGGAGAAGATTACGAGCTGCTCTACCTGAACCTGATCAATGCCATGAATTTCCTCTCAATGGGTGATTTTGACGGGGCCTTTGTAGAGGTCCGCCGCGCCAATCACAAATTGGAAATGCTGGAGAACAAGTATGCCGAGGCGGCCGCCCAGATGAACCGGGGGTCTCGTGAGGACACTGCGGCGGTTTCGCTTGAGTACGAACCGGAAAAGACCAGATTTAATAACGATGCCTTCGCCCGCTGGCTGAGCATGCATATGTATGCTGCCGATGGAAAATTTGATGATGCCGAGATAGACCGCACCTGGCTAAACCGTGCTTTCAAAGAGCAGCCGCATATCTATGACTTTGATCAGCCGGATGTAAAGTATCGATCTTCGGACGGCGCTGTTCTGAGTGTGGTCGCCCTGACCGGCGAATCTCCGCGAAAGGAAGCTCTCAGCTTGCGCCTTCGCACTGACAAAGATCTGGACCTGGTGCAGATTCTCTACACGGATTCAGAAAATGAAGAGGAAACTGAATATGGTCACCTGCCACTACCGGTTTCTGAAGATTTCTATTTCAAGTTTGCCATGCCTAAAATGGTGACACCTCCTTCAATCGTGAGTAGGATTAGAATCTCGGTCGATGGGGAGTCGATTGGAGATTTGCATCTGATAGATGATATAGGTAAAATTGCCGAGGATACTTTCCGCGCCCGCAAGTCACTTATTTATATCAGAACCATCATGCGCGCTCTGTTCAAAGGGTTGGCTACTCACAAGCTAAAAAAAAAGGCGGATACCGGCGGCCTGGGCGGCTGGTTAAAAAAAGCTGCCATAGATATTGGGACCGATCTGACCGAGAACGCTGATCTCCGTTCCAGTCGGCTCCTCCCCAGCCGTGTCTATGTTGGAGATTTTGAAATCGAACCGGGGCAATACAATATTACGGTCGACTACTTCGATTCCACCGGACAGATTATCAAAAGCGAAATCCTGCCTGACTTCCCCGTCAACAATTCCAATTTCAACCTCGTCCAAACCGTCTCTCTCAATTAGACCGGCCCAACATGTCTTCCCCCTCGGACAACGAGAAACCTTCGGAATATCCCATCAATGGCACCCTCGATCTTCATCAATTTCAGCCGAGCGAAATCAAAGCTATTGTTATTGAGTATATCGAAGAGTGTCTGAGGAGAAATGTCTATTCGCTCCGGATTGTACATGGGAAAGGGATCGGGGTACAGCGAGAGATTGTCCACAGTCTGCTGGAGGAACATCCAAGCGTAATTGGCTATCGGCACGAAGGAGGAAGTGGGGGGGGATGGGGTGCAACCGTTGTTGACCTGGAGGGCGAATAGAGGCCAAATTAAAAACCCTGCCGGGTAGCAGGGTTTCTCTCTAGGTGAGCCCTTGAGGAATTAGGGCTTCGAATAGCTGAACACCGAAAAGATTCGGCGTACCTATGTGGGGGTGGCGCCGTTCTTCCCAGCCAGCTGACGTTAGAAGTGGGCAATTTTCCCACCAGACGCATAGATCATTATCCCGATGATCAATTCGCGCCGGGCCAATCCCATTTCGGGATTACAGCTTAGCTGTTGTCTTCCAACAACCTGCACACAGACACAGATCGCCGGACGCAACGGTACGGATGAAATTTGAAAAAAGAAAGCGGATTTAGTTGGAGTTCTTAGAAAAAAATAGCAATCTTCAGTCCACTCACCTTCACCAATTGAATTACCTAATCGTACCGTCCGTGGTCGTCTCCGACCTTTCCCCTCTCATACCCAAAGTACATGCAAGTCACGTTTCTGTCAAGGTAAAAGAACTGTGGGGGACAGCGACAAGGGCATATTCTCGTGCACTATCTATTGATGAGTTGTCAATGTTATCAGTAGCACTGAGCATCCTACAGCTCGTCTATCTTGTCCAACTTTTCAAGCAGTTCGCGCGCCTCCCGTTTGGAAAGTCCCTGCGCCGCGAGTTCATCGACAGTCGGTTTGGAAGCGGTTAGTTTCTCTTTGAGAATCTTAAGTTCCGGTCCGGAGAAGTGGGTCGAGTCAACGGTATAATCCATGAATGCTTCGTAAGCGACCGGACAGACCGCCTTGACCATGCCGGCCATAATGATGGCGTACTCCTGAATCTCGCGCTGGGCGTGGCTGTCCATGCGCAGCCGCAGGAAGTGCATCAGGTTGTGCAGGTCGATCTTCCAGTACCATTCGGTGTAGAGGGAAAGCGGCAGGTTTATCCGGGCCAGTTCGCGCGCGAGACCATCGTCCACCATCTCACTGTATTTGGCGTAAGCATCGGTCTGTGATTTTTTCAGGTAATCAATAATCAGCTGGGCCGCTTCGGGTGGAACTTCTTTATCGGAGCGTCCCTGTTTGTTGACCGTGGACTGGTAGCGGAGCTCTTTCGGTTTGGGCAGGAAGAATTCTTCGCGCATGACCGAGTAGCGACCGGAGTATTCGTTGACATTGGCGCTGCGGTGTCTGATCCACTGGCGGGCAATGAAGATGGGGAGTTTGACATGGAATTTGAATTCGACCATCTCAAACGGGGTGGTATGTTTATGTCTCAGCAAATAGCGGATTAATCCACGATCTTCGCTGACCTTTTTGGTTCCGTCGCCATAGCTGACCCTGGCCGCCTGGACAATGGCGTTGTCGCCGCCCATGTAGTCGATCAGCCGGACAAAGCCGTGATCGAGAACTTTGAATTCTTTATCTAATAAAGCATCAGCTTCTTTGTTGATTGCGTGCGCCACTCTTGCTCCTTGCTCATATACAGGCTGGCAGGATCACAGGGATCCTGCCCTACGAATAACTCAAGCCCAAATATATTGTCTCGGTGTCAGTGAGGCAACCTTGTATTCTGTCTCTCTTCCAGCGCAGGCAGCGTGCTTCCACAGGTCTGCTTCTTATTCCCCCTTTATCGCCTCTTTAGCGGAGCTACCAACCAGAGATTCCAGTTTGTCATAATCAAAGCTCATGG
>JARGFS010000184.1 GCA_029211095.1 bacterium | reverse complement strand
TTGGCCTTGCGAAGGTCTAATTTATCTTCCGAAGAGACTGACCACGGAAGCGTTACCAGCCAGTCAAGGTAAGTTCGGCTGACTGTGTATTCAGCCGATGACGGCGGCATGTGCGAAAGCCGATCAAGCTCTTTCCGCGCGGCCTGCTCAGCCGCCTGAGGCATAGCAGCCTGTTCTATCTTCTCCTCAAATTCATCCAGATCGGTTGCATCGTCGGCATGCCCCAGTTCCTTTTTGATCGCCTTCATCTGCTCCCTGAGGATATAATCTCGCTGTGATTTCCCCAGCTCAGAGGCCGCCTTCTCCTGAATCATTTGAGAAAGTTCCAGCACCTCAATCTCTTTGTTGAGGATGCGATACAGACTCTGCATCCTCCGCATCACATTGAGTTCCTGGAGAATCTCCTGCTTCTGCTCGGTGGCGATATTGAGATTGGACGCCACAAAATCAACCAGTTTGGAACCGGTGTCCTGATTGATAGCTGAAACGTGGAATTCCTCGGTCAGGTAAGGAGCCAGTTCCGATAGCTTCTCGGCGCTTTCCATCAGGTTACGCTGCAGCGCTTCCTGTCTGACCGATCCGGCGTCCACTTCCTCTACTTCTTCAACCTCGGCTGATAGGAACGGTGTCTCGGTCACAAACTTCTTGACCCTTATCCGCGACAGTCCCTGAATAAGAAACCGGACCGAACCATCGGGGAAGCGAAGCATTTTCAGGATATTACCGGAGGTCCCAATCTCATATAGATCATCGGGGCCCGGGTTTTCCTGTTCCGGGTCTTTCTGCAAAAACAGTCCAATCCGTGACCCGCGCATCAAAGCATCATCGACAAGCCTCGTCTGATCGGCACGTTGGATCATAAGCGGCACCACTAAGTAAGGAAATACAATCGTTCCTTTTAGCGGCAGAATAGAAAGGACCTGCTCTGATTTTATCTCATCTTCAATTATTTCATCTTTAGTATCTATCACAATTGCTCCGTTATACCTATTCGTTGCCAATTCTCACCTTCTTATTATTATCGGCAAGGCTGACATAATATACAGTTTCTGAGCGCTCTTTTTCGCATTCTGCTCACACGTTAAAACGAAACAGGATCACATCCCCGTCACACACCGTATACTCTTTCCCTTCAAGACGGGACTTTCCGGCCGCTTTCAGGGCGGCAGGAGTCTTGTGCTCCATGTAATCGGCAAATGCGGTAACTTCGGCCCTGATAAACCCGCGCTCAATGTCGCTGTGAATCACACCGGCCGCCTTCTGCGCGACCGTTCCCCGCTTGATTGTCCAAGCCCGAACTTCCGGCTCACCCGCCGTCAGGTATGAAATCAGGCCAAGCAGGGCGTAAGATTTCTGAATCACCCGCTCCACCGCCGGAGATTCTATCCCCAGTTCAGACATGAACATCGCTCGCTCTTCATCTTCCAGCGCCACCAGCTCCGCTTCCATTTTCCCACACAACGCGACCAACTCGCATTTGCCCGGTTTCACCAGCGAACCATGCTTTTGTTCGATTTCGGCTGCCGAAGATATTTTATCTTCGGACAGATTCAGAACTATAAGCAGCGGTTTCTGGGTCAGGAAAGTATAGCCCCGCAGAGATTTTTCCTGCGCCGCATCCAGATCAAGATCAATCAACAATTTCTCTTCTTCCAACTGAGTGTAGCACTTCTGGAGCAATTCCAGATCGGCGGCTTCCGCCTTGTCGCCGGTCACCTTGATCTTTTTCCGCTTTTTGGTGATGTTATTTTCCAGCACCGTCATATCGGCGAGGATCATCTCGTCTATCAGCGCCTGTATGTCACCGGCCGGATCGGCCTCTTCGGAAAAAGCATCCACGACCATCATCAGCGCTTCCATAAACCGAATTTCCGGATTCAGTTCAAATTTGTCGGTCTCTTTCCCTTTTCCGGTAAATCCGGGCGCATCCAGAAACTCAACTTCGGCGTAAGTAATCTTTTTTGGTTTGACAATTTCGGCCAGCTGGTCAACCCGCTCATCGGGGACCTTGATAATGGCCCGATGTACGGCCTGTGAAAAATCACCGACAGCTTCCTGTTGGCCGGAGGCGGCATTAAAGACGGTTGTTTTACCGCTTTGCGGTTTTCCAATTATTCCAAGTTTCATAAGGAGCTAAAGGTAAGGCGCAGTCGCTTGCCACGCAAGGATTAAGGGGGGGGTGAGAGCCTCAGGTATCCGGGCCAACTTGTTTGACCAGGTTTATGGTCCCAGTATGGGCAGGATCCCTGTGATCCTGCCGACATCAAAGACCAAATCGAAACCCTATTTCTCCACCAAAGAGCGCAGCAGTTTCAGGTTTTCTACATCTTCCAGAAGTTCTTCCTCCTTGGGGGTCTCAAGAATCAGTGGAACGTTTTTCAATCGCTCATCATTGACAATGTTCCGAAATGCCTCCACCCCGATAAATCCCTCTCCGATCGCTTCATGACGATCTTTGCGAGAGCCAAACTCTCGCTTGCTGTCGTTCATGTGGATGATGCGAAGGCGGTCCAGGCCAATCACATCATCAAACATCTTCATGGTGACTTGGTAATCTTCAGGGTCCGAAATCGGGTACCCGGCGGCAAAGATGTGACAGGTGTCCAGACAGACCCCCAAATACTCATCCGCCTCCACCCGGTCGATTATGTAAGCCAGTTGCTCAAAAGTATAACCGAGATTGCTCCCCTGACCGGCCGTAGTTTCAAGAAGAAGGGTGACATGATTATCTTTCAACTCGGTCAGAAGCTTGTTGACATTCTCAGCAATCCTGTCCAACCCCGCCTCTTCACCGCTTCCCACGTGTGACCCCGGATGCATGACCAGGTTGGGGATTTTCAACAGCTCGCACCGCTCCATCTCTTCTTTGAGGGCGTTGTATGATTTTTCGTTCAACGCCGGATCGGGCGAGGCAATATTGATCAGGTAGGCGGTGTGCGAAGTCGAGACCGTTACGCCGGTCTCCTCGATGGCGGCGAAGTACTTATCAATCTCCTTGCTCTCCAGCTTCTTAGCGCGCCATTGAGAGTTCGATTTGTTAAACATCTGGATGGTGTCACAGGTCGCTTTTTTCCCCCGCTCCGGGGCATTGAAAACACCACCGGCTATTGATTCATGCGCTCCAAATATCATATTATTCCCTATCCACTTATATCCGTTGCTGTTAGCCCGTAATTTAGGCGATCATAAGGGAAAGAACAACGGCAAAACAGAAAAGTTCTCCGCTTTCCACCAAACTTTCCCTGACATCCGTTGTCAGTGCCCCCTCTTACCTTCCAAGTAAAGGAGAAAAACCCGATGGTAACTGATAAAGAAAAATCAATCTTCTTGGGTGACTCAAAAGTCACGCTGATTGAAATTCTGGACCTCATCTCACGCGGCTACCCGTACGAATCTATTCTTCGCGCCTACCCGGACCTGACCTACGGTGACATCATGGCCGCCGCCGGAATGGCTGCCAAGCTAATATCCGAACATCTCGTGGTGGATGACCGTGTCAGAGTGGGGGTTCAAGTCAGGTTGGTCGTGGCCAACCGAAGATTAGTGAACCTTGAGAAGATTCAGGAACAGTACCCGAGAGCGTATGAACCCTGGACGGAGAATGAGCAGCAGCAACTGACCAGCATGTACCAGGCCGGTGAGAGCAAAACAACAATTGCCAATAGTCTGGGGCGCAGAGTCGGCGCCGTCGATGCCCGCCTGGAGCGACTGGGATTGGTGCAGGGGAAGGGACTTGCGGCTAATGAGTAGGACGAGACCCCTGTTCGCCTCGAACATGACGAAGGGCGGTCTTGACTCCTTCAAGACTTGGGAAACAAGGGTCACATAAACGACTGATATTACAACAACGGCTTGCCGTTGGAGCCATTAGAGTCGGCTGTCGTATCAGAAGTACCCACCGCAAGCGGTGGGCGACAGAACATAAACGGGAGCCACCTTTAGACTATTGTCTATGGACCTACGAAGAAACAACCGCTTCAGCTTCAATCTCGACCAGCCAATCGTCACGCACCAGTCCAGAGACAACAACCATCGTAGCGGCCGGTTTGATGTCACGGAAAAACTCACCATGCGCCCGACCGACCTCCTCCCACACGGAGACATCGGTCAAAAACATACGGGTGCGGACAATGTCGGTGAGTGACCCTCCGGCCTCTTCGACTGCTTTCTTGATGATTTCCAGACATCGCATTGCCTGTCCGAACGCATCCCCCGACGATGCTGTAGAGCCATCTTCGGCAATCGGCCCGGTCCCTGATATAATTATACGATTATCGATTCGCACTGCGCGCGAAAACCCGATCTGATTTTCATACGGTGACCCGGACGAGATTAGCTTTCTCGTCATCTACTTTACCTCATCTGCCGCTCTTGATAGAGTTACCATATTAACGGTCAATCCCTGGGTGGCCGGGTCAAACTTGTTTGTCCCGGATTGTGACTCACCCCCCGGCGATGCGGATGCGGTAGAGCCATCTTCGGCAATCGGCCCGGTCCCTGAGACGATAATACGATTGTCCACCCGATAGGTCGCCTGGGTGGCCGGGTCAAACTTGTTTGTCCCGGATTGTGACGCACCCCCCAACAAGTTTGGTCGTACCACTTGAAAATTCCTGCTCACCTTGTCAGTCACTTCAGATTCATCGACAATATCTTTATTTCGGTCATATCCTCAATAGCATACTTGACTCCCTCGCGCCCAAAGCCGGAATCTTTCATGCCACCGTAAGGCTGG